>CAZZWN010000192.1:0-6942 GCA_964657765.1 uncultured Acetobacteraceae bacterium
TCGATGTCCAGCGCCTGCTGCATGCGGTCGATGGCGATGGCGACGTCGAGCTCGTCGGGCGCCACGTCGTGCGGGTGCATGTCGGTTTCGTCGGCCGGGCTGACCATCAGCTTGGTGCGGGCCTCGGGACGGATATACCAGGTGTGGTCGACATCCTGCACCATGGGCCAGCGGGTCACCTGCCACGGCACCGGATCGATGACGACGCCGGTTCGGCGCTTGGGCACAATGCCGAGCGGCGCGACCCCGGCCTGCTGCGCGACCTCGTCGCCCCATGCGCCGGCGGCGTTGACGACGACAGGCGCCGTGAAGCTGTCGCCGCCGGTGATCTGCACGTGCCACAGCCCGGCGCGCCGTTCGATCTGGCCGGTCCGGCTCCGAAGCGCCAGCACGCCGTCGCGGGTACGCAGCAGGCGCAGGAAGCCCTGGTGCAGGGCAGCGACATCCATGTCGAATGCATCGTCCTCAACCGCCGCCCCGACCGCATACCCCGAGCGCAACGCCGGAACCAGCGCGGACGCCTCGGCGAGCGACGCCTCGCGCACGCCGCTACCTTCCACTAGCAAGCGGTGCAGGTGCTCGCGCTGCTCGGGCGGGGCCAGGAACACCACGGGACGCTGCGCCAGGATCGGTGACTCGGTGAACCCATCGGGCGGTTGCTCGAAGAAACTGCGGGACAGGCCGGTCAGCACCCGCACCTCCGGCGGACCGTAGTTCAGGATCCAGATCGCGGCGGACCGCCCGGTGCTATGATAGCCGGCGGCCTCCTCGGCCTCGACCAGCGCGACGCGGCGGTCGGCCGAGAGGTGTGCCGCTGCGGTGGCGCCGGCGATCCCGGCACCGATGACGATTGCGTCGAAGGCGTGCGTGTCCATGGCCGCACAATCACCGGACCGCGCCGCCGGTGCAAGCGGCTTGCGATATTACTTCGCCGCGGGTTTACGCGGGATGCCGCTACTTCGAATAAACCAGGTTCGGCAGCCACATCGCAATGCCCGGCACCGTCGACAGAATGACTACGGCGACGGCCATGATCGCGACGAACGGCAGGGTGCCCCAGATGATCGGCCCCAAGCCGATGTCGGGCGCGATCCGGTTGATGACGAAAATATTGAGCCCCACCGGGGGATGGATCAGGCCCATCTCCATGACCACGGCCATCACCACGCCGAACCAGATCAGGTCGAAGCCGGCGGCGCGCAGCGGCGGCAGGATGATCGGCGCGGTCATGAGGATGATGGAAACCGGAGGCAGGAAGAAGCCCAGCACCACCACCAGCAGCATTATCGCGAGCAGCAGCAGCCATTTCGACAGATGCAGCCCCACGATCCAGCCGGCTGCGGCCTGGCTGATGTGGAGGTAGCTCATGACGTAGCTGTACAGCAGGCTCATGCCGATGATCATGAGCAGCATGCCGCTCTCGCCGAGGGTGCCCATGAAGATCGGCTTCAGGTCGGCAAAACGGTAGGCACTGTAGATCACCGCGATCAGCAGCAGCGCCAGGACCGCGCCGAGGCCCGCCGTCTCGCTGGGCGTCGCGATGCCGCCGTAAAGCGCCACCATCACGCCGGTCAGCAAAACCAGGAACGGCAGCACGCGCGGCAGGGCCGTCAGCCGGTCACGGAGGGTATAGCTGTCTTGGCGCAGGATCTCGCTGCGGGCTGCGCCGCCGGCTGCGGCCGTCGTGGCGCGGCCGAACTCCTGTTTCCAGCGCAGGACGGCGTAGGTGGCGAACAGCCCAACCAGCAGGATGCCGGGCCCGATGCCGGCCAGGAACAGCCGTCCCAGCGACTGCTCGGCCGCGACCGCGTATAGGATGAGCACGATGCTGGGCGGCAGCAGGATGCCGAGCGTGCCCCCCGCCGCCACGAGCCCGGCCGCAAAGCCCGGCGAGTAGCCGCGGCGACGCATCTCGGGGATGCCGGAGCTGCCGATGGCGCTGCAGGTCGCCGGGCTGCTGCCGGCCATTGCGGCGAACAGGCCGCAGGCGAGCACCACTGCAACGCCGAGCCCGCCGGGCACACGGTGCAGCCAGGTATGCAGCGCGTCATACAGGTCCTTGCCGGCGCGCGACTTGCCGATCGCGGCACCCTTGAGGATGAACAGCGGGATGGTCAGCAGGGTGATGCTGGACAGTTCCTCATAGACGTTCTGCGCGACGGTATCGAGCGACGCCGCCGGCATGAACGCGACCATGAACAGCGTCGCGACGCCGCCGAGGGCGAAGGCGATGGGCATGCCGGAGAACAGGGCGACAAGGGTCGCGCCGCCATACATGAGGCCGATCTGCAGGACGGACACGGCGTCGGCCTAGGGCCGGGCGGGCGCGAGATGCGCGGGCTGGCTGCTGCGATGCTGGCTGCCGAGCACCTGCAGCAGCAGTTGCAGCGCCAGCAGGACCATGCCGACCGCCATGCAGCCATAGGGAATCCACAGCGGCGGGCCCCAGGCGGAGGGAGTCGTCTGCCCATCTTCGAGCGCCTCCAGCAGCAAGCTCACGCTCTTCCAGGCGAAGAACGCTACGAACAGGAAGCTGAGCAAGTCCGCCAGCACCCGGCGCACGCGGTCGATGCCGGGCGGCAAAATGTGGGTCAACGCGTCGATCGCCACATGACCACGCCGGGCCTGAATCCAGGCGGCGGAGGCGAAGGTCGCGCCAATAAGCAAAAACGTGCTGAGCTCGTCCTGCCAATCACTCGGGATGCTGAAGAAGTAGCGGCCCGCGACCTCCCAGGTCAGCACCGCACCGGCGGCTGCGATCGCGAGCGCCGAGAGCACCGCCATGACGCTGTTCAGCCCGTCCAGCAGCGCCTGTATTCCGCCAAGCAGGCCGCGGCGCGGAACATCCGTCGCGGGGATGGCGCCCGAGGCAGCATCGATGCCGTGGCTGCTCAAGCGACGGCCTCGGCGAGCTTCAGCAATGCGGCGCAGGCGGCGTTGCGGGCGGCGAAGTCCTTCCACGCCGTGTCCTGGGCCAGCGCCTTCCATTTCTGGATCGCGGCCGGGTCGATGTCGTGCGTCGAAACGCCGGCCTTGGCGTATACGCTCGCCAGTTCATCGTCGTCGGCCTTCGCCGCCTGTAGCGCAAATGCCTCGAGGTCCGCGCCTACCTCGGTCACGACGGCCTGCTGAGTCGCAGGCAGGCTGTCGAAGATCTGCTTCGAGATCAGCAGCGGCTCCAACATGAACCAGAAGCTGCCGGTGCGCCCGGTGGTCACGGCCTTGCTGATCTCCTCGAGCCGGAAGGAAATCAGGCTGGTCGAAGAGGTCACGGCCGCATCCAGCGAGCCGGTCTGCATGGCGGCGTAAATCTCGTTGCTCGGCACCGAGCTGATGATGCCGCCCGCCGCTTTTAGCATCAGGTCCATCTCGCGCGATCCGCCGCGGACCTTGAGGCCCTTCACGTCGTCCGGCTGCACGACCGGCGTGCTGCGGGATGCGACGCCGCCGGCCTGCCATACCCAGGTGAGGATCTTGACCCCACGCTTGTCGAGCACGCTTTCCAGCTCCTGCCCGACCGGCTGCCGCTTCCAGGCAAGACCCTGCTCGTAGGTGGTCACCAGGCATGGCATCAGCCCGATATTCACCTCGGGCACCTCGCCGCCGGCATAGGCCAGCGGATACAGCGTCATGTCCAACGCCCCGCGCCGCATTGCGGAGAACTGCGCCACGGTCTTCATCAAGGACGAACCAGGGTAAATCTCAAAGGCGAGTTCGCCATCGGTGCGCTGCTGCACTTCGGCGGCAAAGCGGCGGACGAGCCGGTCGCGAAAATCGCCCTGTTCCGCAGTCCCGCCGGGAAATTGGTGGCTGATTTTCAGCGTGCGGGACGCAGCCCGGGCATGTTGCGCGCGGAGCAACGCAGGTGCGGCCAGCAACGAGCCAAGCGTAGCCCGGCGAGTAATCGACACGGCGTCCTCCACGAATTTTCTTGAGCTTGTTCAATGGATACCCTGGCCCGCGATCCGGCGCAAGGTCGCGGCAAAACGCAAGCCACGATCCGGCGTTGACAGGTCTCCACTTCGGCCATAGGCGAGCGGGAATGACCAGCCGTGAGTATCCGTCCCGTCCGCTGGTCGGCATCGGCGTGGCCCTGCTCAAACCGCCGGGCATCAATACGCCGTGGGCCGTGCTGCTCGTGCGCCGCGGCAAGCCACCGGCAATGGGAAGCTGGAGCCTGCCCGGCGGCGCACAGAAGCTCGGTGAGACGGCCGAAGACGCTGCCCGCCGGGAGTTGACGGAGGAGACCGGGCTGGAAGCCGGACCGCTGGTTTTAGCAGCGAACGTCGACAGCATCCACCGCGACGCGGCGGGCCGGATCCAGTTCCACTATACGATCATCGACTTCGCGGGGCTGTGGCAAGGGGGCGAGCCGGAGGCAGGCGGGGATGTGACGGAGGCGGTGTTCGCGCCGCTGGATGATCTCGGCCGCTTCGAGCTTTGGCACGAGGCGCACCGCGTCATCGGCTTGGCAAGCCGGCTGCTCAGCTCCGCTTGCGGCGAGACGGCGACGGCTTGCCGAAGCTGAGCGTTGCAGCGGCGCCGGCACAGATCAGGCCCAAGGCCGCCGGGATGAGCCAGAGCGGCCGCAGCAGGAACGGCAGCTCGATGCCGCTCCACATCCAGGAAGCGCTGTGCTTCTGTACCCAAGCCAGCCAACCGCCGTCCAGGAGCATGAGGCCCTGCCCCAATGTCATGCCGAGCGGCGTGAGCGATGCGATCGCCACGGCGGTGACCAAGAACATCGCCGCAAGGGCGGCAAGGACGCGTGATGCGATCATATGAACAGCTTTTCGTTCGGCATCCCAGCATACATCCCGGCGACGAACTCGCCATAGCCATTATAAATCAACGTCGGCACGCGCTGGTCGGTGCCGAGCAGGCGCTCGGTCGCCTGGCTCCAGCGCGGATGCGGAACGTCCGGGTTCACGTTGGCCCAAAAGCCATATTCCTGGGGCTGGATGCCCTCCCAGAACGTGGTTGGTTTCTTGTCGGTGAAGGTCATCCTAACGATCGATTTGACCGATTTGAAGCCATATTTCCAGGGCAATACGAGCCGGATCGGAGCACCATTCTGTTTCGGAATGGTTTTGCCATAAAGTCCGGTGGCAAGGAAGGCAAGGTCGTTGTTTGCCTCGGCCATCGTAATGCCCTCGACATAGGGCCATTCGAACGAGCTCATGCGCAGGCCGGGCATCGTCTTCGGGTCGGCCAGGGTCTCCATCACCACGTAGCGCGCGCCGGAGGTGGGTCCAGCGAGGGCTACGAGGTCCCGCATCGGAAAGCCGGTCCACGGCACCGTCATCGCCCAACCCTCGACGCAGCGATGGCGGTACACCCGCTCCTCAAGGCTCACATGCTTCAGGATGTCGTCGAGGTCCATCGTCCGCGGCGTGGCGACGAGGCCGTCGAACTTGATCGTCCATGGCGCGACCGGCAGGCGCTGTGCCGCGCGTGAGATCGATTTGTCGGTGCCGAACTCATAGTAGTTGTTGTAGCTCGTTGCATCCCGCTCGGCGGTAAGATCGCGGCCGCCATCGTACTTCGCGCTGCGCGGCGCGCCTTGTGCCCGTGCGGCGAAGGGCCTGGCCAGCGCGGCAGCCCCCGCGGCCCCGGCCAGCAAAGTCCTGCGGGCCAGTACGAAAGCCTCCGGCGTCGCGTCCCGATCCGGCAGTTCCCAGCCACGCTTCATTCTGATGTGCAAGGTGGTGCCCTCCGAATTCTATCCTTTATGTAGCGTGCGGGGCAGTGAAGTCACCCACCGTTTGCGCGGTCAGGCTGGCCGATATGTTGATTTTACATGATCGCTCTGCAAGGCTCGCGGCAGGCCAGCCAGCTTCGGCTGCCGATCGGAGCCCGCCCATGAACCTCGCCGCGTTCCCGCGCACCAAGCTGTGCCAGGCCCCTACCCCGCTGGAATTGCTGCCGCGACTCACGGCGGCGCTGGGCGGCCCGCAGATCTGGATGAAGCGCGACGACCTGACGGGCATGGGCCTCGGCGGCAACAAGGTGCGCAAGCTCGAGTTCCTGGTGGGCGACGCGCTGGCCAAGGGCGCCGACCACCTGGTCACTCAGGGCGCGGTGCAATCCAATCATGTGCGGCAGACCGCCGCCGTGGCCGCCAGGCTCGGCCTGGCCTGCACAGCGGTGCTGGAACACCGGATCGAGACGAACGACAGCGCCTATCTGAACAGCGGCAACGTGTTGCTGGACCGGCTGCTGGGTTGCCGCATCGAATACCGCCCCGGCGGCGCCGACATGCAGGCGGCGATCGAGGAGGTCGGCGCACGGCTTTCGAGCGAGGGCGCGCGGCCATACCTGATCCCCGGCGGCGGCTCGAACGCGGTCGGCGCGCTCGGTTATGCGGCGGTCGCGCTGGAGTTGGTGACGCAGGCGAACGAGCAAGGCCTGCGCATCGACCGCCTGGTGCACGCGACCGGCAGTGCGGGCACGCAGGCGGGCCTGGTCGCCGGGCTGCATGCGCTCAGCAGCCCGGTCCGCGTGCTGGGGATCGGGGTGCGGCAGCCGAAGGAGAAGCAGGAGGCGAACGTGCTGCGCCTGGCACAGGCGACGGCGGCGCATATGGGCGTCGACCGGGCGGTTCCGGTGGATGCCGTCGAGGCCAATTGCGACTACGTCGGCGCTGGCTATGGCTTGCCGACGGCGGGCATGGCGGAGGCGGTGCAGATGGTGGCGCGGCTGGAGGGTATTTTCCTGGACCCGGTGTATTCCGGGAAAGGCATGGCCGGGCTGATCGACCTGATCCGGAGGGGTGCGTTCACGCCTGGCGAAAATGTGGTGTTCTTGCATACGGGCGGTTCGGCCGGCCTGTTCGGCTATGCGGATTTCTTCAACGAGCGGGCGGCCTAAGTAGCGGTAAGCTCGTTGGCAACGGCCTGATCAGAAAGCTTGAGGCAGACCGGCCTGCTTCAATAACGCATT
>CAZZWN010000193.1:0-6929 GCA_964657765.1 uncultured Acetobacteraceae bacterium
ATCGTCATGGCGTGCGCGGCGCTGCGCCGTGCCGGGCTGCAGCCGGCGGCCGAGCTGCAGTTGGCCGCGGTCATCGAGGAGGAGTGCACCGGCAACGGCGCGCTCGCGGTCATGCACGCGCTGCCGCGGCCCGACGCCTGCGTGATCCCCGAGCCCGGGCCGGGCTACGCCGCGCTGTATGTTGCGGAGGTCGGCGTGGTCTGGGCCTGGGTGACCGTCACCGGCCGCCCGGCGCACGTGCGCGACATGCAGGCCGGGGTGAATGCGATCGAGGCGGCGTATGTGCTGATGGAGCGATTCCGCGCCTATGAGGACACGATGAACCGCGCCGAGCTGCGGCATCCGGCGTTCGCCGCCGACAACCACCCGATCAACATCAACTTCGGCACCCTGAGCGGCGGCGAGTGGAACAGCAGCGTCGCCACCCGCGCCCGGCTCGGCGTGCGGGTCGGCGTCATGCCGGGCCATAGCTGCCACACGGCGCGGACGGAGATCGAGGCGCTCGTCGCGCAGGCGGCGGAGGACCCGAGGCTGCACGGCGCCCGGCTCGCGGTCGAGTTCAAGGGCTTCATGGCGGATGGCTGCGTGTTCCCGCCGGACCAGCCGATCGCGCAGGCGGTGACCGCGATGCATGCGGCGGTCACGGGCGCGGAGCTGCGGCACTATAGCGCCCCTGGGCTGACGGATGCGCGCTTCTATGCGCTGCATGGCGGTGTCCAGGCGACCTGCTACGGCCCGGACGCCGAGAATATCCACGGCATCGACGAGAGCGTGGGTCTCGCGTCCATGCATGACGTGACGCGGGTGCTGGCGCTGACCATCGCCGGCTGGTGCGGGCTGGAGCCGGTTTAGCCGACCCGCCGGCTGCCCACATCCCAGCGGCGCGACTACCAGGGCAGCTCGGTCCCGCTATAATCGATATAGGCCGACCCCGGAGTGCCGCGGCGCGCCAGGATCACGTCCACCAGGCCGCGGACGCTGGTCTCGACGTCAAGGTCGGCGCTGTCGCCGCCCATGTCGGTCCGTACCCAGCCCGGATGCAGCGACAGCACCGTGAGCGGGTGATCGAGCTTCGCCACCATGCTGCGCGTCAGCGAGTTGAGCGCCGCCTTGCTGGCGCGATACAGCTCCATGTCGCCGCGTTCGTTGCCGGCCACGCTGCCCATGATCGACGTCATGAACGCCAGCACGCCGCCGGGCGCGATGCGGTTGAGCAGGATACGGGCGGCGGCGACCGGGGCGAGGGCGTTGGTCAGGAACAGCGCGCCGACTTCCTCTGCGGTGGCGTGCCCGGCGTCCTGGTGCGCCGGCCCCATCACGCCTGCGTTGATGAACAGCAGATCGAGCTGCGTGGGGGGGAGCGCCGCGACGGCGGCGGCATCGGTGATGTCGGCGATGGCGGATGCGCCGCCCGCGGCCTCGACGCCGGCGCGGTCGGCTGCGGACCGCACGGTGCCGGTGACGGTCCAGCCGCGGCCCGCGAGCTCGCGCACCAAGCCGAGGCCGAGGCCGCGGGACGCGCCGATGATGAGTCCATTAGGCATCGTGGAAACCTCCCGTGCATGTGCTGATGACATGGGGGTTGCCGCCCGGCCATGCCAAGGCATTTGCATGGGACAGGAAACCCGGCGCGATGGCCGCGTTGGGTCCGGACCTGAACCTGTCGCGTGAGGAAACCATGTCCGACTCCGCCCTAACGACGCAATCTCCCTCGGCCGTCTCGGCCGCATCGCCGCGCCGTGCCACTTCGCCCGGGGTCGTGGTCATCACGGGCGCGTCGTCCGGCATCGGCCGCTGCACCGCCGCGCTATTTGGCAAGCATGGCTGGCGCGTCGGCCTGATCGCCCGCAGCGCCGAGAACCTGGACGCCACCCGCAAGGAGGTCGTCGCCTCTGGCGGGACCGCCTCGACAGCGGTGGCCGACGTGGCCGACAGCGCGGCGCTCGAGGTAGCTGCGGCGCAGATTGAGGACGAGCTCGGCCCGATCGACGTCTGGATCAACAATGCCGGCGTCAGCGTCTACGGCAAGTTCATGGACATCGAGGAGGACGAGTTCCGCCGGGTCACGGAGGTCAACTATCTCGGCACGGTGAACGGCACGCGGGTGGCGCTGCGCCGCATGCTGCCGCGCAATGCCGGCACCGTCGTGCAGATCCTCTCGGCCATCAGCTATCGCGGGGTGCCGCTGCAGTCGCCGTATTCAGGCAGCAAGTATGCGCTGCGCGGGTTCACGGAGGCGTTGCGGGCCGATTTGGCCAACGATCGCAGCGCGGTGCACCTGACGATGGTGCATCCCCCCGCCGTGAACACCCCGTTCTACAACCACGCGACCTCGCATATGCCGAAGCCGGTCCGCCCGCCGCC
Source organism: uncultured Acetobacteraceae bacterium (assembly GCA_964657765.1). Lineage (GTDB taxonomy): Bacteria > Pseudomonadota > Alphaproteobacteria > Acetobacterales > Acetobacteraceae > CAHJXG01. The sequence continues at coordinate 2,365 of CAZZWN010000193.1, forward strand.
GCCGGTTTATCAGCCGGAAATCGTCGCGGACGCCATCTACCTCGCCGCGACCACGCGCCGGCGCGAGGTGAAGGTGACGGGTTCGACACTCGGCTTCGCGGTGGTGAACAAGGTCGCGCCCGGCCTGCTGGACTTTTTCGCCGGTAAGTTCGGCGTGACGGCGCAGCAGTCGGACCAAGGCGGCGCGGTGGAAATACGCGATCCGAACCTGAACGGCCCCGGCCAGCAGCCGTCGGCGACCCACGGGCCGTTCGACAACGAGAGCCTCAGCACCAGCGTGCAGATGTGGGCCAACAAGAACCGCGGCCTGGCCGGCTTGGCGCTTGGGGTGGGGCTGATCGGGCTGGCGATGCTGAGCGGATCGTCGGCGCGGGCCATGGGTGCCCGTGCAATCGACGCTCGTGCCGTCGGCGCCCGGGTCGTAGGCGCCGGTGCCCGCGTGGCGGCCGGTCAGGTGCTGCGCCGCCTGTAGGAAGGGGACTGCCGGCATGGCTGACGCTGTTCCGCGCGTGACCAGGCAGCTCGAATCGTCGCTCTATGTCGCAAATCTCGACCGGTCTCGCGACTTTTATCAGCGCGTGTTCGGCTTCGAGAAGCTGCTGCAGGAGGATCGCATGGTCGGGCTGGCCGTGCCTGGCGGCAGCGTGCTGCTGCTGTTCCGCCGCGGCGGATCGGTCGAACCAAGCCGGATGCCGGGTGGCGTCATCCCGCCCCACGACGGCCACGGCACGCTGCATCTGTGCTTCGCGGTGCCGTTGGCGGAACTCGACGCTTGGGAGCGGCATCTGGCCACGCTCGGCATCCCGGTCGAAAGCCGGGTGGTCCAGAGCTTTGGCGGCACCAGCCTGTATTTCCGCGATCCCGACGGGCACTCGCTGGAAGTCGCCGTGCCCGGCCTATGGGCGACCTATTAGGTTAGGCATTGCCGGGAAACGGCGTTAGATCGGCGTCATGACGTCCCTTCGCCTGCTTTGGATTGCATTAGCCTGCCTGATTGCGGCCTACGTGCCTGCCACCGCGGCAGACTTGCCCGAGACTGCCGGGGTGGCGGAATTGCCTACGACCAACACGGCGGGCCGGAGCTGGGACCAGGCGCAGAGCGCGGAGTGCATCGCCGCTCTGCCGTCGGCCGAAAGCCGGCACAGCACAGCCCCAGGCATACTGGCGGCAATCGCCAAGGCCGAGAGCGGCCGTCCACTGCCCCCGTTGCCGGGGCTGCAGCCGTGGCCCTGGGTGGTCAACGCCGATGGCGCCGCGGTTTATTTCGACAGCAAGGCCGCCGCGGTGATCTGGACCCGGCTGGCGTTGGCGCGCGGCGTGCAGCAGATAGATGTCGGCTGCATGCAGGTGAACCTGCAATCCCACCCGCAGGCGTTCCGCGACCTCAATGAGGCATTCGACCCGGCGGCGAACACCGATTACGCCGCCCGCTTCCTCGGGCGCCTGCACGACGAGGCCGGGGATTGGATGACCGCCGTCGGCTACTATCACTCGCGGACGCCGTTCCTCGCCGCCGACTACCGGGAGCGGGTAGCGGCCATCGCCGAGGGTCGCATGCCGGCGGCGAGGCTCGGAGTGCCGCTCTATGTGCGTGCCATCCAGCAGGGCAGCCTACGGATCTCGCTCGCGGGTGGCGGGGTGTTGCGTATCAACGTGCGGCGACAGCCCTCGCGGCGGGGGCCGCGGCGCATGACCGCGTGCCAGATCGCCGCCGTGCTCGGTTCCTATATGGCCGCACCAGCCCGCGCCCGGTGCGGCACGGCTTCAGGCTGATGCTTGCAAGACGGCTGGGCCAGGACTGAAAAAGCGACATGGGGTTGAAAAAGCGATTAAGTGCTGAAAACGGCGATCCAGGGCTGAAAACGGCGATAATGTGCGGCGGATTGCTTAAGTGTTCGCTGGCCTTCGCCGATGGGAACGGCTAATGTCATAGCTGATTACTTATTGCGATGGGTTGGCCCGCGCCGTCGGCGTCCCATGTTCCGTTCCGTTCATACCGTTTGAGACCTGATATGCGCACACCTGACCGCCGTTCCTTCGACAGCCCCCGCCGCGGAGCCCGCGGACGCGACCGGAACGATGATTTTCCACCATCACGCGGCCGAGACGAACCCTATGTTCCGCGCGACGCCTTCGTTCCGCGCGGCGGCGACCGCGCCCCTCCTGGCTTCGGCGCTCCCCGCGGTGCCGCGCCTACCGGACCCGAGACCGGTGCAGTGGTGAAGTGGTTCAACGCCGAGAAGGGCTTCGGCTTCGTCGAACTCGAGGGTGGCGGCGGCGACGCGTTCCTGCACGTCAGCGTGCTGTCCCGCGCCGGACATACGACGGTGCAGCCGGGCGCCGCATTGCGCGTGCTTGTTTCGCCGGGCCAGAAGGGTCCGCAGATAGCCGAGGTGCTCCGTGTCGACGAGGGCGCTGCGGTGCCGCAGCAGTCGTCCTACGCCGCCGAACGGCCGCGGCCAGCCCCGCGCGCGCCGGTCGACGCCAGCATGGCGGTCGAGCAGCGCGGCACGGTGAAGTGGTTCAACGCCGAGAAGGGCTTCGGCTTCGTTATGCCCGACGGCGGCGGCAAGGACGTGTTCGTGCACATCTCCGCCCTGAACCGGGGCGGCCTGAGCGGGCTTGAACCCAACCAGACCGTGAAGATGCAGGTGGCCGATGGCCGCCGCGGGCCGGAGGCGGTCTCGGTCGAGGCTGCTTGATGGCATGATCGCGGCCTGGCGCGGCGGCTGCCTGTCATGGGTAGCTGTGGCGCTGGGCAGCGCTAGGATCGGGGTTGCTTCGTCGGCCATTGCGGCCGGCCTTCCGGGAATTGGGCCGAATGAGGCTCGGGTCGGCATCGACGCGTTTGCGATGCCGTGGGCGGCGGTCGCACGGGTGCAGGTGCCCGGAGTGTCCCGTTGCACCGGGTTTCTCGTTGGCCCGCAAACGGTCATAACCGCCGCCCATTGCCTGTATGGTCGCCAGTTTGGCCATTTTGTGCCGCCAACCTCCGTGCATGTGTTGCTGGGCTATGCGGACGGCGCGTTCGCACGGCATGAGGTGGCCGCCTCGTATCGCATCGCATCGGGATATACACCGCTCATGCCCGGCGGGCAGGGGGCGGATCTTGCGGTGCTGACGCTAACGGCGCCGATCGCCGATCCCGCCGGGATCCTCGTGTTGGCGGAGCAGCCCGTAGCGATCGCCAGTTCGCTGATGCTGGGCGGCTATGGGCAGGACCGGGCGGAACGGATCGCGGCGGACCTGTCCTGCGTAGCGTTGGGCTACACGACCGGGGCAGACGGGCGCATGATGCTGGCGCATGACTGCGCCGGCACTCGCGGCACCAGCGGCGGCCCTGTGCTGGTGCGAACGCCCGGCGGATTGCGCGTCGCCGGCGTCCAGGTCGCCGCGAACAATGCACATGCCGGCGGAGTTGCGGTACCGGCCGCGGCCATAAGCGCCTTGCTCGCGGGCTCATAGCGTTGGCGCGCGTGCGGGATGCTACACGGCCTGACCGGCGCACCAGCCGCTCGACCACGCCCACTGGAAATTGTAGCCGCCCAGCCAACCCGTCACATCGGCGGCCTCGCCGATCACGAACAGGCCCGGCACGTCGTTGGCCTCCATCGTCTTTGACGACAGGGCGCGGGTGTCCACGCCGCCAAGGGTGACCTCCGCCTTCGCGTAGCCCTCCGACCCCGCCGGTGTCAGCCGCCAGCCATTCAGCATCGAAGCGAGCCCGCGGAGCGCGCGGTCGGTCAGGTCAGCCATCGGCGATGCAGGCAAGTAGGCCGTTGCCAACGCCTGCGCCAGCCGTGCCGGCAGCAGTTCGGCGAGCACCGTGCGGCTCTCGGCACGCGGGCGTGAGCGCTTGCGGTCGCGCAGGATGGCGTAGGCGTCGACGCCCGGCAGCATGTCCACCTGCACCGCCGCGCCCTCGCGCCAGAGCGACGATGCTTGCAGGATCGCCGGACCAGACAGGCCGCGATGGGTGAACAGCATCGCCTCCCGAAAGGTATGGCGCCCGGCGGTGGCGGACACCGGCAGCGCCACGCCGCTCAACGGCTGCATGAGCCCGAGCTCGGCGCCGCCGAAGGTCAGCGGCACGAGGCCGGGGCGGATTTCCGTGAGCGGCAGCCCGAACCGGCGCGCGGCGTCATAGGCGAGCCCGGTTGCGCCCATCTTTGGAATGGACAGGCCGCCGGTCGCCAGCACCAGGGTGGGCGCGGTGAAGCCGCCCTGGTCCGTCTGGACCCGAAAGCCGCCGGAACGCGAAAGCTCGGTGATGCGGTGGCGCAGCCGCAGGTCCACGCCCGCCGCCGCGCACTCCGCCAGCAGCATGGCGACGACGGCGCGGGCCGATCCGTCGCAGAACAACTGGCCCAAGGCTTTTTCGTGGAACGGGATACGGTGCTTCCGCACCATTGAGATGAAGTCCTGCGCGGTGTAGCGGCTCAGCGCCGAGGTGCAGAAGCGGGGGTTGCCGGAGATGAAGCGGTCGGGCGCAGCCTGTTCATTGGTGAAATTGCAGCGCCCGCCGCCGCTGATCAGGATCTTGGCGCCGGCCTGGTCCGCATGGT
>CAZZWN010000194.1:0-6878 GCA_964657765.1 uncultured Acetobacteraceae bacterium
GCCCCCTCGACGCTTAGCCCGGCTTGTTCGGGCTATCGTTCGCAAGCGGCACCGGCACCCAGCGCAGGCCGTCGCCGCTCTGGATCAGCATCAGCACCGTTTTGCGGTTTTGCTTGCGGAACCGGTCCAGGCGCTCCTGCACGTCGGCGGGGCTCGACACCGCCTCCTGCTGCACCTCGACGATGACGTCGCCGGGCTTCAGGCCACGGCCGGCGGCATTGCCATCCGGCATCACGTCCGTCACCACGACGCCCTTCTGATCCTGCGACAGCTTGAACTTGTCGCGCAGGTCGTCGGTGATCGGCGACAGCCGCGCGCCCAGGCCCGAGATCTCCGAGGTGCGGTTGGGCGGTGCGACCCGCTCCGGCGTGGGCGTGGTGGACGCCTGCTGCACGTCGTCGGGCAACTCGCCGACGGAGGCTTGCACCGTGACCTCCTTGCCGTCGCGCCAAAGCACGACCGGCACGTTCTTGCCGATCACCGTCTCGGCGACGATGCGCGGGAGGGACTTCATCTCCTTCACGTCCTGGCCGTTGAACTTCAGGATAATGTCGCCGTTGCGGATCTTGGCCGCGTCGGCCGGGCCGCCGTCGTTCACGCCCGCGACCATGGCGCCCGTCGTATCCTTCAGGCCGATGCTCTCGGCGATGTCCGGCGTCACCTGTTGGATGCGCACGCCGAGCCAGCCGCGCCGGGCGCGCCCGAACTCCCGGAGCTGCGACACCACCGACTTCGACAGATTGGAGGGGATCGAGAAACCGATGCCGACCGAGCCACCGGATGGCGAGTAGATCGCGGTGTTGATGCCGATGACCTCGCCCGCCATGTTGAACAGTGGTCCGCCGGAGTTGCCGCGGTTGATGGCGGCGTCGGTCTGGATGAAGTCGTCGTACGGCCCCTGCCGAATGTCCCGCCCGCGCGCGCTCACGATGCCGGCAGTGACGGAGCCGCCAAGGCCGAACGGATTGCCGATCGCCAGCACCCAGTCGCCGACGCGCTCGCTGTCGCTGTCGCCGAACGGCACAAATTTCAGCGGCTTCTCGCTCTCGACCTTGAGCAGCGCGAGGTCGACGCGCTCATCCTTTCCGACCAGCGTCGCCTTGAGCGTCGTGTTGTCCTGAAGCGTAACGCTGATCTCGTCCGCGCCGTCGATGACGTGGTTGTTGGTGACGATATAGCCCGCCGGATCGATGACGAAGCCGGAGCCGAGGCTCACGGACCGGCCAGAGCTCGGCGGCCCGCCGTCCTGGCCCTGTGGCCCGCCCTCACCATGGTTCGGGCCCGGGCCGCGGCGCTGGCCGTCCGGACGGTTGCGGTCGAGGAAATCCTTGAAGAACTGCTCGAACGGCGAACCCGGCGGGAAATTCGGGACCTCCGGGCCGCTGCGGTCCGCCCGCGCCTGCGCATTCTGCGTCGACGAGATGTTCACGACCGCCGGCAACAGGTTGGCCGCGAGGTCGGCGAAGCTTTCCGGGGCGCCGCGCGCCGCCGCCGGCGCGATGAACGGCGGCAACGCGGCCGGGAGAACGAACGCGCTGGCGAGTGCGAATGCACGGAGGGACCGAAGGCGCATAGCTTAACTCCCGAGGAGACAGCGAAAAGTGAGTGTGCTCATGCAGGCAACATAGCTGCAAGGCGATAGATTAGGCCTGCGAGATGCTAGGTGGGGCGCTTCGCAGGTTTGGGAACAACGCCCCTGCTGCATCATTGTTGCGGCGCCTGGCGCAGCAGACGCAAGAAGTCGCTGTCCGGCGTCAGCACCAGGCGGGACTGGCCGTTGCCGAACGCCTCGCGGTAGGCCTGCATCGTCCGGTAGAACTCATAGAACTTGGCATCCTGCTGGAAGGCGTCGGCGTAGATCTTGATCGCCTGCTGCTCCCCCTCGCCGCGCGAGCGGTCGGCAGTGGCGCGAGCATCGGCCAGCAGCACCGTGCGGTCACGCTCGGCGTCGGCGCGGATACGGGCGGAGGCCTCGGCGCCCTCGGCACGTGCCTGGCTCGCGATGCGTTCGCGCTCGGACTTCATCCGGCTCAGGATCGCCTGGGTGTTCTCCTCCGGCAGGTCGGCCCGGCGCAGGCGCACGTCCTCGATCGTCACGCCGAACCCGCGCATCTCGTCGCTCACCTGCCCGCGTATCAGCCCCATGATGCGCCCGCGGTCGGCCGACAGCACCTTCAGCAGCTGCTCGTTGCCCAGCACGCGGCGGAGCGACGACGTCACGACCGAGTTCAGCCGCGCCCGGATCGCATCCTCGGCCGAGCCCACCGCCTGAAAATACTGCAGCGGGTTGGTGATGCGGAACCGGGTGAAGCTGTCGACGATCAGGCGCCGCTGGTCGGACAGGATGACCTCCTCGCCCGGCGTCTCATAGTCCAACAGGCGGCGGTCGAAGCTGATGACCGTCTGCACGAACGGCACCTTGACGTTCAGGCCCGGCGTGCTGATGACGCGGATCGGCTGGCCGAACTGGGTGATCAGCACCTGCTCGGTCTGCGCCACCGTGAACAGGCTGGCGCTGGCGATCACGAGCACCACGAAGGCGGCGGCGATGGCCGCGATGACGGCGCGGTTCAACGGCGTATCTCCGACGGCGGCGCGGGCGGTGCCGCGGCAACCGCCGGGGCTCGCGGCCGAGCGGTGGGGTCGATCGGCAGATACGGCACGATGCCCTGCAGCTTGTCGTCCACCACGATCGAGGGCGTCTTGGTCAGGATGTCCTGCATCGTCTCGATATACAGCCGCTTGATCGTCACGTCCTTGGCGACGGAATAAGCGTTGTAGACGCTCAGGAAGCGCTGCGCCTGGCCGCCGGCCTCGGCGATATTGGCCTGGCGCGCGCCGTCCGCCTCGGCGGTGACGCGGGCCGCATCGCCGCGTGCGCGCGGCACGATGTCGTTGCGGTAGCTCTCGGCCTCGTTGCGGGCACGGTCTGCGTCGGTGTTGGCGCGCTGCACGTCACGGAAGCTCTCGATGACCGCGTTGGGCGGGTCCACCTTCTGAAGCTGCACTTGGGTGATCTCGACGCCGACGCCGTATTGGTCCAGCACGCCCTGCGCACCAGTCGTGACCTCCTGCTCGATGCGGGCGCGGGCCTCGGTCAGCGCCGGCTGGATCGGGGTGCGGCCGATCACTTCGCGCATCATGCTCTCGGCGACCGACTTGATGGTGTTCTCGGGATTGCGCGTGTTGAACAGGTAGGTGCTGGCGTCGCGGATACGCCAGAACACGCTGACGTTGATGTCGATGATATTCTCGTCGCCCGTCAGCATGAGCGCCTCTTCGGGCGCCTCGCGCGCTGGGCCGCTCCGCCCCGACGTGTCGCGGCCGAAGTCCACCGGATTGCCGATCCGGTTGGCGCCGACGCTGTCGGCAGCATTGCGGAAGCCGATCTCGATGCGGTTGATGCGGGTGACGGCGGGGGTCACCGCCTGCTCGATCGGCCATGGCAGATGATAGTTGAGGCCGGGCAAGGTCGTGCGCTGGAAGGCGCCGAAGCGCAGCACCACGCCCTGCTGGTCCGGCTCCACGCGATAGAACCCGCTTGCCAGCCAGATCACGGCGCCGACCAGCGCGATCAACGCGATCAGCCGCGGGTTGTTGCGGCGTCCGCCGGGCCCGCCGGGGACGAAACGGCGGGCGGACGCCTGCAGCCGGGCCAGGACCTCGTCGAGGTCCGGGATGCCGTTCGGGCCGCTGCCCCATGGCCCTCGATTCGGTCCGCGTGGGGGTGGGTTGTTGTTGCCCGGGCCCCAAGGGCCAGAGCCGCCACCATTATTCCAGGACATAAAGGGAGTGGCTCCTGTAGATCTGCGCCGTCGGTTGCAGCGGCCCGGTTTGCACTCGGGTATCCAATCGCCATATGCGATGTCACGGCTGCGTGCATATTGACCGAGGTTCGAGGGTTTACAAGCGATGGCGTCATCGACGACGGAGGCTCTGCGGGCGGCGCTGCGCGGCGTAATGGACCCGAGCTCCGGCCAGGACATCGTTGCAGCCGGGTTGGTGGACAGCCTGACGCAGCGGGATGGCCTGGTTCACCTGGCGCTCCGCACCGACCGCAGCAACGCGCCGGCGATGGAGCAGGTGCGCCGGGCGGCCGAGGCGCTGCTGACAAAACAGCCCGGCGTCGTCAACGCGACGGCGGTGCTGACCGCCCATCGCGCGGAGCCGGCACATCGCCCGGCAACGCAAGCGGCTCCGGCAGCCCCAGCGGCCAAGCCCTCGCTGCTGCCCGAAGTCAGGCATATCGTCGCCATCGCCAGCGGCAAGGGCGGTGTCGGCAAATCGACCACTGCGGTGAACCTGGCGGTCGCGCTGGCGCAGCAGGGCCATCGGGTCGGCCTGCTGGACGCCGACATCTACGGCCCCAGCCTGCCGCGCATGCTCGGCGTCGACCGCAAGCCGGAGACGCGCGACGGCAAGATGGTGCCGTTGCAGGCGTGGGGCCTGTCCGCCATGTCGATCGGCTTCCTGGTCGATCCGGACACCGCGATGATCTGGCGCGGCCCGATGGTGATGGGCGCGTTGGAGCAGATGATGGGCCAGGTGCATTGGGGCGCGCTCGACATCCTGATCGTCGACATGCCGCCCGGCACCGGCGACGCGCAGCTGACCATGGCACAGAAGGTGAGCCTCAGTGGCGCCGTCATCGTGTCGACGCCGCAGGACATCGCGTTGATCGACGCCCGGCGCGGGGTGCGCATGTTCGAGAAGACGCTGGTGCCGGTGCTGGGCCTGGTCGAGAACATGAGCGTGTTCTGCTGCCCGAACTGCGGCCACCGCACCGAGCTCTTCGGCCATGGCGGCGCGCGGCGCGAGGCGGCGGCGCTCGGCATCCCCTTCCTGGGCGAAGTCCCGCTGCTGCTCGACATACGCACGACGTCCGACGCCGGCACGCCGATCTGCGCCGCCGACCCCGACAGCGCGGCCGCACAGGCGTTCGCCGCCATCGCGCACCGGGTGTGGGACGGACTGGCGGCGCGTCACCCGAAGGCGCCCCGCATCGTTATGGATTGACTGGACGACCGATTGTACTCTGCTCCGATGGACGGCATGCTGCGCGGCTTCTGGTACCTGGCCGTATCCGCTCGAAACCTGAAACCCGGCAAGACGCTCCCGGTGTCGCTGCTGGGCGAGGCGGTGCTGCTGGGCCGGCGTCACGACGGCGCGGTGTTTGCAGTGAGCGATTCGTGCCCGCATCGCGGCATGCCGATGCGGCACGGCTCGTTCGACGGGCAGACGCTGCGATGCTGCTACCACGGCTGGGCGTTCCGCAGCACGGATGGCTGCTGCACGGAGATCCCGTCGCTGGCGCCCGACGATCAAACCGATCCCGGCCGGTTCCGGCTGCGCACCTACCCGGCGCAGGACGTGCAGGGCAACGTCTGGGTCCATATCGGCGCACCGGGCGTGGAGCCGGGGCCGGTGCCGACGGTGCCGGGCTTCGTGGGCGAAGCGCCGCAGGTCACGACCACGATGCGCTTCCCGTGCGAAATCGACCTTGCCGCCTGGGGATTCTTCGACCCTGGCCATCCGGCCTTCGTACACACGTCGCGCTGGTGGAAAAAGAACCCGGCGGCGCGGCTGCGGCTGAAGGAAAAGCAGTTCGAGCCCGACGGCATGGGCTTTCGCATGCTCCGGCACCACTTGAAGGAGGGCGCCAACCCGTATCGCCTGCTGGGCAAGAACGTGCGCATCGACATCGGCATCCACCTGCCGGGCGTGCGGATCGAGCATATTCAGGGCGACCGCCACTCCGCCTGCGTGCTGGCGGCCGCAACGCCGATCAGCGCGACGGAAACGGACGTGCACTACTGCGTGTATTGGACCCCGAAATGGCTCGCGCCGTTGCGCCCGGCGGCGACGTGGATGGCGCGGGACTTCCTGAACCAGGACCGCGAGGTGGCGGCGCGGCTGGTGGGCAACCCGGCCCTGCCAGCCCCGCTGTTCGTTGGCGACCCGGATACGCAGGTGCGCTGGTATATGCGGCTGAAGAAGGAATACCTAGCGTCGCGGAACGAGGGCCGGGAGTTCGTCAACCCATTGCGGGAGCAGACGCTGCATTGGCGGAGCTGATGGTGCAAATCATCATGCGTGCGCCGCGACGACTACGCTGAAGTGCTGGGTCGACGTGGTCATTATGCTTGCCGATGTTCCCGCGATCGCGCTGCCGTTCACGTCGATGGCGTTGACATACAGGTTCCGGTCCGTCGCCGCCGTGCCGCCCCAGGCATCGTTCAGGAACGACACGGCCACGTCATGCGTGCCGGCCGCGATCGCCTGGCCAAAGGCGAAGTTCTGCACGGCGCCGTTTGCATGCGAAGCACTCACGGATTGCACGGGACCGAGCGCCTTGCCGTCCACCGTGACGCTGAACTGGGCGTCGCCGAGATAGCCGTCCTCGGACAACTGCAGCACAAGCGGGCTGGCGGAAGTGGCGAAATGGGCCGTGCCGTTCGAATATAGGGTGGATGGCGGAGTGGCGGATGCCTGCCCGTCAAGGCTCACGGCGGTGACATATAGGTTGCGGTCCGTGGCAGAGGTACCGCCATAGGCGTCGTTGATGAACTGAACGCCGACGTCGTGCACGCCGGGCCCCCACTGGCCGGACAAGGTGACGCTCTGCGTTCCGCCTTGGTTATGCAGGGCTGTCACCGTGACCGTGGCGCCGGCGGTTTTGCCGTCGACCGTGATGATGGCCTGCGCGTCGCCCTGCCACGCATCCTCCGACAGGCTCAGCTTCAGGGTATCGGTTGCGGGCTGAACCGGGGGAGCGGGCTGGACGGGGGGAGTGGTCCCACTGCCTGAACCGGCGCCGAAGTATTTCGCCCAGGCCGCAGCCTCCAGCGGTTTGGCTGCACCCGGCGAGGAGAAGTCCC
>CAZZWN010000195.1:0-6857 GCA_964657765.1 uncultured Acetobacteraceae bacterium
CGCCCGAGGTGCACGTGTTCAACCCCGAGATCGCGCGCGAGCTGGAGCGCATGGTGCTGTATCGCGATGACCACATCATCGTGCTGAACAAGCCGCACGGCCTCGCGGTGCAGGGCGGTCCCGGCATCGTCAGGCACCTCGACGGCATGCTGGACGGGCTGCGCTCCGGCAGTGAGCACCGGCCCCGGTTGGTGCACCGGCTCGACCGCGACACGTCCGGCGCATTGGTCTTGGCGCGCACGCCCGGCACGGCGGCGAGGCTCGCGGCGGCGTTTCGCGGGCGGGATGTGAATAAGACCTATTGGGCCGTGGTCGCCGGCCGCCCGGTGCCGGTGGAGGGCCGCATCGACATGCCGCTGCTGCGCTATACCGGCCTGCGCGGCGAGCGCAGCGTGCCGGCGACGCGGGACGACGAGGATGGGCTGCGCGCCGTGACCGACTTCCGGACGCTCGACAACGCCGGGCAGAAGCTCGCCTGGCTGGAGCTGTCGCCGATCACCGGGCGTACGCATCAGTTGCGGGTGCACTGCGTGGGAATTGGCGCGCCGATCGTGGGCGACGTGAAATACCACGAACCCGACCATAACGGCGCCGGCACCGCGCTCGTCGAGGGCCTTTCGGACAAGCTGCACCTGCACGCCCGCGCGCTCGATCTGCCGCATCCCGCGGGCGGACGCCTGGTCGTCGAGGCCGAGCTGCCGCCACACATGCGCGAGACATTCAAGACACTGGGCTTCCACGGCGGCCCGGCCCGGGCACCCGCCTGGCGATGAGGCGCGCCGGGCGGATCGGGCTCGTCGTCGTGGCCCTGGTCGCGCTGTTCTCGCTCGCGGCCGCTGCAGCGTTCGCGGCGCTGTTCGACGCCGACGTGCTCAAAGCCCGGGCGGCCGATGCCGTCCGGCGCTCCACCGGGCGCGAGTTGACGATCGCCGGGCCGGTCGGGCTGACTTGGTCGCTGATCCCCACCATCGTTTTGCACGATGTTTCGTTGTCCAACCCGCTCGGCATGTCCCGCCCGGCCCTGGCGCACGCAACGCAGATCGAGATCCGGGTCGCGTTGCTGCCGCTGCTGTCACGCGAAGTGGAGCTGCGTGGCATCACGCTGGTGGATCCGGACGTGTTGCTGGAGCGCGACGTGGCGGGCCAGCCGAATTGGCTGCTGACGCCCACCGCTGCGCCGCCCGTTACATCTTCGGCCCCGGCGGGCGTATCCGGGCCACGGATGCGGGTGTCGGTCGACGCCGTGCGGGTTCGCGATGGCCAGGTGGCCTGGCGCGACGGCGCCAGCCTTCATGCGGTTGCGGTGCCGACGCTTACCGCCGCTGGGGCCGGGTCGGTCGCACCGGTCGCGCTGTCCGGCACGTTGGCGACGGGTGGCCTGGACCTGCGGATAAACGGCACGGCCGGCCCGCTCGCCGCGATCGGCGCGGGCGCATGGCCGTTGCAGGTGGCCCTCGAAGGCAGTGGGGTCCAAGGCAGCGCCAGCGGTGCGCTGGGCCCGGACGGCGCCATGGTGATCTCGATTAAGGTGGCGGACCCGGCGGTTCTCTCTCCGTTGCTGGGCCGGACGCTGCCGCCGCTGCGGGATGTCGCGCTTGATGCGCGGGTGTCGATCGACGACGCTGGCGCCGTCGCGCTGCGGGCCATGCGGCTGAGCTTGCCGCAGGGCGATCTGACGGGCGATGTCGTCGTGGGGTGGAAGCCGCGGCTGTCGATGCAGGGCACGGTCGCCTCGCAGCGGCTGAACCTCGACGCGTTCGCCGCGACGGCCTCGCCTGCGGCGCCGTCGGCTTCCACGCCGGCAACTCTCGCCCCAACTCCGCCCCCGCCGTCACCGCCAACCCGGCTGCTGCCGGACGCACCGTTGCCGTTCGATGCGCTGCTCCGGGCTGATGCCGACCTGCAGGTCGCGTTGACCGAGGTGCTCTGGCGTAAAATGCCCTTCCATGCGGTAAGTGGCCGGTTGCTGCTGCAGGACGGGCGCCTGCGCGTCGACCCGCTACAGGCCCAGGCGCCGGGCGGCGTGTTCCAGGCGGTCGTGCAGGCAGACGCTGCAGCGACTCCGCCGACTGTCGAGGTCGCGCTGCAGGCGCCAGGCATGGAGGCAGGCCCGTTGCTGGCGGCGTTCGGCGCGCCGGAGCTCACCACGGGCCGGACGGATGCCGATGTCCAGCTCAGGGGCGCCGGGACCAGCGTGCGGGCGATTGCGGCGTCGCTGGACGGGCATGTCGGCCTGGCAATGGTGGACGGCGAGTTGGACAACCACTGGCTCGCGGGCCTGTTCGGGGATGCGCTGCGCGGATTGCCGGTCGACCTGAGAGGGCGGAGCGCCGTGCGCTGCCTGGCATTGCGGTTCGATGCCGCGGCCGGCCAAGCGACTGCCCGGGCACTGTTGCTCGATGCCTCCCGCCTGCATGTCGAGGGCGACGGCGGTATCGATCTCGCGGACGAGACGCTGGACCTGCGGCTGCGGACCTTGCTGCGCCTTGGCGCAACTTCTGTCGCGGTTCCGGCACATTTGGCCGGCCCTTGGCGGTCGCCGCGTCCGCAAGTGGCGATCGGCGGCGGCGAGCAGGGCGCATTGGTGATCGGCGCCCCGCCCGGCCCGGACGCTTGCCCGGCGCAACTGGCCCTGGCGCGCGACGGCCGGCCCGGGCCGATGCCGGCCGCCAACTCGACGCCTGCTGATGCGTTGCGTGTGCCGAAGCCGGCCGATCTGCTCCGCCGCCTGTTGCGTTAAAGGAAGCCCGCTTGCGCCGTTTCTGGGACACCGCCGCCGTGGAACCGATCGAAGGCGGCTTTGCCGTGTTGCTCGATGGCAAGCCCCTGCGTATTCCGGGGCGCAATCCCGGCGGCATGCCGCTCACCATCACTGCCCCGGCGCTGGCAAACGGCATTGCCACCGAGTGGCAGCAGGCCGGGGGTGCCAAGGGCAGCGAGTTCTCGTTGGACGACGTGCCGCTGACCCGGCTCGCCGGGACCGCACAGGACCGCATCGCTCCCGATCCCACGCCCGTCGCAGTCGCGCTCGCGCAATATGCCGAGACCGACCTGCTGTGCTACCGCGCCGACCATCCGGTCGCGCTGGTGGTGCGTCAGGCCCATGCTTGGCAGCCCTGGTTGGACTGGGCGGCGCGGACATATGGCGCGCGGCTGCAGGCGACTGCCGGGATTATCCACTTGCCGCAGAATCCGGAGGCGCTCGACGCCATCCAGCTGGCGATGGCCGGGCAGCCGGTGCTCACGCTGGCGGCGCTTGGCGTGGCGGTGCCGTTGCTGGGCAGCGCCGTCCTTGGCCTGGCGCTTGCGGATGGCGCGCTCGACGCCGCGACAGCGCATCGGTTATCGAGCCTTGACGAGCTGTTTCAGGTCGAGGCATGGGGCGAGGATGCCGACGCCGCCCTGCGTCGGCAGCGGGTCGCAGACGACATCGCGCTCGCCGAGCGGTTCATCCGGTTGAGCCGCTGAGGCCTGCAAGCCGACCACGGCTGATCGGCGTCATGCATGGCTGCTCGATATGTTCGCCGGCAGCAGCGCAGCTCTCGATGGGCATGTTCCGGGACTTGACCGGGCTGCAATCGCCCGCCGAGGTTAACCGCTTGTAACGCAACGTGTTTGTGAACCGGTAAGTCCGGTGCTGCCCTGGAACGTTCAGCGCTGCGTGGATAAACATGCTACCATAATCGATCGCATGAACGACAGGTCTATACGCTGCCGACAGATTGTCGACGCCGACATAGAGGGCGTCATCGACATCCTGACGCTTGGCTTTCGCGCCGAACGCGACCGCGCTTTCTGGGTCCGGGCGCTTGACCGATTGGGCCGTCATGCCGCACCGCCGGGCTACCCGCGGTTCGGCTATGTGCTCGAAAACGCAGGGACATTAGTCGGCGTGCTCCTGCAGATCTTCACGCAGGTCAGGCCCGGGGCGCCAGTATACTGCAACATGTCAAGCTGGTGGATAATGCCAGAATATCGAGTCTATGGATCGGTGTTGGTTTCCCGCGCGCTGCGGCACGACGCCACCTACACCGACATCAGCCCGGCGCCGCACACCTGGAACATCCTCAGGGCTCAGGGCTACGTGCCGTATTCCAAGGGGTGCGTCGTCGCGTTCGCATGGCTTTCGCGCGATGCGGCAAAGGCGCGCGTGACGCCTTTTTCCGACGACCTGACCCCTGACGAGCACCTGACGGCCTGGGACATCGCCATGTTGCGCGACCACTCCGCCTATGGCTGCATCGGCTTGATATGCGAGGCAGGCGGACGCCGCTATCCCTTCGTGTTCGCACCACGCTGGCGCTATGGCGTGATCGGCATTGCGATGCCGGTCTATTGCAGCGAGGGCGGCGAGGTGCAGCGGTTTGCCGGTGCGCTCGGGCGCCACCTCGCCCGCCGCGGCTATCTTTTGATGTACGTGGATGCGGACGCGCCGTTACCCGGCGTGCACGGCGTCTATAAGCCGCAGCGGCCGAAATTCTACAGAGGCGCCAACCCGCCGCGCCTCGGCGACTACGCCTATTCGGAGCGGGCGATGTTCGGATCGTAACGCTCCATCGCCGGACAACGGGCGTTCGAAATCTGCAGGGTCAAACAACCGACGTGAGGCTCGCATGCGCCGCGTTGGCGATGATCGCGTGCCCGGTGGCAGTCGGGTGGATGCTGTCGAAGAAAAGATAGCCGTTCTGCGCCGAGCTGGTGGCGTTCAGGGTGCCGCTTAGCGGATTGTAGTAGTTGCCGGTCCAAACCGGCTGCGTCACGTTCGTCAGACCGTAGGCGGCCGGGTTGGCAATGCCGCTGTCCAGCAGCGAGTAGGCATCGACCAAGTGCAGGCTCAGGTGGTCCGTCGCCGCCAGACTGCTGAGCGCCACGCTGAGTTCGGCGTCATACAGTTTGGACAGCGAGGACGCGACCTCGCTTGTGGCGGCGCCGCGGGCCGTCTCCATGGGCGTCTTGCCGAGGTCCGGCACGTTCAGCACCACCAGATTGCGCACCCCAAGCACAGCGAGCGATGCGACGAACGACGTTTCATTCGCCACCGCCTGGTTGACATCCGTAACCGCACCGCTGGGGTTGGCCGCATACGCCCCGACGGCGTCGAACACGTCGTTCGCGCCGATCGAGATCGTATAGAGCGCATTGGCGGCCGACGCCGGGCGGCTGGCCGCGAACTGGGCAAGCTGCGACGGCAGGTCGATTGGGCTTAGAGGATGCAGTGCCTCGCCGCCGGTCTCGGCGCCGCCATAGGCGAAGCCGGTGCCGCCGAGCACGCTGGGCTGGGGCGAGGCCAGGCCGAGCTGGGCCGCGAGGTCCTGCACCCACACCGCGCCATTGCTGAAATGTCCGTCCACATAGGGCGCAGCCGGCACGGCATGCAACGTGAGGGCGTAAAGGTTGCCGACGTCCGAGAGGCTGTCGCCAAAGGAGTAAACCGCGCTGTACGGCAACGCGCCTGGGGCCGCCAGAACAGGAGCCGGAGGCGCGGCTAGGCCGGCCAAATCGTCGGCGACGCTGCCATAGGCCGCCGCCAGGTCATCAAGCGCCCCGCCGATGAAGGCCGGGCCCGAGAGCAGTCCGAGAGCCTTGGGGTTCAGTAAGCTCATGTTTTACATCATCCGAAACTTGGCGACGTCTCTTGAACAGCTGAAGCCTCCCCAGGTTTCGCTGCCCCGTCCGGACGCATCGGCTCACAGCCGGCTGAGCAGCTCCGTCTTCTTGGCCGTGAACTCCGCCTCGGTGATCACGCCCTTCTGGTGCAATTCGGCCAGCCGCTCGATGACCGCAAGCGGGTCGCCAGCAGGCGGCATGCTTGACGCGGCGTATTGCGCTGGCGCTGGCTGGGCATCTGTCGATGCGGCAGGCGCATCCATATCGACCGGCTTCAGGTCGGCAAGCCGGACCGGGCCCTTGTCGCTGGAGAAGGTGGGATCCTGCACGGCCCCGCTTTGCTGCTGCGAGACACCGGATATGCGGTGGTCGCCGGTATCATAGAGCTCCGACCGTCCATTCCGCTGGATGGCCAGCCGGTGGGTTCCTGGAAAATAGGCGTAGCGGAGGCCGTTCTGCGCGCCGCTGGATGCGGGCGTGCCGAGCTCCAACGGCCACCAATCGCCCGCCGCGAAACCTTCGGCGAAGCCTGCCCCGATTGGGCGGCCCTGGGACTGGGTCTGGAACTGCGCGGGCTCGACGACGCAGGCCGTCGCCTGGCGCTGCATTTGCCCGGCAAGCTCCGAGCAGAGCGCGTCGACGCGGGCTTTCAGGCCGTGGTTGAACATGTCGCCCACCATCGTCATGCCGCCCTGCGCCCACTGGCCGACGCCGCCCAGCTCCGGGTGGTTGAACTGCGCCATCGCGCCACGGCCGTCGGCGAGGGCATGCCAAGCGGTCAGCGCGGCCTCAGGGCTGAAACCATGGCGCTGGGCGGCGGCGGCCAGGACCTGGCGCACGTCCGGCGTAGGATCGGGCATGTCGTTCTTTCTCGTTCGCGGCCGGAGACACACCCGGCCGATCGCTGCGATTCCGGCCCCACGTCGGCCGCTACATCAAGAATACCGCTTTGCCGGTGTCCTGCCCGTCGAACACACGATAGGCCTCGGCCGCTTGATCGAGCGTCCAGCGGTCGGTGAACAGGTCGTCGACCGGCAAGCCGCGCTCGGCGATAAAGCGGGCGCAGTCGGCCTGGCCCACCGTCGAGAAGGTCCAGGAGCCGACGATGGTCAGCTGCTTGCGCAGGATCTCGGGGCTGACGTCGATCGTCACCTGGCCGCCCTCGCCGACGAAGCAGACGGTGCCCCAGGCCGCAGCGCAGCGCACCGCGGCGGAGCGGCCGGGCGCAGTGCCGGAGGTGTCGAGCGAGC
>CAZZWN010000196.1:0-6841 GCA_964657765.1 uncultured Acetobacteraceae bacterium
GGACGGCGGCGACCACCGGCGTCGGGTCGAGACTGGCGCTATAGCGGAATTTTATCCGCGCCGTGGCCTTGGGGACCGTGACGTTCACGGCCGCGCCATGGTTGTCGAGGATCAGGTTGAAGTCGCTGAACGGTGGATCATAGGCCGGGTCCTGCAGCGCTGTGTCGGTGCGCAGACGTTCATACAGGGTGTGCATCTCGACCAGGAACGGCAGCAGGGTCCAATTGGCGTTGCGGCCGTCGCCGGTGCTGCTATGCGCCTGCACCCCGGTCGCGGTGGCGGTGAAGGCGATATGGGCGCGATGGCCGCGCACCGGGACCATGCCGGTCGGCTCGGCGACCAGGATGCCGCGCGGGGCGAAGCGGCGGGCCAGAGTGCTGCTCTCCACAATCAGGCGCGCGCCCTGTTTCGTGGTCTCCTCGTCCGTAGTGATCAGCAGCGCCACCGGCACGCGCTCCGGCAATGACTGGACGGCGACGATGAGGGCGGCGAGCGGCCCTTTCATGTCGGTGCTGCCAAGGCCGTGCAGGACGTCGCCCTCGATGCGTCCGGACCAGGGATCGTCCTGCCACCCAGTGCCGGGCACCGTGTCCATATGGCCGGACAACGCCAGCCCGGCCGTGCCGCGCGCCGCCACCAGCGCGCATTTCGGGACGCCGGCCGGATCAGTGAACTCCAGCCGCTCGATCTCGAAGCCGTGCAGCTCGTGCGCGATGCGGTCGGCGACGGCGTGGTTGGACAGGCTGCTGCGGCTGTCGAGGCGCACGAGGTCCTGGGCGAGCGATGCGACGGCGGCGAGGTGGTCCATGCTTGCAGCCCTTTGGTATTGGATCATTCGGGCAAAGTGCTGCCGACGAGCGAGTTCGCCAGCGGCGACGCGTCGCGCTGCGATTGCCGGACCAGGATGCCCATCTCGGTCACCATGGCGTGCGCCACGCCGCGCCACGCAGACTGGCAATCGTTTGCCTGGGCGGGAACCGCGACCTTGCCGGCCAGCAACTGCGACAGTGCGGCGGCGAGGCTCGCAGGCGTCGGATCGCACATCAGCGCCATCGGCTCGTTGCGAAGCTGCTCCTCGAGACCGCCGACCCGGGTCGCGACCAGCCACCGCCCGGCCGCCACGGCTGCCGCGGCGACGCCGCTCTGGCTGGCCTCGCGGTGCGACAGCACGAGGCCGTCGGCCCAGGCGAGCAGCGCGCCGACCTCGTCCTCCGGCACCCAGCGGTTCTCGACCGACACGCCGGGCAGCGCCCGCAACGCGTCCAGCACGTTGCTCTCCGGGCCGCTGCCGACGACGCGGAGCTCCATGCCCGGCTGTGCGCCGAGCAGCGCCAGGCTGTCCGCCAGCAGGTCCAATCCCTTGTAGGGCAGCAGCCGCCCGAACGACAGCAGGCGAAGCCTCCCGCCATGCGCCCCCGGCGGCGGCGGACGCTCGCCAAAGGCAAACGGCGGCAGGGACGCGGTCGCCAGCAGCCGTCCGGCCGCGATGCCTTGCTGCCGCAGCCGGTCGGCGACATGCGTGCTGAGTGCGAACAGCCCGTCCGCATGGCGCAGCAGGCGGCGCTGCAGCCGCATCTGCATCGGGAAGGCATCCCCGGGATGCAGGTCCGCATCGTGCACCACCACGGCGAACGGCACCCCGGCCCGGCGCAGCGCCGCCGCCATCAGCAGATCGAGCGCTGCCGGCATCGCGCACAGCGCCACGTCCACCCGGCTGTCCCGCAGCCACGCCGCCAGCCGCGGGACCAGCAGCGGCGCGCTCAAGGCACGGGCGGCAAAGCCGGCAACGCCGTTGTAGGTATGGAACCGCAGGTCGCAAGGCGGCGGCGCGGCCGAGCGCAGGATTTCGGCCCCGGAGGCGAGCGACAGCAGGGTTTCCGTCTCGGGAACGCCGGCGAAGTTGCGCGCGAGCTCGGCCGCGAAACGTGGTCCGGCGCCGCGCCGCCCCCATTGCCAGACCAGAACTCTCATGCTGAGGCGTACGCGACAGGAAGGCCGAGCCCACGCACCGCCGCCGCGAGCGGCCCCGGCCCGAGCCGCATTTGCGCCGCCGCCTGCCCGGCACGGCCGAGCGCCTGGCGCGCTGGCGGGTCGTCCGCAAGCCTCGCCAGATGCGCCGCTGCCACACCGAGATCCGGCTCCGCCCAAACCGCGCCCGGCGCCATGAACACGCCACGGGGGTCGCGCGCCGCAATCAACCGGGCCGGCACCATGGCGGCGCAGCGGGCGTCCATGAAATCGACATTGCCCGACCAGTCCGTCGCGACCACCGGCACGCCCAGCAGCATGGCCTCGGCCGGAACCAGCCCGAAACCCTCGCTGCGATGCAGCGACAGCACGATGTCGCAGGCCGCCATGAGCGCGTGGTTGTCGGCGGCCGGCAGGATGCGCGTGTCGATGCGGATATTCGGATGGTCCGCCGCCGCACGCAGGCGGGCGAAATCGGCGGGAAAATCGTGCGGATTGGTTACACGCAGCAGCAACAGGCGGTCCGCCCGATCCCCGAACGCCGCCCGGTGCGCGGCGATGGCGCCCAGCGGGTTCTTGCGCTCGAAGCTGGACGCCAGGCTGAACGCCACGAGCGTGATGACCGCATCGGACGGCAGGCCAAAATCCGCCCGGCCCAGGGCAGAGGGCGCCGGCGGATGCGTCGCCACGGGATGCGGCACGAGGCGGACTCGGCCCGGCAGCAACGGTTCGAGCGCCGCTGCGGTGAAGCGCGACGGCGCCCAGACCTCATGCACGAAGGCGAGGCCGGCGCGCCAAAGCTCCGGCACGACCGGCAGCTCCCACGCCCAGTAGCCCACCACCCGGCGACCCTGCAGCGCGGCGCGCCCGAGGCGCAGCAACGCGGCCGGCACCTGCGGCGCATTCACATGCAACAGGAGCGGCGCGCCGTGCGGGGGCAACGGACCGCCGCGCCGCATGGGCCAGGCCGGCACGCCCAGCGCCTCCAAACCGTGCAGCATCAAGCGCGCACTCTCGCCCAGGCCCGATGCCCGGTCGAGCTCCCCCGCCACGGCGATCCCGGCGCGGGCTGGCGGGGCAGGCTGGTCCGGATGCGGCGCCAGCAACGCCGTCGCCTGGGTGAACAGCCGTCGCCGCGCGCCCTGAGGCAGGCCGCGCCATAGGCGATGCAATGGGTGCAAGGCGGGTGCGTCGAACGCTGCTGACATGACGGTCGCGACGCTGCCCGCTCAGCGGTCGTTCAGGTGGCAGGCGCGGCCGGCCTGCGGGTTCAGCGCGCCGGGTGTCATGCCGGGAATGCCGCGCAGCCGCCCTCCCCGCTTGGTGCGGCTGGGCAAGGAGCCGATCAGGCCACGGGTATAGGCGTGCAGCGGGTGATCGAGCACCCGGTCCACGCTGCCTTTTTCCACGATGCGTCCGGCGTGCATCACGGTTATATGGTCCGCGTGGCCGGCAATCACCGGTAGATCATACGTGATCCCTACCAGCGCCGTGGCCGGCTCGTCGGCGCTGATCAACTCCGGCCGGTGCAGCAGCACTATGGCGACGCGCTTGCCGCGTAGGCGGCGCATCTCGATCCAAGGCGCGACCACAGCCGCCAGCGCGATCGGCACGATCGTCGCCAGCCCCGCCACCGGCAGCCGCGATTGCGCGAAGCCGGCCATGAAACGGCGGAACGGCATTTCGTCCCACGCGAGGGTTGCGGCGTTCATGGGGGTCTGAACGGCCGCAAGGACCAGCGCGTTCATCAAAAGTTGCATGCGCCCCCTCCGGCCCGGCTTCGGTTATAGCAGGCCGCCCCGATGCCGCCAGCATAGGCGTGACGACCGCCACGACGCACACCCCGTTGCCGAGTGCCGCAGGCGGTATAGAGTGCGCCGATGCCCGTCCCTCCGCATTCTCCCACGCCGGCCCGTTCTACAGTTTGGCGGGCGGCCTGACCCCGGCGATGTCTGCGGGCCAGAGCGGCATCCCGCATTTCGCCGTCGACGTGACGCCACCGGACCTGTCGCCGTGGCTGCCTGGGAACACCGGGGTGCGCGGGTTCACGACGTTCCGGTCCGGCAAGCCCGGCCCGCACGTCGCGGTGGTCGCGGTGCTGCACGGCAACGAGGTCGCCGGCGCCGTCGTGCTGGACCGGCTGCTGCGCAGCGGCGTCGAACCGGCGCGGGGCCAGTTGACGCTCGGCTTCGCCAACATCGCCGCCTTCTCCCGGTTCGACCCTGCCCAGCCCACCGCGTCCCGCTTCCTGGACGAGGACATGAACCGCCTGTGGGACCCGGCCGTGCTCGACAGCCCACGGCGCAGCGCCGAGCTCGACCGCGCCCGCGAGTTGCGGCCATTGATCGACAGCGTCGACATGCTGCTGGACCTGCACACCATGCTCTGGCCCTCGGAGCCGCTGATCCTGAGCGGACCCACGTTGCAGGGGCGCGACCTCGCGGCGGCGCTGGGCATCCCCGGGCTGGTCGTGGCGGATAAGGGCCACGTAACCGGTCCGCGGCTGATCGACTATCCCCACTTTACGGCGCCGGGCCGGTCGGGAGCCGCCGTGCTGGTGGAGGCCGGGCAGCACTGGCAGCCGGCGGCGGTGGAGGTGACGGCCGCCTGCGTCGCCGGGCTGCTGCGCCACACCGGCCTCGCGGACGGTCCCGCACCTGCGCCGCACCCGCGCTGCGCCGAGGTCACGATGACCATCACCGCCGCTACCGCAGGCTTCGCCTTCGTGCAGCCCTATCGCGGCGGCGAGGTGATCCCACGGCGCAACACTCTGATCGCCGTGGACGGGGCGGCCGAAATCCGCACGCCGCATGACGACTGCCTGCTGGTGATGCCGAGCCTGCGGCCCAGCCGCGGGCACACTGCCGTGCGGCTGGCGCGCTTTATCTAGTGGTCTGATGCCAGCGCCTGCTTCAAGGCGTTGGCTGAATCCGTCCACAAAATCAAGCTAGTGCTCTGACGCAGACCGCTTCCTCCGTCTGCGTCAGAGCACTAGCGATGCGCTTGGCTCCGCCTTATGTTGCAATGCAGCGAATGGAGGGACCGATGCCGCTGAGCGAACCCGTGCCGCGAGAGCCGCTGCACCTGCGCGATATCGAACTCCGCGGCTATCGCCGTGAGGACGGGCTGTTCGATATCGAAGCGCGGCTGACGGACACCAAGACGTATGCGTTCAGCAACTCCGACCGCGGCCAGATCGAGCCCGGCGTGCCGCTGCATCGCATGCTGGCGCGGATGACGCTGGATGCCGAGATGGTGATCACGGCGTTCGAGGCGGTAACGGAGTATGGGCCCTATGCGATCTGCCCGACCGCTGCGCCGAACTTTGTCCGGCTCGCCGGGCTCAAGATTGGCCCGGGCTTCCTGAAAGCGGCGAACGACCGGATCGGCGGCGTGCATGGCTGCACCCATTTGCGCGAGTTACTGGGTCAGATGGGCACAGTCGCGTTCCAGACGATGTTTGCCGTACGGGTCAAGCGCGAGACAGCGCCGAACGCGATGGGCAGCGCCGACCAACCTGTAGCAGAGAAGCCATTCAGGCCGATGATGCTGGGCACCTGCCTGGCCTATGCGCCCGATAGCCCGGTCGTCGCCCGGCAGTGGCCGCAGTTCTACACCGGGGCGACGCCGGTCACGTCTTAAGGGCTGCCTGCTCGTCTGGAGTGCGTAGCGTGAGCGCCAGCGCATGCAGCCCCTGGGAGAATTCGCCGTCCAGCGCCGCATTGACCATGCGGTGCCGGGCGACCCGGCCCTGGCCCACGAAGCGGTCGGACACGACCAGCACGCTATAGTGCGTCTCCCCGCCCGGCGTCGCCCCGGCATGGCCGGCGTGCTGGGCGCTGTCGTCGCGCACCTCCAGAAAAACCGGCGTCAAGGCGGCGGACACCAGGGCACGGATGCGCTGCGCGCGGAGAGGCTGGTTCGACATGCGACGAGGCTTAGCGCGGCACCGGCCGGGTGGGAAGCAGGAGTTCTGGGGAGCATACGAACGGTCTGCAGGAATTCCGTGACAGGGACGCAGGAAGATTGGCGCCGCTCCCTAAGATCGCTCGCTTCCCAGGCCGTTATTCTGCACCCGGAGATGAGTTCACGGTGAAGTCGGCGTTGCGATAAGCGGCGGCGTAGCTCCGCGCCTGGGAACCTAGGCCTTGTTCGATCTTGGGCCAAAGGCCGTCCACTGCCTCGGCGCGGTGTATCAGCACTTCGATGAGCCCCGTCGCGACCGCCGTCCCCACGTCAGTGTCGTCGGATGCCAGCCCTTGCTCGATCAGGTCAGTAAGGCGTCTCCATTCCTCCAAACCGATCGTGTCATACCGCTTGGCGATCTCGCCACCGAAATGGCCCAGCAAGGATATCGGCAGAGGCTCCTCCGGGTCGCGATACTGTTCCAGGTCGCGGCAGTTGTCGCGCAGGAACGCCGACTCGGACAACATTTGATCGGTGAACTTCATCATGGATTCTTTGCTCATTTGCCTGCCAATGCACTCTGAAGACAGCGACGCGAGCGCGCCGTAGCCGGGGGCCAAGACGTGGTCTGCCGTGCTTTGCCCGACCACGCACACATCGGGGTCTTCGCCACCCGCCGCATCTCCGAACGGCATTTGATCCTGCCGGCCTTGATCCGCACAACCCAACGACACCCTCCCTTGATCTAGACTAATTTTCCTACCACAAAGGAAGATCGTTGTCAATGCAATATGTCCGCTCCGCATTCGTCCCCATACGGGCTTTACGCCTGGCCGACTCTTAAAAGGTCATACGTTCCCCCGCTCCCCGGACCCCAAGCACTTGCCGCCGCGGGCAACAAGCGCACATAAAGCGGGATGACCCGATCACCGCGACCCCGGGCCTATGCGCCCGACCCGGCCGCGCC
>CAZZWN010000197.1:0-6816 GCA_964657765.1 uncultured Acetobacteraceae bacterium
AGCGGGTCGATGACGTTGCCCTTCGACTTCGACATCTTCTGCCCGCGCTCGTCGCGCACGAGGCCGTGGATATAGACGGTGCGGAACGGCACGCGTTGGCGGAAGTGCAGGCCCATCATCATCATCCGGGCCACCCAGAAGAAGATGATGTCGAACCCCGTCACCAGCACGTCGCCGGGGTAGTAGCGCGCGAGCTCCGGCGTGTCCTGCGGCCAGCCCAGCGTCGAGAACGGCCAGAGCGCCGAGCTGAACCAGGTGTCGAGCACGTCGGGGTCGCGCTCCAGCGGCTCGTCGCGGCCATAATGGATGCGGGCGGCGGCCTGCGCCTCGGCCTCGGTGCGCTCGACGAATACGTGGCCGTCGGGGCCGAACCAGGCCGGGATGCGGTGGCCCCACCAGAGCTGGCGGCTGATGCACCAGGGCTGGATATCGCGCATCCAGGCGAAGAAGGTGTTCTCCCATTGCTTGGGCACGAACACGGTCTCGCCCGCCTCGACGGCGGCGATGGCCGGGCGGGCGAGCTCGGCCGCATTGCAGTACCACTGAGTGGTCAGCAATGGCTCGATCGGCACGCCGGAGCGGTCGCCGTGCGGGACCTGGTGGGTGTGTGGCTCAATGCGGTCCAGCAGCTCCAGCCGCTCAAGCTCGGCGACGATGGCAGCGCGCGCCGCCATGCGGTCCTGGCCGTCAAGGCTGCGCACAAAAGCCGCATCGGTCGCAAGGTCGAGCTCCGCCAGGGTGATCCGGCCCTCGCGGTCCAGCACCGACGGCATCGGCAGGGAGTGCCGCTGTCCCACGCCGAAGTCGTTGAAATCGTGCGCGGGCGTGATCTTGACGGCGCCGGTGCCTTTCTCCGGGTCGGAGTAGGCGTCGGCCACGATCGGAATGCGGCGGGCCGTGAGCGGCAGGATGGCATAGCGGCCAACCAGGTCGCGATAGCGTTCGTCCTCCGGATGCACGGCGACGGCGGTGTCGCCCAGCATGGTCTCCGGCCGCGTGGTGGCGACGACGATATGCCGGTCCGAACCCTCGATCGGGTAGCGGATGTGCCACAGGCTGCCGCGCACCTCCCGCGTCTCGACCTCGAGGTCCGAAATCGCGGACTGGAACTTCGGGTCCCAGTTCACCAGGCGGCGGTCGCGGTAGATCAGGCCCTCGCGGTGCAGGGTGACGAACACCTCCCGCACCGCCTCCGACAGGCCCTCATCCATGGTGAAGCGTTCGCGCGCCCAGTCGAGCGAAGCGCCGAGCCGTCGGAGCTGCTCGGTGATCGTGCCACCGGACGACGCCTTCCATTCCCAAACGCGGGCGATGAATGCTTCACGGCCAATCTGTTGCCGGGTTTGGTTGCTCGATTGCGCGAGCGACCGCTCGACGACCATCTGCGTTGCGATTCCGGCGTGGTCGGTGCCGGGCTGCCATAGGGCGTCGCGGCCCTGCATGCGGCGCCAGCGGATCAGCGTGTCCTGCAGCGTCATCGTCAGGGCATGGCCCATATGCAGGCTGCCGGTGACGTTGGGCGGCGGGATCATGATGGCGTAGGGCACGGCGGCAGCGGCGGGATCAGCACGAAACGCGCCAGCGGCTTCCCAGGCGGCATAGAGGGCCGGCTCGATCTCGGCAGGAACGAAGGACTTGCTTAGCATAGCCATGCTTTTAACCCGGCCGCGTCAAGCCGCAAGGCCGTTGCTGCATCCGGGCGTCAGGGCGCCATACGGCTGACGACCCGCTCGATTTCCGCCCGCACCAGGCGCTCGACCAAGGGCGGTAGATGGTTGTCGAGCCAATCCTTCAACAGCGGGCGGAGTTCGACGCGGACCAGGTCCTCGATGGTCGGGCCACCGCGGTGGACGGCGGTGCTGCGCTCGGAGGTAAGGGCGCGCACCAGTTCGCCGACCGACGCCCCGGCGGCGGCGGCAGCGGCGGGCGCCACGAGGGGCTCGGATTGCACCGTCGGTTCAGTTTGAATCGTCGGCTCATCGACCGGCGTACGGGTTGGAGCGGCTTGTGGCTCGGGCAAAGACGTTTGCTCCAGGGTTTCCGGCGGCGGCGCATCGGGCGGAGTTTCCGATACCATCATCGAGTCGTCCAGCATCAGCACGCCGTTATCCGGCTCTTCAGGGTCCGGCGCAGACTTCGGGGTATCGTCCTCGTTCAGGATACGGCGGATCGAGGCGAGGATGTCGTCCATCGATGGGTCCGGCGCAAGCTCGGGCGATGGCCTTGTCGGAGGTGTCGCCATCGTTAGCGCCCCGGCTGGTCCACAGCGTAGTCGCTGACGCCGAACAGGCGTTGGCGGACCGCGTTGTAGTAGGCGGTTTCGTCATACAGGGGCACGTTCAGGTTCAGGTCCCGCGCCGTCAGCCGGCCGATCGCGGCAGCGACGGTGTAGGACGCCGTCACCAGGCTCGACAGGTTCTGCACCAGGGTTACGCGCGAGTTCAGCAGCGCCTGCTCGGCGTTCAGCACGTCGAGCGTCGTGCGGCTGCCGACGATCGCCTCGCGCTGCACGCCTTCCAGCGCGATCTGGTTGGCGCGTATCTGCGAGCGCGTGCTGTCGATGGTCGCACGCGCCGCCACCAGCGTCTCCCAGGATTGTGCTGCCTGCTGCACCGCTTGCCGCCGCACGTCGTCGACCGTCTTGCGGGCCTGCTGCTCGGTCTGGCGCGCCTGACGCACGCGGGAGTACTCGGCGCCGCCCTGATACAGCGGCACGGAGCCATTGAGCAGCACGGTGGCGCCCAGGGTGCTCTGGCCGGCAACCTGCTGGCCGTTGGTGAGGCCGCCCTGCGCCTGCAGGCTCAACTGCGGCATCAACTGGCTGAACGCCACGTCGATGGCGTCGCGGGATGCCGCGTCGTCGAACAGCGCCGCCGTGACGTTCGGGTTGTTCTGCGCCGCGAGCTGCGTCGCCTCGTTCTGGTTCTTGATCGGCAGCTTGATCGGCTGCGGCTCGACGAGCTGATCCGGCAGGTCGCCGACGTATTGGCGGTAGGTGGAGCGCGCCGTCTGCAGGTTGCCCTCGCTGGTCTGCCGCGTCGCCCGCGCGCCCGCCAGCGCCGCCTCGGCCTGGGCCACGTCGGTGCGGGTGATCTCGCCGACCCGGAAGCGGTCGTTGGTGGCCTGCAGCTGACGCGCCAGCACCTGCTCGTTGTTGATGTTGAGCTGGAGCAGCTGCTGCGTCTGAATGACGTTCACGTAGGCATTGATCGTATTGGTGAACACCTGCTGCTCGGTCGCGATCAGGCGCCCGCGCTGCGCGAACACCCGGTTGTCGGCCTGGTTGGTGTTCGCCCGGGTTTGCCCGCCACGGAACAGCGGCTGCGTGACCGTCGGCGACACGGTAAGGATATCGCGGTTCTCGCGGGCGTTGTTGCCCGCGAAGTTCGGGCCGCCATTGGTCCGCAAGGTGCCGAAGCCGTAGCCGTAGCCCGCACCGACGACCACCGTCGGCCGCCAGCCGGAGAGCGCCTGCGGCACGCCCTCATCCGTCGCACGGAGCTGGGCGCGGGAACTCTGCAGGGTCGGATTGTTCGAGTACGCCAGTGCCAGCGCGTCCTGCAGCGTGCGCGGCTGGGCCACGGCGACGCCGGACATCAAGACGGCGGCGGCGATGACCCACAATTTCAGAATGCGCATGAAACAAAGCTCCTGCGTTGGCTTGGGCAATCGCCCGCAAACGATATCGTGACACAAGCGACGTTTCGAAGCCATCACCAGCCGGCTTCGCAGATCAGCACGGAGGCATAGCAGCGTCGAAGCCGGGCAGCATCAAAACTGGAACGCCGACTTGGGCAGCAAGGGCGCCAGCAGCGGCGTGGCGCAGTCGAATATCGGCACCGCCCGCAGCGCAGCGCTGGGCGCGCGGTGCTGGCCCGTCTCCGCGAGCACCCCCTGCCCTCCCGACACGATATTGCCCGGCGTCAGCACCGTCACGAGGCGTCCGCCGATCGGGCTGAGCTGCAGCGCGATGGCGGCCGGGATGGCGCGGACCGCACCTTCGATCAGGATGACGTCCCATGGCGCGCCGGTCGCCAGCCCCGCCGCCAGCGGCCCGGTCACCAGCTTCGCGCCCGGCGCGAACTCCGGCAGGGTGCGACGAGCGATCGCCAGCAGCGCCTCGTCCTCCTCGAGCGCCGTGACCTGACCGCCGCAGGCCGCCATGAGTGCCGCGCCGTAGCCGGGCCCGGCGCCCACCACCAGCACTCGGTCGCCCTCCCGCACCCGGCCGAGCTGCACCAAGCGCGCGATCACCATCGGCTCCATCAGCGCGCGGCCCCGGTCGAGCGGCACGTCCTCGTCCACATAGGCCATGCTCACGAGGTGCGGTGGCAGGAAGCGTTCACGCGGGATGCTGCGCATGGCGCGGATGATACGGGGATCGATGACCTTATTGGGCCGGACCTGGCCGTCGACCATATGGTCGCGGGCCGCGGCGTAGTCGACCGGTGGGGTGGAGGAAGCCTGATCCATGGGTGGCCCGTGTTGCAATGCGCCGGTGTTATAGGTGGCGGTGCGGCCGGGTGCAAAGCTTCAGGGTTGCTCGGCGCTTGACCGGGTTTGGCGTGTGCCCGATATACCCTCCGGCAGGCCGCGTATGGAGCGGCCGCCGCCCTTGGGGTCCGGTGGCAGAGTGGTGATGCAGAGGACTGCAAATCCTCGAATGCCGGTTCGATTCCGGCCCGGACCTCACGCATCGGACTACTCCGCCGCACCGCGCAGCGCAGCCCCAGCGGCGAGCGGGCAGAGCGGCACCGCCGCCGCCAGCACGGCCGCCAGCAGCAAAAGATGCGGGCGCGGCGTTTCGCCCGCAGCCGCCGCCTCGGTCGCGGCGGCGCCGAAGATCAGCACCGGCATCGCCAGCGGCAGCACCAGCAGCGGCAACAGCACGCCGCCGCGCCGGGCGCCGAGCACCACGGCAGCGCCAAGCGTGCCGAACAGCGACAGCACCAGCGTGCCCAGCAGCAGCCCAACCAGCAAAATCGGCACCGCGGCGGTGTCGAGCTGCAGCATCACGGCCAGCGGGCCGGCGGCCAGCAGCAGCGGCACCCCGGTCGCGAGCCAATGCGCCAGCGCCTTCACGGCAACGACCGCGCTGGCGGGCGGACCAGTTAGCAGCAGCTGGTCCAGCGAACCATCATCGAAATCCGCGCCGAACAGCCGGTCGAGCGGCAGCAGCGCCGCCAGCAGCGCGCAGACCCAGACGATGCCGGGTGCCATGCGGGCCAACGTTTCGGGGGCCGGGCCGATCGCGAGCGGGAACAGCGCGCCGGCCAGCACGAAGAACAGCACCGCCGCCAGCGTGTCGGCGCCATGCCGGACCGAAAGCCGCAGTTCCCGCAGCAGCATCGCCCAAAAAACGGTCACAGCCGCAGCTCCATCGGGCTATCGAGCGGCAGCGGCAAGTGCGTCGCGGTCACGACCACCCCGCCAGCCGCCCGGTGCGCCGCGAGCAGCACGCCGAGCCGCTCGACCGACGCCGTGTCCAACCCGAGCGTCGGTTCGTCCAGCAGCCACAGCCCGGCACGCGACAGCACCAGCCGCGCCAGCGCCAGCCGCCGCTTCTGCCCGGCGGACAGCAGCCGCGCCGGCAACTCTGCCAATGCCGCAAGGTCGACCGCCTCCAGCGCCGCCGCCGCGCTGCCCTGCCCGACGCGGGCCGCCAGCGCCAGGTTCTCCAGCGCCGTCAGCCCCGGCTTGATGGCGTCGAGATGGCCGAGATAGGCCACCGGCGCCGGATGCTCCCGCACATCCTGCCCGCGCCAGGCGATTTGCCCGGCGTCCGGACGCTTCAACCCGGCGAGAACACGCAGCAGCGTGCTCTTGCCCGACCCGTTCGCGCCCAGCAGCAGCAGCGCGCCGCCGTCCGGGACATGGAACGACAAGTCGCGCAGCACCAGCCGTTCCCCGCGGAACGCCGCGACGCCGCTTGCGACAAGGCCGGTTTGGCTCGAATTCTGCATGGCGCCCCATCAAAGTCGGCCCGGTCAGTGGACGCCTGCCCGTCATATATGGTCTAAGCCCATAGCAATTCGCAGCGTCCGCATGCCTTGGCTCTAAGCCGGCGTGCGGCCCAAAGGAAGGCACCGCCGCCATGAAGATGATCGGGCAAGACAGCCTGAAAACCCGCCGCACCCTGACCGCAGCCGGGCGCGACTACGAATACTACTCCGTTCCCGAGGCGGCCAAGGCGCTGGGAGAACCGACCGACCGCCTCCCGGTCAGCCTCAAAATCCTGCTCGAAAACGTGCTGCGCTTCGAGAATGGCGGCAGCTACACCGTCGACGACGCGCGTGCCATCGCCGAGTGGGCCCGCACCGGCAGCAGCACCCGCGAAGTGCCGTTCCGCCCGGCGCGCATCCTGATGCAGGATTTCACCGGCGTCCCCGGCGTCGTCGACCTCGCCGCCATGCGCGACGGCATCACGAAGCTCGGCGGCCGGCCGGACCAGGTCAACCCGTTGATCCAGGTGGACCTCGTGATCGACCACTCCGTCATGGTCGACCACTCCGGCACCGCCAGCGCCCTGCATGAGAACATGGACGCCGAGTTCAGCCGCAACGGCGAGCGCTACAGCTTCCTGCGCTGGGGCCAGACGGCGTTCCAGAACTTCCGTGTCGTGCCGCCGGGCGCCGGCATCTGCCATCAGGTCAATGTCGAATACCTCGCGCAGACGATCTGGACCGCCGACATCGAGGGCAAGACGTTCGCCTATCCGGACACGCTGTTCGGCACCGACAGCCACACCACGATGGCCAACGGCATCGGCGTGCTGGGCTGGGGCGTCGGCGGCATCGAGGCGGAGGCGGCGCTGCT
>CAZZWN010000198.1:0-6803 GCA_964657765.1 uncultured Acetobacteraceae bacterium
GCCCGGTCGGCCACACGCGCGGCGAAATGCAGGTTCTGCTCGGCCAGCAGCACCGTTACGCCCTCCGCCCGCAATGCCAGGATCGCCGCCGCCATCTGCTCGACAACGAGCGGGGCGAGGCCCTCGGTCGGCTCGTCCAACAGGATCAGGCGCGGGTTGCCCATCAGGGTGCGGGCGATGCTCAGCATCTGCTGCTCGCCGCCGCTCATGCTTGCCGCGGCGCGGTGCCGCAGCGGGCCGAGGTTGGGGAACAGGGCGAATAGCCGTGCCGCCGTCCAAGGGGCTGCTCCGGGGCGGCGCGGACGGCGTGCGGCGTCGAGGTTCTCCGCGACGGTCAGCCCAGCGAACACCCGGCGCTCCTCCGGCACATAGCCCAGGCCGTGCCGGGCGATGCGATAGGGCTCGCGGCCGGCGATCTCCTGGCCGGCGAACCGGATGCTGCCGCTGGCGGGGCGCACCAGGCCGATGAGCGATTTCAGCGTCGTGCTCTTGCCGGCGCCGTTGCGGCCCAGCAGGACCAGGGTTTCGCCCGGCAGCACGGCGAAGGACAGGTCCCGCAGGATGTGGGCGCGGCCGTAGAAGCTGTTGAGGTTCTCGACGGTCAGCAGCGGCTTTAACGGGCCGGGCTGTAACGGGTGGGGTTGTCGGGCAGCGGCGGTCGAGCATTCGCCGGCGCCCAGGTACACTTGGCGGACGCGGGCGTTGGCGCGGATGGCGGGGCCGTCGCCCTCGGCAATCAGCGCGCCGTGGTCCAGCACCAGGATGCGGTTGGCGGTGCCGAAGACGACGTCCATGTCGTGCTCGGTGAACAGGATGGCAAGCCGGCGGCCGGTGGCGACGCGCCGGGCCAGGGCCATGAGGGCGAAGCGCTCGGCGGGGGCCATGCCGGCGGTGGGTTCGTCCATGAGCAGCAGCCGCGGCTCGCTGGCGAGGGCGACGGCAAGCTCCAGGCGCTTCAGGTCGCCATAGGCCAGCAGGCCAGCCGCACGGTCCCACTGGTCGCCGAGGCCGACCTGCTCCAACAGCGCGCGGGCAGGGGCCACATGCTGCAACCGCGCGGCGCCCCAGACGCGCCAGACGCCCCCGGCGTGCGATATCAGCGCCATCTGCACGTTTTCCTGCACGGTCATGGAGGCGAGGGTCGCGGTGACCTGGAAGGTGCGGCCGACGCCCAGCCGCCAGATGGCCCGCGGAGCCAGCCCGGCGATTGGCTGGCCGTCCAGGAGGATCGTGCCGGCATCGGGGCGAAGCTGGCCGCCGACCATGTTGAAGCAGGTCGACTTGCCTGCGCCGTTGGGGCCGATGAGCGCCAGCATCTCGCCGGCCTCAATGCGAAACGAGACGCCGCGCACGGCCGCGACGCCGCCAAAGCTTTTTCCCAGGCCCTCGACGGCCAGCACGGTCACGCCGTGCCCTTCATGCTGGGCGGGTCCGCAGCCATAGCTTGTGCGCGGCTCCGGCAATGCCGGCGGGGAAGGTGACGACGAGCACGACGATCGTGATGCCGAGCGCCAGGCGCCAGAAGCTGACCGAGAGCAGGAGGACGTCATACAGGCCGGTATAGGCCAGCGCGCCGACGACCGGCCCGGCCATGGTGTCGACGCCGCCCAGCAGCACCATCAGCAGCGCGTCCACCGAGCGCTGGATGCTGACATAGGTCGGGAAGACGCTGCCCTTTGCGTAGGCGAACAGCCCGCCGGCCAGCCCGGCCGCCAGCCCGGCCAGCGTGAAGGCGGCGAGCCGCAGCCGTGCAGTGTCGAGGCCGATGGCCTCGGCGCGCAACGGGCTGTCGCGCGCGGCGCGGATCGCGTAGCCGAGCGGCGCATACAGCATCCGGCGCAGCAGCAATGCGCCGCCGACGCAGAGGGCAAGCGCCAGCCAGTAGAACGCGGCCGGGCTGCGCAAGGCGGTGGGGGCGACGATGCCCAGGATTCCGTTGTCGCCGCCGGTCATGCGCACGGCCTGGAACGCCACGGCCCAGACGATCTGCGCGAACGCCAAGGTCAGCATGGCGAGGGTGATGCCGGAAAGCCGCACAACGAACAGGCCGAACGCCGCCGCCGCCAGCCCGGCCGCAAGCGGCGCCGCCAGAAGGGCAAGCGGCATCGGCGCCGAAAGGCCCTGCACCACGAGCGCCGAGGCGTAGGCGCCGATGCCGAACCAGGCCGCGTGGCCGAAGCTGGGCATGCCGCCCGGGCCCATCATGACGTGCAGGCTGGCGGCAAACAGGATGGCGATGGCGGCTTCGGTCAGGACGGAGAGCAGGAACGGGCCGGCCCAGAGCGGTGCCGTGGCGGCCAGCAGCAGGGCGCAGACACCAAGGACGCGGAGCGGGCCGGGCGCCGGGCGGATGACTGTTGCCGAGGCGGGTCCGGAGGGCGCGGAGACCGGGGTGCGGCCGAGCAGGCCGTTAGGGCGTATGATGAGGACGACGATCATGAGGGCGAAGCTGAGCGCCAGGGTCGCCTCGGGCAGCAGCAGCACGCCGAGCGACTGCAGGATGGCGATGAGCAGGCTGGCGCAGTATGCGCCGCCGATGCTGCCGAGGCCGCCGACGATGACCACGACAAAGGCGTCGGTGACGACGGCAAGGTCGATGCCCGGATTGGCGGAGGCGTCGGGCAACGCGAGCGCCCCGCCCAGGCCGGCGAGCGCCGAGCCGAGCGCGAACACGCTGGTGAACAGCAGGCGCTGGTCGACGCCGAGGGCGCCCAGCATGTCGCGGTCCAGCGTCGCGGCACGGACCAGCGTGCCCCAGCGCGTATGGTTGATGAGCAGCCAGAGCAGTCCGAGCACAAGCGGGCCGATGGCGATCAAGGCGAGGTCGTAGGTGGGGAAGCGGCCGCCGAGCAGTTCGACGGAGCCGCGCAGCCAGCGGGCGCGGGGCAATGGCAGGTCGTCCGGCCCCCATGCGAACTGGGTCACGTCCTGGATGATGAGGACGACGCCGAAGGTGGCGAGCAGCTGGAACAGCTCGGGCGCGCGATAGATCCGGCGCAGCAGGGTCATTTCCAGCGCGAGGCCGATCAGGCCGGTGGCGGCGGCGGTCAGCAGCACGCCGGCCACGAACCAGCCGGGGTCGCGCGGGAGGCGGGTGAG
Organism: uncultured Acetobacteraceae bacterium; assembly: GCA_964657765.1. Lineage (GTDB taxonomy): Bacteria > Pseudomonadota > Alphaproteobacteria > Acetobacterales > Acetobacteraceae > CAHJXG01. The sequence continues at coordinate 3,100 of CAZZWN010000198.1, forward strand.
GATGGACCAGCCGATGTATGCGCCGAGCATGCACAGGCTGCCGTGGGCGAAGTTGACGATGCGGGTGACGCCAAAGATGAGGGTCAGGCCGGCGGCGACGAGGAACAATGACGACGCGCCGGCCAGGCCGGTCAGCAACTGCAGGAGGACGGCGGAGGTCAGGATGCCCCCGGCGCGGGAACAAATAGCGTGTCAGGCAGGGCGGAGCTTCCGGACCTCATTGTCGCCGGGCAGGACGTCGGCGCCGTCGACGTAGCGCCAGTTGGTCATGACGCCGCGGCCGCCGTCGAGGCCGAGCGTGCCGACATAGCCGCCGAGGGTCGATTGATGATCGATGCGGCGATACGACGCGGGGCCGAACGGCGTGTCGAAGCGGGCCCCGGCGAAACCGTCGGCCATCGCCTCGGTCTCGGTGCTGCCGGCCTGGCTGATGCCGGCGGCGATCGAATGGATAAGGGCGTAGCCGACGACGGAACCCATGCGGGGCGACGCCTTGAAACGCTGCTGGTAGGCGGCGGCGAAGGTCTGGTTGGCGGGAGTGCGAACCGCGGCGGCCGGGTAGCCGGTCACGATCCAGCCCTCCGGCGCCTCGTCGCCAAGGGGATCGAGGTATTCGGGCTCGCCGGTCAGCAGCGAAGCGACGGCGCGCTTGTCGAACAGCAATCGGGTGTTGCCGGCACGGACGAAGTTGGTGAGGTCGGCGCCGAAGGTCGCGTTGAAGATGGCGTCCGGGCTGGCCTGGGACAGCGCCTGGACGGTGGCGCCTGCGTCGATGCGGCCCAAAGGCGGCCACTGTTCGGCGACGAACTCGATGTCCGGGCGTTGGATCAGCAGGAGCGCCTTGAACCATTTGACCGCAGACTGGCCGTATTCGTAGTTCGGCGCGACGGTGGCCCATCGCTTGGCCGGCAGCTTGGCCGCGTCGGGCACCAGCATCGCGGCCTGCATGTAGGTGGAGGGGCGCAGGCGATAGGTGTAGCGGTTGCCCTTTTCCCAGACCAGGGCGTCGGTGAGCGGTTCGCTGGCGACGAAAAGGCGCCGGTTCTGCAAGGCGTAGTCGGCAAGCGCGAGGCCGACGTTCGAGAGATAGCCGCCGGCCAGGAGGTCGACCTTCTGGTCGCCCAGCAGCTCACCGGCCAGGCGGATCGCGTCCTGCGGCTTGCCGGCGTCGTCGCGGGTGAGCAGCTCCAGCTTCCTGCCAAGGACGCCGCCGCCAGCGTTGATCCCGTTGTTGATCTCGTTGTTGACCTCGTCGACTGCGAACTCCATGCCGTTGCGGTAGGGCAGGGTGAAGGCCGGCTGGGCGGAATAGCTGTTGATCTCGCCGATGCGGATCGGGGCCGAGCCTTGGGCGCGGAGCAGTCCCGGCAACGCCAGGCTGGCGGCGGCGGCAATGACCGCGCGGCGGCGTAGCGAGGGCGGGTGGATGATGTGCGGGATCGCCGGGTCCATAGGCGGGCATAGATGTGCGGCGCTGAGGCGGTGTCAATCGGCGACGCGGTGGTTCGCCGGTCTGGCGTGCGGGATGGGGATCGTTTGGTCCATAGCATAGTCTGCTTGAAAACGAGATCATTTTTGATCCGGACACGAAGCGAGTAGTATAATTACAACGCGGCAACGTTAAGTTGTTTGTCGTTGTTGATGTTGTAAGGTCCAGTCTAACGAAACACGTTAAGCAGGATCAAAAACAGTCATGCGTCCTATTCCTCTGAACGACCATGACGAGCTGCAGGATCCGACGATCGCGGGCCAGGATCCTTCGCTTTCGATGAAGGCCCTGATGGCGGATTCGGTTCAGCCTGGGCTGACCCCGATCAGGACGGTGGCGGCGAGCGGCAACCAATCGATCGATGGCGTGCTGATTGGGTCCGCCTGGACCTACACGACGATCACCTTCAGCTTCCCGACATCATCTTCCGCCTACGACGCCGGCTATTCGGAGGCGAACCAGGGCTTTCGCGGAGTTTCCGCGGCGCAGCATGCGGCGGCCGACTTCGCGTTGACTGGCAAGTCGAGCCTGTCGGGATATGCGACCATGGGGCTGGGATCGGTGGCGTCGTTCACCAACGAGACGTTCACGGACGTGGGCTCCGGACCCGCGACCTTCATGCTGGGCTCGTCCAGCCTGCCGCCGACCGCCTACACCTATACTCCGGGCACGAGCTCCAAATCCGGCGATGTCTGGTTTGGCCAGGCCTATGACGGGCTGTCGTATGCCGATTACCGGACGCCGGCGCCGGGTAACTATGCCTACATGACGATGATCCATGAGCTGGGCCATGCGCTTGGGCTGAAGCACGGCCATGAAACCGGCGGCGTCGCCAATGAAACGCTGCCTGCCGCGTCGGACGATCTTGAGTATAGCGTGATGACCTATGCAAGCTATATTGGCTCGCCGGCCACTTCGGACACGTGCGCGCTGGACAGCAACCCGCAGACCTACATGATGGACGACATCGCGGCGCTGCAATACCTTTATGGGGCTAACTTCAAGGTACTGGGCCCGACCCGGTATTCTTGGTCTCCGGATAGCGGCGAGACGATGGTGAACGGCGTCGGGCAGGGGCGGCCCGGCAATGCCGGCGACTCGGCCGCGGACCGCAACAAGATATTCCTGACGCTATGGAACGGCGACGGGCGGGAGGCGACCTACGACTTCTCGGCCTATCACACCGGCGTGCAGATCAACCTGAACCCAGGGCAGTATTCGGTCGGGTCGAACGCCCAATTGGCTCAGCTCGGGCCGGTCGAATACGCCAGAGCCAATGTCTATAACGCTCTGGAGTATAAGAATGACGCGCGTTCGCTGATTGCGAATGCCGTCGGAGGTTCTGCCAACGATACCATCATCGGCAACAATGCCGACAACGTGCTCGAGGGCGGCTTGGGCACCAACACTATCGACGGCGGCGGCGGGTATAATACCGCGCGCTATGAGGTGTCGCGGCAGCAGGCGGTCATCACCCTCGGCAGCAAAGGTGCGGTCGACGTGAGCTTCCAAGGCGGGCAAGACAGCCTGACGAACATCGAGGCGCTGCAGTTCAACAACGAGACCCTCTCGACGGCAAAACTGCAGTGGATGGGCTTCTCGGACGAGACCGCTCGCACTTCCGGCGCGGTCGCGATGGACGACCCGGCCGCGAACGGGCCCAGCTATATCCAGTCGCAGTATATCTACGCCGGGTCCGATGCGATGGCGGCGAGCACCTCGGCGGCGAACGTCTTCATCCATACCGGAAGCGGCGACGACGCGATCCAGGTCTTGAGCGGGCAGAACGTGCTCGATGGCGGCCTCGGCTCCAACTTCCTGACGGGCGGCACGGGCAAGGACACCTTCTTCACGGACGCGCGCAGCTCGGGGGTGGTTTGGAATACGATCCAGGGCTTCCATGCCGGCGACGCGGCGACGTTGTGGGGCTTCGACGTCAAGGTAAGCAGCTACCATTGGGATAGCAGCGTCTCCGGCGCGGTGGGGTCCCAAGGGGCGACCTTGCGCGCGGATATCGTCGGCGGCCTGGGCCGAACGGGCAACGGCATCGACGCGAGCATCACCTTCGCCGGAATGAGCCGGCAGCAGGCGATGGGGCTGCATATCTCGACGGGGACGGAGCCCGGCGGGACCTATCTTTATCTATCCAGCCCCAGTGTCTAGCCCATCCTATTCAGCGCTCTGGGGTTCGTTCCGCAAGCTGAGCGGCGGATAC
>CAZZWN010000199.1:0-6746 GCA_964657765.1 uncultured Acetobacteraceae bacterium
TTGATCCGCATCAACGACCGTGGACCGGCCAGCCCCGGCCGCCTGATCGGGCTGACGCCGCACGCGGCCGACCGGCTCGGAATGAAGCACAATGCGGCCACCCGGGTGCGCGTGCAGGTCGAGAGCGAGCCGAGCCAGGCGCTCCGCGACCTGCTGCAGGGCAGTCCGGCCGTTGCGGTGGCGAGCGCACCGCGGGAGGGGGTGAGTTCCGAAGAACTCGCACCTCCGCCGGGGCTGCAGCGGTCGACGCTGCGCCGTATCGCATCCGCTCCGCCCGGCGCTCCGCCTGGGACAGCAACCCGATATGTTCCGGCCGCCGCGGCGCAGGGCAGCCTGCCGGACACCGTCATCCGGGTGCCAATTTCGCCCTGCCAATTATGGCTCAGGCTCGATGAGTTCGGCCAGGCGGGCTATGCTGAGCGGCTTCGGGCGCGTCTTGCCGGGCTCGGAGCCTCCATCGAGCGCGTGCGGCAGGGACGGTCCGAGACGTTCCGGGTGAGGGCAGGGCCGTTCACGGACGTAAGTCAGGCAGACGGGGCGTTGGACCGAGCAGTCAAAGCGGGAGTGACCGATGCGCATATCGTGGTTGAATAGGAAGCGCGGCGTCATGCTGGACCGGCGTCATCTCTTGGCGGCCGGCGCGGCCCTGGCGGCACGGCCCGGTTCCGCACAGGCGGAGCAGCGCCGCCCAGTGCCGCACGGGCGACCCCATGATGCGGCGCCGACGGGCACGCCGGCCTATACGCCGCTTGGGCCGCTCGATACCGCTGCGAAATACGCGCTCATCATGGATTTCAACACCGGCGCGACGATGCTGGACAAGGATGGCGACGCGCCGATGCCGCCGTCCTCGATGACCAAGCTGATGACGGCATATATCGTTTACGGCATGCTCAAGGCCGGGCGCCTGACGCTGACGCAGGAGCTGCCGGTCAGCGAACGGGCCTGGCGCATGCAGGGCTCGAAGATGTTCGTGCCGCTGAACGGCACGGTCAAGGTCGAGGATCTGATACGCGGCGTGATCGTGCAGTCCGGCAACGACGCATGCATCGTGCTGGCGGAAGCAGTCGCCGGGTCGGAGGAGGCATTCGCCGAGCTGATGAACGCCAAGGCCAAGGAGGTCGGCCTGACCCGGTCCAACTTCCGCAACTGCACCGGGTGGCCCGACCCGCAACAGCGGATGTCGTGCCGCGACATCGCGACCCTCGCGCGCCGGTTGATTTCGGATTTTCCGGAATACTACCATTACGATGATGAGAAGACGTTCAAATACAACGGAATCGAGCAAGGCAACCGTAACCCGCTGGTGCAGAAGGGCGTGGCGGACGGGCTGAAGACCGGGCATACCGAGGAGGGCGGCTACGGTCTCGTGGCCAGCAGCCTCCGTGGCGGCCGGCGCGTGGTGGTCGTGGTGAACGGCCTGACGTCGATGCACCAGCGCGCCGAGGAGAGCGAACGCTTGCTGGAGTGGAGCTTTCGCGAGTTCGAGAACGTCTTGCTGTTCAAGGCCGGCGACACTGTGGAGGCGGCAAAAATCTGGCTGGGCGCCAGTCCGACGGTGCCCCTGGTTGGTGGCCAGGATTTGGTCCTCACGATGCCGCGGGAATGGCGGAAGAGCGCCAAAATTGCCGTCGAGTATGACAATCCGGTGCCGGCGCCGATCAGCCGGGGCGATGTGCTCGGCAAACTTGTCGTTTCCGGCGAGGGCGTGCCGGCGACGGAGGTGCCGTTGCTCGCCGGTGCGGACGTGCCGCGGCTTGGATTGCCGGGCCGGGCAATCGCGGTCGTCAGCCGCTACGTCACGGGATCCTGACGCCAGCGTGTTCATCAGCTTTGAGGGCGGGGAAGGGGCCGGGAAGTCCACCCAGGCCCGGCTGTTGGCCGCGGCGCTGACGGCGGAGGGCGCCGCCGTGCTCTGCACCCGCGAGCCCGGCGGCGCGCCCAACGCGGAGGTGCTGCGCGGGCTGCTGTTGTCGCGCGCCTATGGTTGGTCGGCGTCTGCCGAGATCTATCTCCATTTCGCCGCGCGTGCCGAGCATATCGAGCGGACCATCCAGCCGGCCTTGGCCCGCGGCGAGGTCGTGATCAGCGACCGGTTCGCCGACTCCACCATGGCGTATCAGGGTTACGGCCTCGGCGCCGACCGCGACCTGATTGCGGCGCTGTGCCGCTTGTTGCCGGTACGGCCCGGCCTCACCATCGTCCTGCAGGCCTCCCCCGGCGTCGCCGCCCAGCGGATCGCCGTGCGAAACCAGGCGCTTGACCGGTATGAGTCGATGGATGCGGACTTTCATGCCCGGGTCGCGGCGGGGTTTGCGGCCATCGCTGCCACCGAGCCGGAGCGCTGCGTCGTCATTCCGGCGGACGGCACCACCGAGGACGTCCATCGCGCAGTACTCGCGGCAGTCATCAGCCGCCGGGCGGTTCTGGCATGACGGACCTGGCATGACGATGCTGCTGCCGCGCGAGAACCCGTTGCTGCTCGGGCATGCGGCGGCCGAGGCGGTGATCGACGACGCGGTCTGCGCCGGCCGTATTCATCACGCCTGGCTGCTGACCGGGCCCGAGGGCGTTGGCAAAGCGACGCTCGCCTATCGGTTCGCCCGGCGCTTGCTCGCGGGCCCCGGCGCCCAGGCCGCTGCGGCGAACGACCCGGCCGCCCCGGTGTTCCGGAGGGTCGCAGCGGGGACTCACGCCGACCTGCTGACGATCGAACGCGAGTGGGACGACAAGCGCAGGCGGCTGCGGTCCGAGATCGTGGTGGGCAGCGCCCGCGGCGTCGCCGACTTCCTGCAGCTGACCCCGGCCGAGGGCGGTTGGCGCATCGTCGTCGTCGACGGCGCCGAGCACCTGAACCGCAACGCCGCCAACGCGCTGCTGAAAGTGCTCGAGGAACCGCCGCCGCGCGCCGTGCTGTTGTTGGTCTGCGCGGCGCCGGGCCGTTTGCTGCCGACAATCCGCAGCCGTTGCCGGCGGCTTCGCCTTGGCGAGCTCGGCACAGGCGACATGGACTGCGTACTGGCCCAATGCCTGCCGGAAATGAGCGCGGCGGAGCGGACGACGCTTGCGGGGCTTGCTGGCGGCGCGCCGGGCCGGGCGGTGGCGCTCGCGGACGAGCAGGGCGTCGAGATCGCAGCGGTGGTCGCGGACGTGCTGCGGGCTGCGCCGAACATTCCGGTGCCGCGCGCCTATGAGGTCGCAGACAAGCTGGCGCGGAGCGATGCCGGGTTCGCAACCTTCATGGACCTTCTGCGGGAGGCCGTCAGCGCGCTGGTCCGCGACACGGTGCGCGGGCGGGCAGATGCGGGTCAGCAACGGCTGGCGCGGCTGAAACCTCTGGCAGAATGGGGCGATTTGTGGCACGCGCTCACGCGGCTGCAGGACGATACCGAGCGGTTCAACTTGGACAAGCGGCATGCGATCGTCTCGACCCTGGATCTGCTGAACGCCCCATGACCAAGCGGTTTTACGTCACCACTCCGATCTATTACGTCAACGGCGCGCCACATATCGGCCACGCCTACTCGTCACTCGCGGCAGACGTGCTGGCCCGGTGGAAGCGGCTCGATGGCCATGACGTTTTTTTCCTGACCGGCACCGACGAGCACGGGCAAAAAGTCGAGAAGGCCGCGCAGGACGCCGGCGTCGCGCCGCAGGAGTTCGCCGACCGCATCTCGGCGCAGTTCGAGGGCTTGTCCGCGCTGATGGGCCTGTCGAACGACGACTTCATCCGCACGACGGAGGCACGGCACAAGCGCGCATGCCAGGAACTCTGGCGTCGGCTGCGCGCGTCGGGCGACATCTATCTCGGGCACTACGAGGGCTATTACGCGGTGCGCGACGAGGCGTTCTACAACGAATCCGAGCTGACTACCTGGCCCGACGGCACACTGATGGCGCCGACGGGAGCGCCGGTGGAGTGGGTGAGGGAGCCCTCCTATTTCTTCCGGCTGTCCGCCTGGCAGGACCGCCTATTGGCACTGTATGAGAACGAGCCGGACTTCGTCTCGCCCGCGAGCCGCCGGAGCGAGGTCATAAGCTTCGTGCGTGGCGGGCTGAACGACCTGTCCGTCAGCCGCACAAGCTTCACCTGGGGCGTGCCGGTGCCGGACGATCCGGATCATGTGATGTATGTCTGGCTCGATGCGTTGACGAACTATTTGTCGGCTGTCGGGTTTCCGGACGAGGCCAGTCCGCGTTGGCCGTTCTGGCCGGCGGACGTGCATATCGTCGGCAAGGACATCATCCGGTTCCACGCGGTGTATTGGCCGGCGTTCCTGATGGCGGCCGGGCTGCCGACGCCGCGCCGGGTGTTCTCCAACGGCTGGTGGACGGCGGCCGGCGAGAAGATGAGCAAGTCGCTGGGCAATGCCGTCGACGTCGTGCGGCTCGTGGAGACCTTTGGCCTTGATCCCGTGCGCTACTTCCTGCTGCGGGAGGTGCCGTTCGGCAATGACGGAGACTACAGCGATGCCGCGCTGATCCGGCGCACCAACGTTGAGCTTGCGAATGACCTTGGCAACCTGGCGCAGCGCACCCTGTCGCAGGTGGCGAAGAACTGCGGCGGGCTGCTGCCCGATCCTGCCGTTGCGACGGTGCAGGACGCGGCGCTGCTCGAAGCGGCGCGGGCGCTGCCTGGGGTGGTGGGGGACCGGCTGGACCGGGTCGCATTCCATGATGCGCTAGAGGAGGTGTGGAAGGTGATCCGCGCGGCGAACGCCTATATCGACCACCAGGCGCCCTGGGCGCTCCGCAAGACCGACACGGCGCGCATGGGAAGCGTGCTGAACACGCTTGTCGAGGTCATCCGGTGTGTGGCGACGGTGCTGCAGCCGTTCATGCCGGGCAGCATGGCGGCGATGCTGGACCAGGTGGGTGCGCCGCCGGAGCAGCGGGGCCTGGCCGACCTGGCGACGCCGCTTGCGCCGGGCTTGGCATTGCCGGTGCCACGGGGCGTGTTCCCGCGTTACGTTGCCGAAGGCTTGTAGGGCGCTGATGCTTATCGACTCACATTGTCATTTGGACTCGTTCATCGGTCCGGAGTTGGACGCGGTGCTGGCGCGCGCCGCCGCGGCCGGGGTAGGGGAGATGATCACGATCAGCACTCGGCTCGCGCAATCCGCGGAGCTGATTGCGCTGACCCGGCGCTCCGGCGTCTGGTGCACGGTGGGTGTCCATCCGCATAACGTCGCCGAGACGCCGGTCGCCGAGGCCGCTGCCATTGCTGGCCTTGCCACCGACGCGCGGGTGGTTGGCATCGGCGAATCCGGCCTCGATTATTTCTATGACAAGGCTCCGCATGATGTGCAGCAGGCGAGCTTTCGGCAGCATATCCGGGCTGCGCGGCTGTGCGGGCTGCCTCTCGTCATCCACGCGCGCGATGCCGACGAGGATGTTGCGGCCATCCTGAGGGACGAATGGGAGGCGGGCGGGCCGTTTGGGATGCTGCTGCACTGCTTCAGCTCGGGCCGGGGCCTGGCTGAGACGGCGCTGCGAATGGGCGGTTACGTGAGCTTCTCCGGCATGTTGACGTTCCCGAAATCTGTTGAGCTGCGTGAGATCGCGCGGGACGTGCCGGCGGAGCGGCTGCTGGTGGAAACCGACGCGCCGTTCCTGGCACCCGTGCCATATCGCGGGAAACGCAACGAACCCAGCTATGTCGCCGAGACTGCGCGCAAGCTGGCCGAGGTGCGCGGACTGGCGTTCGACGAGTTGGCGGCGCTCACGACCCGTAATGTCCGCACATTGTTCGCGCGGACTGTGTAGCCGTGCTTCGCGTGACGATCCTGGGCTGCGGCGGCTCGGCAGGCGTGCCGCAGATCGGCGGTGTCGATGGCCGCGGCGATTGGGGCGCCTGTGACCCGGCCGAACCGCGCAACCGCCGCACGCGTTCGAGCATCGTGATCGAGGGCGATACCGGCGAACGCCTGCTGGTCGACACATCGCCGGACATGCGGACGCAACTGCTTGCCTGCGGCGTGCCGCGGGTGGATGCGATCTTGTTCACCCATGCCCATGCGGATCATGTGCTCGGGATCGACGATGTCCGTATCCTCAACCGGCTGGTCGGCCGTCCGCTCGATGCCTTCGCCACGCCGCGGACCCTGACGGAACTGGACAAGCGTTTCGACTACGCGTTCCAGCCGTGGACACAGCCGTATTTTTTTCGGCCGGTGCTGACGCCGCAGGCGATCGAGCCCGGCCAGACGATTGCGGCGGCCGGAATGCAGGTCCAGGTGTTCGAGCAGGACCATGGCTTTCTGCCGACGCTGGGCCTGCGCATTGGCGGGTTTGGCTATTCGACCGACGTTGCGATATTGGACGATGGCGCGTTTGCGGCGTTGGCCGGGATCGACACCTGGGTCGTCGATTGCTTTCAGCGTCAGCCGCACAAGACGCACGCGAACCTCGAACAGGTGCTGACCTGGGCCGAGCGCCTGCAGCCACGCCGGGTCGTGCTGACGCACATGGGCTACGACATCGATTGGGCCTGGTTGCGGCAGCGACTGCCGCCGCATATGGAGCCGGCGCATGATGGGATGGTGCTGGAGATTAACGGTGCGTGATGGTGGTGAGTTTCCATAATATGCATTCTGCGACCGGACACCCTCCGGCCTCGCCCCTAACGTACTGCTCGTCGGCTCCTACACGGAGGAGCCTCCGCCCCTTTGGCCGCAAGGCGCCAACGACGTGCGAGCCTTACCGTCCAACATACGATTTCCATTGTAGGTCTTAGACCAAAGGGT
>CAZZWN010000200.1:0-6729 GCA_964657765.1 uncultured Acetobacteraceae bacterium
GGCCCGGTCAAGACCGACCACGTGCTGTTCATCGCCTCCGGCGCGTTCCATCTGGCCAAGCCGTCCGACCTGCTGCCCGAATTGCAGGGCCGCCTGCCGATCCGCGTCGAGCTGGCGCCGCTGTCGCGTGCGGACCTGCGCCGCATCCTGACGGAGCCGGAGCACAGCCTGCTGAAGCAGTATTCGGCGTTGTTGGAGACCGAGGCGGTGACGCTCGACTTCACGCCGGGCGCCGTGGATGCGCTTGCGGATCTCGCGGCGGACATCAACGACCGGGTGGAAAATATCGGCGCCCGGCGGCTGGCGACGGTGCTGGAGAAGCTTTTGGAGGAGATCAGCTTCACCGCGACCGACCGCGGCGGCGAGCTCGTCACGGTCGATGCGGCCTATGTCAACGAGCGTGTCGCGCCGCTTGCGGCAAAAGGTGACCTGAGCCGGTTTATCCTGTAATCGTAATATTGGCAGGTGCAGATCGTTTCTGCTTTGTCGAACTGCATACAGGAGATTATCGATGCGCGCTAATATTGCTGTGTTTTTGATTCTTGCTGGTGGTGTCGCGGGTTGCGCCAGCACGCCGCCGCCGCCGCCCCCGATGGCTGCGGTCGAGCCCGCGCCGCCGCCCGCTCCGATGGCGATGGGGCCGGTCAACGGCTTGTATAAGGGCTCCGTCGCCTCGACGGACGACTCCGCACCGCGTTGCCATAAGATGCCGGTCAATGCCACAGCACGTGTGCGCAACGACAAGTTCATGTTGGGCGGCGCGCACGGCAAGATCGGTCCCGACGGCACCGTGACCTCCATCGCGGCGCACGGCACCAACGTGACGGGGACGCTGGCGAACGGCTCGCTCGACGTGACCACGATGCGTCATGGTTGCGGCTACCACTACACGCTCGCGCATAGCTAAGGCTTGAAGGCTGGCCTCAACGGTTCCGCCCCTGGCGCACGGGTGCGGAGCCGTTTGCGGGCGCAGCAATCAGCGTAGCACGGGGTTGAAGCTTTCGCCGGCGGACCGTAGATCCCGGCATGACCGCAACTCCCTTCGTCCAGCCTGAAGACGCTTCCGCCGCCGCCGCCATCGCCGCGATCGGCGAGGAGTTGGACGTGTTCGACGACTGGATGGACCGCTACCAATACATCATCGAACTCGGCCGCAAGCTGCCGGGCTTTCCCGCCGAATGGCAGGACGACGCCCATCGCGTGCCGGGCTGCCAGAGCCAGGTCTGGATGGAGGCCGCGGTCCAGGATGGGCGCCTCGTGCTCGCAGGTGCCTCCGATGCCGCGATCGTGTCGGGTCTGGTCGCCCTGCTGCTCCGGGTCTATTCCGGGCGCCCACCGGCGGAGGTGCTGGCCACGGATCCGGTATTCCTGAAGGACCTTGGCCTGCTCGAAGCGTTGTCCACCAACCGTGGCAACGGCATCGCCGCCATGGCGCGGCGCATCCGGGACGTCGCGCAGGCCTGCACCGCCGCCGCCTGATTGCTCCCCTTGGGCGACGGCCAGCGCGTCGGCCTGTTCCTGGCGACGTTCTTCGCGGCCGGGGCTGTCACGACGGCCTACCTGCCGGTCTGGTTCGCCGACGGCGGGCTCAACAGCGTCGAGATCGGCCAGGTACTCGGACTCGGCTCGTTGCTGCGGGTGTTGACGGTGCCGGGCTGGGGATGGCTCGCGGATCGGATCGGCAGGCGCCGGGCAGTGCTGCTGCTGGCAGCAGCGTTGGCAGCGGCCACCATGGCGCTGCTGCCGACGGCACAGGGTTTCCCGGCGATCCTGCTGCTGGCGGCGGTGCAGGGCGTCGCCGCGTCCGCGCTCACCCCGCTTGCCGACGCGATGACCCTCGCCCTTGCCGCCGTCCGGCGGCTCGACTACGGGCGCACGCGGGCCTACGGATCGATCTCGTACATGGCCGCCACCGCGTTGGGGGGCGTGCTGCTGGGTTGGGTCGGCAGCGGCATGGTGCCTTGGACGGTGGCCGGCTTCTATGGGTTGACCTGCATCGCAACGCTGGCCTTGCCCAGCATCGCCGCTCCCGTACCGGGGCTTCGCCTGCAGCAAGGGCCGTTGTTCAACAAACGCTTCCGCCTGGCGCTGGCCGCGACGGCGCTGATCCAGGGCGCGCACGCTGCTTATTACGCCTTCGCCACCCTGCACTGGCGCGCGGCTGGCATCCAGGACGGCGTCATCGGCCTGCTGATCGCCGAGGGCATCGTCGCCGAGATCGCGCTGTTCATCTGGGGCCGCACGCTGGTCGAGCGGCTCGGCCCTGCCCGGCTCACGGCGCTGGCCGCCGCCGCCTCGGCGCTGCGCTGGACCGCGACCGCCTTCGTCACCGACGTGCCTGCTTTGGCGGCGATACAGCTCCTGCACGCCGCGACGTTCGCCTGCCAGCATCTTTCGACCATGCTGGTGCTGCGGACCATGCCGGCGCACCGGGCCGGCACCGCGCAGGCGCTGATGTCGGCACTGGGCTTCTCCGCCCCGACCGGCCTGCTGATCTGGCTTTCCGGCAACATCTATGGTGCTGCTGGCGGGCTGACGTTCCTGCTCATGGCGGTCATCGGCGGCTCGGCGCTGCTGCTGGTTCCAGCACTGGCGCGGAGCTATTCCCGCGCCGGAGCGCCCCATCCATAAGCTCGATCTGTCGTGCGATCCGTGCCGTGGCGCTGCCGGGTTCGAGCACCGGCTGACCCGGCGGCAACGCCTCGCCGTCGATCAGCGATTTGAACGCCAGCCGCAGCCACTCGCGCCATGCCCCGAGCGTCGCCTCGCTGGGCGCCGAGGCCGGGTCATGCTGGATCGATGTCAGCCGGCCCGCCAGCCGGCGCAGCGCCGCGTCCACCACCATCGTCGTCTCCAACCCGGCGCGCGCCGACCGCCGAGGCTCCTGCAGCGCGCGGGCCAGCGAGGCTTCGAGGTTGTTGCTGGCCACGCCGGCCGCGCGGCGCACCGAATCCAGCGCCTCGCCCGGCGCTTCGCCCAGCAATACCGCGAGCTCGGTGTCGGCATAGGCCGCGTGCGAAGTGAGCGCCGCCCGCAGCTCACGTGCGACGCGATCGGGCTCCCAGCTCGGCCACAGCACCGCGCAGCCGAACACCGCCAGCGTCCCGCCCATGACGGTATACAGCGCCCGTATCCCCGCGATCACCAGCTCGCTCTCGCCGGGGCGCCCGAGTTCCGAAAGCAGGACGACGAGCGGCGTCATGCAGGCCATGAACAGGCCGAAGCTCACGTAGCGTACGGCGAAGGCCGTGACTGCCAGCGGAAACAGCACGGCGGCGGTCGCGAGCGGAGTGTGCACCGCGAGCGAAATGGCGGCGGCCACCATGCCGCCGACAACGGTGCCGATGATCCGCTCGATCGCGCGCTGCCACGTCAGGGCGAAGAACGGCTGCAGCGTCAACACGAGGGTGATGGTCAGCCAATGCGCATAGACGTTGCCGGACGAAAGGGTGATGACCAGCGCCGGGCCGGCGACCACGGCGGCGCGGAACGCATGGCGGAACGCGGCGGACGACCAGGCGAGATTGGCGCGTAACGGAGTCACCACACGGTCGCGCCAGAAATCCAGGCTCGGCTGCCCGGCGTCCGGCCGCAGCCCGGCCGGCGTCGTCAGCAGCGCCGCGATGCGCAGGCGATCCAGGATCGAGCCGGTGACGCCCGCCAGCGCCGGGTCGGATCGGCCGATGTCCGCCAGGGTGTCCAGCAGCCGTTCGATCATGGCGCGCCGGGCAGGGTCGTCGGGCACCGTGTCCAGCGCGGTGTCGTCGGCGAGGACCGCCAGCAACAGGCGCAAAGTGTGCAAAAGGCGCACGGCGACGGATCGGGTGGCGGGTCCGCCCAACTCCAGCACCTCCGATAGGGCGATCAGGCCGCCGAACAGCTGGTCCGCCGCCTCGACCTGGATCAACGCCTGGCCGGCCCGTGCGCTGCCTTGGCCACGGACGCGCACAGTGTCGAGCACCATGGTGCGCGCCAGCTCGATCCCGTCGCGCACATGGCGGCGATGCGCCCGGGCGTGGTCGCTCCAGGCCTTCGACATGGCCGCTCGCGACGGGGACGCCGCCGAGACCAGCGCCGAAAGGTCGCCGGCCAGCACGCCCATGCGCCGGAACACCTCGGCGACCGCGCGCCGGGAGGGGCGGAACGGATGCAGGCGCCAGATCACCATCGTGAGCAGCGCCGCCCACAGGCTGCCGCCCACGAAGGCTGCGGCAAGGACCCCGGCCTCGTCGAGATCGACGCTGCGGTCCATCGCCAGCACGGCGACCACGGTCGACAGATTGCCGACCTGCAGCGCGCTCTGGCCCCAGATGCGGGCGAAGCTGGTGCAGAAGATCAATAGGCAGGCCACCGGCACGACGACGGGGAGCCCCATCGAGCGCAGCAGCCCCAACCCGGCCGTCAGGCTCGCACCGATGACGGCAAAGGCGAGCAGCGGCGGCAGTCGGCGGCGGATCGGCCCGCCAGCGTCGCAGAGGCAGGTCAGCAATGCCGCGAGTGCGGCCTCGTTCAGCGGCGGGAACTCGATCCACTCGTTGGCCGCGACGATGACGGCGACGGACAACGCGGCGCGCACGCCTTCCGCCACGCTGAGCGCCCGCAGGTCGAGGCTGACCGGTAGGTGCCCCAGGTCGGCGTCCGGCCCCGCCCTGAGCAGGCGAGGCCGGGTCATCGAGAGCATCGTCCGATCGGAAAAACTCTAGGCGGCGCGGGCCATCTCCCGCAGCACGTAATGCAGGATGCCGCCGTTGCGGTAATATTCCACCTCGTCGTCGGTATCGACCCGGCACTTCAGCATGACCTCGTCCGTCGTGCCGCCCGCGCGGTGGACCAGCATGCGCAGGTCCATGCCGGCGCGCAGCTCCTCGAGGCCCAGGATGTCGATCGTCTCGGCGCCGGTGAGCTGGAGCGACTGGCGGGTCGCGCCGTCCTTGAACGTCAACGGCAGCACGCCCATGCCGACCAGGTTGGACCGGTGGATGCGCTCGAAGCTCTCGACCACGACGGCCTTGATGCCCAATAGCGCCGTGCCCTTCGCCGCCCAGTCGCGCGACGAGCCCATGCCGTATTCCTTGCCGCCGAACACGACCAAGGGCACGCCGTCCCGCTTATAGCGTTCGGCCGCGTCGTAGATCGGCATCTGCTCGCCCGACGGCTGGTATTTGGTCCAGCCGCCCTCGACGCCCGCGACCATCTCGTTCTTGATGCGGATGTTGGCGAAGGTGCCGCGCATCATGACCTCGTGGTTGCCGCGGCGCGAGCCGTAGCTGTTGAAGTCGCGCTGCATTACCTGGTGCTCGCCCAGGAACTCGCCGGCGGGGGAGGCCTTCTTGATGTTGCCGGCCGGGCTGATGTGGTCGGTCGTGATGTTGTCGCCGAACATCGCCAATACGCGCGCTCCGACAACGTCCGTCACCGGCGCCGGCGTCATCGTTATGCCGTCGAAATACGGGGGATTTTGCACATAAGTAGAACCGCTGTTCCAACGGTAGGTCTGGCTGCTGGCGTCGACCTCGATCGCCTGCCACTCCTTGGTGCCCTGGAAGATCTCGCCGTAGCGCCGGATGAACTGCTCGCGGTTCAGGCTGGCCCGCACCGTCTCCAGGATCTCCTGGTCGCTGGGCCAAACGTCCTTCAAATACACCGGCTGCCCGTCGCTGCCGGTGCCGAGCGGCGCCGTCGTGATGTCCTCGTTCATGGTGCCCAGCAGCGCGTAGGCCACCACCAGCGGCGGGCTGGCGAGGTAGTTGGCGCGCACGTTCGGATGCACACGGCCCTCGAAGTTGCGGTTCCCGGACAGCACCGACACCGCGACCAGCTTGTTGGCCTCGATCGCCTCGGCGATCTCCTCGTCCAGCGGACCGGAGTTGCCGATGCAGGTCGTGCAGCCATAGCCGACGAGCTGGAAGCCGAGCGCATCCAGCTCCTCGCTCAGCCCGGCCTTGTCGAGATATTCCGTCACCACCTGGCTGCCGGGGGCGAGCGAGGTCTTGACCCACGGCTTCGGCCGCAGCCCCTTCGCCCGCGCCTTCTTCGCCAGCAGCCCGGCGCCGAGCATGACATACGGGTTGCTGGTGTTGGTGCAGCTCGTGATCGCCGCGATCACCACGTCGCCATGGGTGATCTCGTAATTCCTGCCGGCCACCGCGACGCTTTTCCCGGCGTCGTTCGCGGGCACGCCCAGGCCCTTGGTGAGGTCGGCGCGGAAGGCGGCGGAGGCGTCCTTCAGCAGCACGCGATCCTGCGGGCGCTTCGGCCCGGCGATGCTCGGCATCACCGTCGACAAATCGAGCTCGATCACGCTGCTATAGACCGCCTCCGGCGTGGACCCGTCCACCCACATGCCCTGCGCCTTGGCGTAGGCCTCGACCAACTCGATCCGCGCCTCGTCGCGGCCGGTGAGCCGCAGGTAGTCGAGCGTCGTGCTGTCGACCGGGAAGATGCCGCAGGTCGCGCCGTATTCCGGGGCCATGTTGGCGATGGTGAGCCGGGTCGAGACCGAAAGATCGCCCAAGCCCGACCCGAAGAACTCGACGAACTTGCCGACCACGCCGGCCTTGCGCAGGACCTGCGTGACCGTCAAGGCGAGGTCCGTCGCCGTCGAGCCCTCGGGCAGCGCGCCCGTCAGGCGGAAGCCGATGACGTCAGGGATCAGCATGGCGATCGGCTGGCCAAGCAGCGCCGCCTCCGCCTCGATGCCGCCGACGCCCCAGCCCAGCACGCCGATGC
>CAZZWN010000201.1:0-4196 GCA_964657765.1 uncultured Acetobacteraceae bacterium
TGCCGCTGTTCCAGGAGCAGGCGATGCAGGTCGCCATCCACTGCGCCGGGTTCACGCCCGGGGAGGCGGACCAGTTGCGACGGTCGATGGCAACGTTCAAGTTCACCGGCGGCGTGTCGCATTTCCGCGACAAGCTGATCGGCGGCATGGTCGAGCGCGGCTACGAGCAGGCGTTCGCCGAGCGGACCTTCTCGCAGCTCGAGGGCTTCGGCTCCTACGGCTTTCCGGAGAGCCACGCCGCCTCGTTCGCGCTGATCGCCTATGCCAGCGCCTGGATGAAGTGCCACCATCCGGACGCGTTCTGCGCGGCGCTGCTGAACAGCCAGCCGATGGGGTTCTACGCCCCGGCCCAGGTCGTGCGCGACGCGCGGGAGCACGGGGTGGAGGTCCGCCCGGTCTGCGTCAACGCGTCGCGCTGGGATTGCCTGCTTGAGATGGGACGGGATGGCAGTTTCGCGGTGCGGCTGGGTTTTCGGACGGTGAAGGGGTTGGAGAACCACCACGCCGGCCAACTGGTCGCGCATCGTGGCGAGCAACCCTATGGCACTATCGAGGAGATCTGGCGGCAGGCGGGCATTCCGGCGACGGCGCTGGAACGGCTGGCGGAGGCGGACGCATTCCGCGGCATCGGCCTCGATCGGCGGCAGGCGCTCTGGCAAGTCCGCGGGCTGCCCGACAACGTGTTGCCGCTGTTCGCCGCCGCGGACGCCGCGGACGCCGGAAACACCGGCGGGCCGCCACGGCCGGAGCTGGTCGAGCCGCTGGTCGAGCTCGTGCCGATGCCGGAGGGTCGCGAGGTGGTCGAGGACTATCGCAGCGTCGGGCTGAGCCTCCGGTCGCATCCGGTCTCCTTTCTGCGGGCGACGCTGCGGGACCGGGGGATGGTCGCGTGCAACGAGCTCGCGCACGTCCGCGACGGCCGGCGCGTCGTGGTGCCGGGGATCGTTCTGGTGCGGCAGAAGCCGGGTTCGGCGAAGGGCGTCATGTTCCTGACGATCGAGGACGAGACGGGGGTGG
The DNA here is from genome assembly GCA_964657765.1 of uncultured Acetobacteraceae bacterium. Lineage (GTDB taxonomy): Bacteria > Pseudomonadota > Alphaproteobacteria > Acetobacterales > Acetobacteraceae > CAHJXG01. The sequence continues at coordinate 1,018 of CAZZWN010000201.1, forward strand.
CGAACCTGATCCTCTGGCCCGACCGGTTCGCCCGGCAGCGGCGGCTCGTGCTGTCGGCCGGGATGATTGCCTGCCATGGGCGGGTGCAGCGGGAGGGCGAGGTGATCCACGTCATCACCGACCGGCTGGAGGATCTGTCGGACCTGTTGCGCAGCGTGGGCGAGCGGAATGAGGCCTTCCCGATCCAGCACGGCCGCGGCGACGGCGCGACGCATCCGGCGGGGCGGGACCCAAGGGAGGGGAACAGCGCCGGGCCGGGCGGCCACAAGGCTCGGGACATTTATGTCCCGGACCTGCGGCTCGGTTCTGGTATTAAAGTGCCGACCCGGGATTTCCGCTAGCCGGCCATCGCGGCCCGTGCGCCGAAGATGGCGCTGCCGACGCGGACATGGGTCGCGCCGTGGGCGATGGCGCACTCGTAGTCGCCGGACATGCCCATCGAGACCGTCGCCAATCCATGATGGGCGGCACAGGCGGCGAGCCAGGCGAAGTGCGGCGCCGGGTCGCCCTCGGCTGGCGGGATGCACATCAACCCATCGAGGGCATCGCCGAACCGCGTGCGGCAGTCGCGGATGAAGGCGTCCGCTTCGGCCCGGGACACGCCGGCCTTCTGCGGCTCGTCGCCGACGTTGACCTGAATGAGCAGACGAGGCATGCGGCCCTCCTTGCTGGCCGCCTCGGCCAGGGCGTCGGCCAGGCGCGGGCGGTCGAGGCTCTCGATCATGTCGGCCACACGAACGGCGTCGCGGGCCTTGTTGGTCTGCAGGCCACCAATCAGATGGAGGGTCAGTTTTGGCAACTCCGGATGCGCGGCCCGCAAACTGGGGAACTTGGCTGCGGCTTCTTGGACGCGGTTCTCGCCGAATACGGTTTGGCCAACGTCTATTGCCGCCTGGATCGCCTCGACGGGGTGGGTCTTGGATACCGCGACGAGTGTGACGCAGCCTGGGGCACGCCCGGCTCGCGCGACGGCTTCGGCAATGCGGGCCTGGACCGCGTGCAGGCGGTTGACCACGGTGGACGCGGACGGGGCGAGTTCGGGGGTTTGCATGGATCACAGGCTTGTCGCATGGGCGCGCGAGGTCAAGGCGCGGCAACGCCGCTCTACCCGGCCCGCACGCAATCGTCCGGCTCAGGGCCTGCCGGTGCTCTGGCTGTTCACCGACGCATCGCGTCTGCCCGACCCGCGGCCCGCGATCGCCGCTCTGCCCCGGCGGCTATGCGGCGTCGTCTTCCGTCACGACGGCGTCGCCGGCCGGGCCAAGCTGGCCAAGGCAGTCGCGCAGCAGTGCCGAAGGCTGGCGATCCCATTGGTGGTCGCTGGAGACGCCCGGCTCGCGGCCGCAGTCGGCGCCGGCGTGCATCTCCGCGCCGCCCGACGCGCCTCTGCTCGCGGCTCGACGCGCTGGCTGAAGTCAACGGCGCTGGTGACCAGCTCGGCGCATTCGGCCGTCGAACTGCGCCGAGCCCGGATCATGGGGGCGGATGCCGTGTTTCTGTCGCCGGTGCTGCCCACCCGCAGCCACCCAGGGGCCCCCGCGCTCGGCGTCCTGCGCTGGGCCGTGCTAGCCCGGTTTACCCGCGGGTCTGGCATGGCGCTGGGCGGCGTGGACGGCCGCATGACGCGCCGCCTGCCGCGCTGGTGCCGTGGCGCGGGGGCGATTGGGGCGCTGATGACGGAGGAACGGCGTTTGTTGCCTGGCTGCCACAGTGTTCCGCAATTACCATAAGTCAGGCGTTCAAGCGGTTGCCCCAACCGGGCTGGGCCGCAATAGTGTTTGCAGGTCTGACTACCCTTGCTTGCCACCCACTCACGCGGCTATTTGGTCGACAAGGGCGAGGCTATGGATGTGTGCCGGGAACGGCGTTTTAAGGAGAAGTTTTATGCGTAAGCTCCTGCTGGCCTCGGTGGCCGCACTGGGCGCGTCGATGGGGGTAGCCGCTGTGGCGGACGCCCAGACCGCCTCGCCGGACCCGGGCACGGTAACTGTCCGCCTGAACGGCCGTTTTCGGTTCTATGGCTCGGTCATTTCTCAGAGCGATGCGAACAACAACGCTTCCGGCACGCCTACAGGCAACGTGAACGTAAACACAGGCCAGGGCACCGCCACCGGAACCAACAAGCAGGCTAGCTACTCGTTCGCCAACTTCGCGCGGCTGTATCCGGGCTTTGACGGTGTCGCTGCGAACGGCCTGAAGTACGGCGCCAGCCTCGAAATTCGGTCGGACAACGTCTCCGGCGCCGGCGGCGGCCAGTTCGGCGGCGTTTCGCAGTCGAACCGTGCCCGCGGCGAGCTGTATCTCCGGCGTGAGTGGGGCTATATCGGCACTGACAAGCTCGGAACCCTGCGCTTCGGTTCGACCGACCAGCCCAGCAGCTTGTATATGACGGGTAACTTCGAAAACTTCGACGCCGGCGGCTTCAACGGCGACGCTCCGGCCATTCTGTCGCAGAACCTGGTTGCGACATGGCCGTTCGCAGACGTCGGCAACTATTACTCGACGACCAAGGCGATCTATCTGTCACCGCAGCTCTATGGCCTCGACTTCGGCGTGTCCTACGAACCGAGCACCGGTGCCGTCAACGTCAACAGCAACTGCGGTGCCGGCAGCGCCGTCGGCGCGAACTTCGTGAACCCAGCGGGCACCTTCCTCCCAGCGACGGGCGCGAACGGACAGGGTGTCGCCGGACCCGGCTGCGACCAGCTGTCGTCGTCGCCGTCCAACGCAGAGAGCGGTCGTCGCAAGAACACCGTCGATGCGCTGCTGCGCTACCGCGGCACGTTCGGCGGCTTCGGCATCGCGGCGACCGGCGGCTACATCGGCGGCGGGCATGTCCTCGACAACTCCGGCCAGCCTTTCACCAACAATGGATTGGCGAATGGCGGCGTGCGGCCGAACTATGACGGGCTGAACATCGGCGACTTCGGCGTGGCGCTGACCTATGGCGGCCTCAGTGTCGGCGGCAAGTATATGTACGGGCGCTACAACGGCCAGTTCTCACTCGATGCCAAGGGCCTGCGCCCTGGTGAGGCGATCCTGGGCGGCGTGTCATACACGGTCGGTCCGCTCGTCGTCGGCGCGCAATACCTTAACTACACGAGCGCGGGCGACATCGGCAACGCCAACGCCGGCCGTAACCGCCTCGAGACGGGTGTTGCCGCTGGCGCCACCTACTC
>CAZZWN010000201.1:4296-6725 GCA_964657765.1 uncultured Acetobacteraceae bacterium
CGTTCGCTCACTCAATGTCCGAAGGGCTTCCGGCCGGGCAGCGTCTTGCTTGGCGCGGCGGTGTGGCCGGAGTATGACAATGCACGGCGCAAGTGGCGCTTCTGCACGAATAGGGTTTCAATGTTCCATCGCACGTCCTCAGCAGCCATTGTCCTAATCGCCGCGCTGGGATTGGCCGCGTGCGGCACAGGGAAGGTACGGCCTGTTGCCGACGACGAGTATCAGGATTACCGCACCAAGGGTGGCGAGCAGGGGAAGCTGTTCGGCGACCAAGGCCTGGCGATCGGCGTCGGCAAGGGCGCCAGCAGCAATCAGTCGGATGGCGGCGGTGCGCTTGGAGTGAACGCGTATCTCTGGCGTGGCGCGCTGGATACGCTGGCGTTCATGCCGCTGTCCTCGGCCGACCCGTTTGGCGGCGTCATCATCACCGACTGGTATCAGCCGCCTGCCGGCAGCGGCGAACGGTTCAAGGCGACCGCCTATATCCTGGGACGGCAGCTCCGCGCAGACGGCATCCGGATCTCGCTGTTCCGGCAGGTCGCGCAGGGCGGCCAATGGGTCGACGCGCCGGTCAATGCGACGACGACAAGCGAGATCGAGAACAAGGTGCTGGCCCGCGCGCGGGAGCTTCGGTCGCAGATAGCGGGTTAGCGACAGGCCGCCGATCGCCGCATAGGCGGGCTTGGACGATGCAAGACGCGGTGATTTATTGCAGGCTATGCCCAAAATGAACGACATCCCTGCCTCGACTGCACCTGTGACTTCAGAGGCGACGGCCAGCTACGATTTCCAAGCCGCCGAGCCACGCTGGCAGAAGGCCTGGGACGAGGCCGGCTGCTTCCGTGTGGCCGACGTGCCCTCGGACGGCAAGCCTAAATACTACGTCTTGGAAATGTTCCCGTATCCGAGCGGCAAGATCCATATGGGCCACGTGCGCAACTATACGCTCGGCGATGTGGTGGCGCGTTACAAGCGCTCGCGCGGGCACTCGGTGCTGCACCCGATGGGATGGGACGCATTCGGGCTGCCGGCCGAGAATGCGGCACGGGAGCGCGGCGTGCATCCCGCCGAGTGGACGCGCGCCAACATTGCAGCGATGCGCACCGGGCTGCGGCAGATGGGTCTGTCGATCGACTGGTCGCGGGAGTTTGCGACCTGCGACCCCGAGTACTACGGCCAGCAGCAGAAGCTGTTCTTGGACATGCTGCGGGCCGGGCTGGTGGAGCGGAAGGAGAGCTGGGTCAACTGGGACCCGGTCGACGGGACCGTGCTGGCGAACGAGCAGGTGATCAACGGCCGCGGCTGGCGGTCGGGCGCCATGGTCGAGAAGCGGCAGCTCTCCCAATGGTTCATGCGGATCACGCAGTATGCTCCGGATTTGCTGGCGTCGCTGGATGGGCTGGACCGCTGGCCGGACCGGGTACGGACCATGCAGGCCCACTGGATCGGGCGGAGCGAGGGCGCCAGGGTCCGCTTTCCCCTGTTGGCACAGGCCGGGCCGGCGACCGAGATCGAGGTGTTCACCACGCGGCCGGATACGCTGTTCGGAATGTCGTTCGTGGCCCTGGCGCCGGAGCATCCGGTGGCGGCGGCCGTCGCGTCGGGCAACCCGGCGGCTGCCGCGTTCGTGGCGCAGTGCCGCAGCATGGGAACCAGCGAGGCCGTGATCGAGACTGCCGAGAAGCGAGGCTTCGATACCGGCCTGCGCGTCGCGCATCCATTGATGCCGGGCGAGAGCTTCCCGGTTTGGATCGCGAACTTCGTGCTGATGGAGTATGGGACAGGCGCCGTGTTCGGCTGTCCGGCCGGCGATCAGCGCGACCTGGACTTTGCCCGCAAGTATGGCCTGGCAACCCGGGCCGTGGTGCTGCCTCCAGGCAAGGATGCGGACAGCTTCGTTGTCGGCGCCGACGCCTATGACGGACCCGGGCATATGATCAACTCGGGATTCCTGGACGGGCTCGATACCACCAGCGCCAAGCATTCCGCGATCGAGGCCTTGGAGCGTGCCGGCGCGGGAAGCGGCGTCGTGAACTGGCGGATGCGGGACTGGGGCGTGAGCCGGCAGCGCTACTGGGGATGCCCAATTCCGGTCATCCACTGCGATGCGTGCGGCGTGGTGCCGGTGCCGGATGCGGAATTGCCCGTGCGGCTGCCGGAGGACGTCACGTTCGACCGGCCCGGCAACCCGCTGGACCATCATCCGACCTGGAAGCACGTTGCCTGTCCGCGATGCGGCGCCGTAGCGGAACGAGAGACCGACACGTTCGACACGTTCGTCGACAGCTCCTGGTATTTTGCCCGTTTTTGCAGCCCGGATGCCAATGAGCCGGTGATGCGCGCCGCGGCGGACTTCTGGTTGCCCGTCGATCAATATATTGGCGGGGTCGAGCACGCGATCCTGCATCTGCTCTATTCGCGGTTTTTTA
>CAZZWN010000202.1:0-6714 GCA_964657765.1 uncultured Acetobacteraceae bacterium
CGGCAAGGTCATCCGCGACGGCATGGGCCAATCGCAGGCGTCGCAGGCCGAGGGCGCCGTCGATACGGTCATCACCAACGCGCTGATCATCGACCACTGGGGCATCGTCAAGGCCGACGTCGCCATCCTCGACGGCCGCGTCCATGCGATCGGCAAGGCCGGCAACCCCGACGTGCAGCCCGGCGTCACCATCGTCATCGGACCCGGCACCGAAATCATCGCGGGCGAAGGCAAGATCCTCACCGCGGGCGGCGTCGACAGCCACATCCACTTCATCTGCCCGCAGCAGGTCGAGGAGGCTTTGGCAGCCGGCATCACGACGCTGGTCGGCGGCGGCACCGGCCCGGCGACCGGGACCAGCGCCACTACCTGCACGCCGGGGCCATGGCATCTCGCCCGCATGCTGCAGGCCGCCGAGGGCCTGCCGGTCAACCTCGCCTACGCCGGCAAGGGCAACGCCTCCCGCCCCGCGGCATTGGAGGAAATGATCCGCGCCGGCGCCAGCAGCCTGAAGCTGCACGAGGATTGGGGCACCACCCCCGCCAGCATCGACTGCGCCCTGTCGGTCGCCGACCGCTTCGACGTGCAGGTCATGATCCACACCGACACGCTGAACGAGAGCGGCTTCGTCGAGGACACCATCCGCGCCTTTCAGGGCCGCACCATCCACGCCTTCCACACCGAGGGCGCCGGCGGCGGCCACGCCCCCGACATCATCCGCGTCGCCGGGCTGCCGAACGTGCTGCCCAGCAGCACCAACCCAACACGCCCCTACACCGCCAACACGCTCGACGAGCATCTCGACATGCTCATGGTCTGCCACCACCTCGACCCGGCCATTCCCGAGGACGTCGCCTTCGCCGAGAGTCGCATCCGCCGCGAGACGATCGCTGCCGAGGATATCCTGCACGACCTCGGCGCACTGAGCATGATTTCTTCCGATAGCCAGGCGATGGGGCGGGTCGGCGAGGTGGTGATCCGCACCTGGCAGACCGCGCATAAGATGAAGCAGCAGCGCGGCTCGCTGCCGGGCGACGCGGACGCGGACAATGCGCGGATCAAGCGCTATGTCGCCAAGTACACCATCAACCCCGCCATTGCACAGGGCCTGTCGCACGAGGTCGGCTCGGTTGAGCCCGGCAAGCTCGCCGATTTGGTGCTGTGGTCGCCGATGTTCTTCGGGGTGAAGCCGGATTTGGTGCTGAAGGCCGGCACCATCGTCTGCGCGCCGATGGGCGACCCCAACGCCAGCATCCCGACGCCGCAGCCGGTGCATTACCGCCCGATGTTCGGGCAGTTCGGCGGGGCGATGGCCGCAAGCTGCATCACCTTCGTGTCGCAGGCAGCGCTGGACGACGGCATCGGCCACCGCCTGCATCTGAACCGGCGCCTATCGGCCGTTCGCGACACCCGGGGCGGCATCGGCAAGCGCAGCATGATCCACAATGATGCCACTCCCAACATCGAGGTCGATCCGGAGACCTATGAGGTGCGGGCCGACGGCGTGTTGCTGACCTGCGAACCCGCCGTCGTGCTGCCGATGGCGCAGCGGTATTTCCTGTTTTGAGCGCCCAGGACAGCGAAGCTCCCTTGAACAGCGCAAGATCAGCGATCGTGCGGACGCTGATGGAGAGCCTGTACTGGCTCTACGATCAGATCGACGCACGTAAGCAGGCTATCGATACGGGCCAGGCTGGCGTCCAATCCGTGGCTATTCAGGACTACGACCGGGAAAAGCATGTCGATTCGATCATCAGATGGGCTGCGGCGCAGGCCGGACTGGTTGGGTTCACGACCAACCTCGGCGGCGTGTTCACACTGCCGATTGCAATCCCAGCGAACGTCGCCGGGGTGAGCGCGCTCCAGATCCATATGGTTCAAGAGATCGCACGGGCGCGCGGATACGATCCTCGCAGCGACCAGGTGAAAACGCTCGTGATCGCCTGCCTCGCAGGCGGCATGGCCCTGGATCTTCTAAAGGATCTCGGCATTGCCGCAGGTACGCGGCTCAGCCAACAGATCATCTCGCAGATCGCCGGCTCCACGTTGCAAAGGATGAACCAGGCGATCGGGTCCCGGCTGGCGACGAAGGCTGGAGGCAGCGGCGCCATAAACCTCGCGAAGTTCGTCCCGTTCGCGGGTGGCCTGGTGAGCGGGACGGTGGATGGCCTCGCGACTGCCGGGATCGGCGCCGTCGCCAAGCGAGTTTTCGTTAGCAATGAGCCGCCCGCGAAACCGACGCAGCCGGACGACGAGCCTTTCGAGGCCGGGCTGCCCGCGCCCGCGCCGCTTTTGGCCCAGCCAGCGGCGGCGAAATCCTGATGCGCGCTACCGCCCAAATTCCCGCCGGCGCGTGGGACAGGACCAGGAGCGTCGACGCCGTCCTGATCGACTTCGACCGCCGCCACCGCCGCCGCCTCGTGCTGCGGACCGAGGCCGGGCACGACGTGCTGGTCGACCTTCCGCAGGTGACCCGGCTGCGCGACGGCGACGGCTTGGTGCTCGACGACGGGGGTGTCATCCTCGTTCAAGCCCGCCCGGAGCCATTGCTCGACATCCACGCGCACGACGCGGCCGCGCTGGTCCGCATCGCCTGGCACCTCGGCAACCGGCATCTGCCAGTCCAGTTGCTGGGCGCGCATCTCCGCATCCGGCGCGACCACGTGATCGCCGACATGGTGCGCAGCCTGGGCGGCCACGTCGCGGAAATCGAGGCGCCATTCGATCCCGAGGGCGGTGCATACGCGGGCGGCCACTCGCATTCCCACGATGACGAGCACGCCCACCCGCATGACCACTGACCTCATCAAGCTGCTGACCTGGCTTTCGCCCGCCTTCCCGACCGGCGCCTACGCCTATTCGCACGCGCTGGAATGGGCGGTCGAGGCCGGGGACGTTCGCACCGAACACGACGTTCGCGCTTGGCTCGACGACGTGCTCCGCCATGGTTCGGGCCGCAGTGACGCGATCATTCTCCGCCACGCCCACGCCGCCCGCGACCCGGTGGCGCTCGCCGAGGTGGCCGAACTCGCGGCCGCGGCACAGCCAGCCTATGAGCGCCGCGCCGAAACCTTCGGCCAGGGCGACGCCTTCGCCATCGCCGCCGAGGTCTGGGGCGCGCCGCTGCTGGCCGGGCTGCGCGCGAGCGGCCAGCCGATCGCCTATCCCGTGGCCGTCGGCGCGCTGGCTGCGGCGCACAACGTCGCGGTCGACCCGGCGGCGCTGGCGTTCCTGCACGGCTTCACCACCAACCTGGTCGGCGCGGCGGTGCGGCTGGTGCCGCTCGGCCAGACCGCCGGGCTGCGCGTGCTGTCGGCGCTGGAACCGGCGGTGCAGGACGTGGCCGCGGCCATCCGCCACGCCACGCTGGACGATCTTGGCAGCGCATGCTTCCGCTCCGACATCGCCGCCATGCGCCACGAAACCCAATACACAAGGCTGTTCCGCACATGACATCCCCGCATGGCCCACTCCGCGTCGGCGTCGGCGGCCCGGTCGGCACCGGCAAGACGGCGCTGATGGACGCGTTGTGCAAGCGCTTCTCGCCGCAGTTCGACATCGCGGCGATCACCAACGACATCTATACCAAGGAGGACGCGGAGTTCCTGACCCGCGCCGGGTCGCTGCCGCCGGAGCGCATCCTGGGCATCGAGACCGGCGGCTGCCCGCATACCGCCATACGCGAGGACGCCAGCATCAACCTCGCGGGCATCGCCGAGATGCGCCGCCGTTTCCCGGCGTTGGACCTTATCCTCATCGAAAGCGGGGGCGACAACTTGGCCGCGACCTTCAGCCCGGAACTCGCCGACCTCACGATCTACGTCATCGACGTCTCCGCCGGCGACAAGATCCCGCGCAAGGGCGGACCGGGCATCACTCGCAGCGACCTGCTGGTAATCAACAAGATCGACCTCGCGCCACATGTGGGCGCGAGCCTGGAGGTCATGGACCGCGACAGCCGCCGCATGCGGGGCGACCGGCCGTTCGTGTTTGCCAACGTCCGGGCGGGACACGGCGTGGCCGAGGTCGCGGCCTTCATCGAGCGGGCGGGCGGCCTAAACTGAGCCACCGCCGCAGGGCGACCAAGGACCAGATGGCCTCCACCACTCCGAACGGCCATGCGCCCTGCAGGAAGCCGTACGCCGAGCCCAGCGCGCAGGAGCCGGCAAACCCCATTACCCAGCCGCGCCCCCGGCCCTCGCAGGCGTAGCACAGCAGCATCAGGCTGACGGCGACCAGGCCAAAGAGCGTCAAAGCGTCCATTTTGACAGGCCACCCGTGAACCGATGCCTTAACTCGGCGTTGCAGCGCGATGAATTTGCACGAGAAGGCTCTAGAAATCCACCGCAGGCTTTGCCGAGAGTATGGATGTCCGATCGCCTACTTCCATGCGCTCGACCCGCTCAGCGAGCTGGTTAGCTCCCTGCTTTCGCACCGCACGCGCAACGCGGATAGCGGCGCGGCATTCAAAGCGTTGCAGTCCCGCTTCCCCAATTGGGGCGCAGTTGCGGCCGCGCCGACCATAGAGATCCATTCGGCGATAGCAGGCGTCACCTGGCCCGAGCAGAAAGCGCCGCGCATCCAGTCGATCCTGCGCGCGATCCAGGCCGAGCGCGGCGCGCTGTCGCTCGATTTCCTGGCGGACCTGCCGGTCGACGAGGCCCGCGCCTGGCTCGAGCGACTGCCCGGCGTCGGTCCGAAAACCAGCGCGGCGGTACTCAGCTTCAGCACGCTGCGCCGCCCGGCGCTGCCAGTAGATAGCCATCATCACCGGGTCGCGGCGCGCACCGGGCTGATCCCGTCCGGATTAGCCGTCGGCCCGTCGCACCGTGTGTTGGCGGCGCAGCTGCCGGCCGACTGGGACGCGCAGCAGATTTACGACAACCACGAGGTGTTGATGCTGCATGGCCAGCGCTGCTGCTTCCATCGCAAGCCGGCCTGCGCTCGGTGCCCGTTGCTGGACCTTTGCCCGGCTGGGCAGGATCTGCAACGGGGTGGGACGGCCGCAGCGGACGCTGACCCGGCAGCGCTTCCTGCGTAGAGGCGCATTGCTGCCGTTTGTAAACAAAAAGCATCTCCTCTCAGGCAAAAGCGGCCCAAGACAATATCGGACGCACTCGCAGTCCCGTCGAAAGCGTTTCAACCCGGCCCGCGCCAGAATTCGTATGCGATTAAACCTAATACTCCAGGATCATGAGCCTGACGAAAATGTCGCGGTAAATGGCGCGCAATGGGGCGGTCCCGCGTTGTGGAGAAATGCTTCCCGGCTGCGCCTATCCGACTTCGGCGCATTGCAGCCGAGCCAGTACAGCGCACTTTGGCTCATTCTCGCAGCGACGTTCACCAGCGGATGCTCCTGGCTCATGGCCACGCGCGTCGCCATCGACACCGCTTCGGTTTGGGCAGCGGCAAAGCCCGTCACTTTCATTTTTATGGCTGCAATGGTGCTGCGTGGCCTTGGCCGGCGTTCCACGCTGCCCGCTTTGCAGAAGGCCGCTGCCGTGGCGGAGGACCTGTTCTTCTCAGCAAGCCAGGCGCTCGCCATCGGCATCGTGTCGGGCCTACTGATATACCTCGCCGCCCACGCCGGCGCTGTCTTCCCGCTACGGGACGGCGCGCTTGCCTATGCCGACAGCCTGCTCGGCTTCGATTGGGACGCCGTGAGTCGCTGGCTCGCCGCCTACCCGGTGGTATCGAGCCTGCTGCGACAGACGTATCTCACCTCCATGGCCCAGGGCGGCGCCGTGCTGCTGCTCGGCAGCGTCATGCGGCCCGGCGAGCGCAACGGCGAGTTCCTGTGGACGGTCGCTGCCGGCGTCGCGCTGACCGCCGCCATCTTCGCGTTCGTGCCGGCGGCTGGCAAAATCGGCTATTGGACGACGGACTTTTTGGATCGCCTGCTGGAGATCCGCGGCGGCACATCAGGCTTGAGCTATACACGGACCGCCTCACTAGTGTCGTTCCCCTCGTTCCACACTGTAGCGGCGGTGCTCATGACCTACGCGGCGCGGCGGCATTGGTGGTCGCTCATCCCGATGGCGTTGCTCAACGCGGTGATGTTGGCCTCGATTTCGCCGGTCGGCGGACATTATCTGATCGACATAGTCGGCGGCGTGGCGGTTGCCTGCGCCGCAATCTCGGTCGGACGTTTCGTGTCTGGCCTGGCGGAGCGCCAGGTTGCCGCAGCGCGACGGCCACGTGGGGCTGCGCTCAGCGTCAGACCGAGTGGTTTGCCGAATATGTCGTCTGCGTGCGTTGCGCCCGGCGTCTTGCAAGCAGGATACCCCTGAGGCCATCGGCGTTCCACGACCGGCAAGGCATAAGCTAAGGCGCCGCAGTGAGAGCCCAACATACAACTTTGGTCTAATTAGGACAGAAGAATGCATGAAGGTTTTGGCGTCCCGTAGGGGATTCGAACCCCTGTTACCGCCGTGAGAGGGCGGTGTCCTGGGCCTCTAGACGAACGGGACCGAAGGCCGGCCGGGGCTTCTAGGACGATTGGCTAAGGACGGCAAGGCGCCTCGTGATGGCAACCGCTGGCGAAGTCGGCGTCAGCGGGCGAGGGCTGCGCGTGTCAGGATCCGGCCGGAGCGCACGTCGATCACCACGACCCGGTCCGGGCCGCCACCCGCGAGCTGTAGGATGAGGCGGTCGGGGAGGGCGGCGGTGCCCGCGATCCGGGTGCCGGGAGGCTCGTCGAGCACGGCAGAGGTC
>CAZZWN010000203.1:0-6634 GCA_964657765.1 uncultured Acetobacteraceae bacterium
CGGTTGACGCCGGCGTAGTTGATCTGCTGCGTGATCTCCTCCGTGCTGGTGACCCGGCCGCGCATCGTCCACGACCAGCCGTCCATGCTGCCGTCGCCGGGGTCCATGAAGTTGTCCAACGTCACGAAGTTGTTCGCGAGCCGATGGAAGTTCGGCGTGATGCGCTTGCCGAACTGCGTCAGCGTCGGGTCGCCGTTGGAGCCGTTGCCGAGGTCGCCCAGCATTTGGTCGAACGTGCGGTTTTCCTTCACGACATAGATCACGTGCTTGATCTGCCCATGAAGGAAGCTCATGACCGACTCGTCGCTCGTGTTGGGCGCGACGCTATACAGGTTATTCTTCGCCGCCTGTGCAGTCATGGTGGGCAGGTCGGCGCTACTTGGCACCTGGGCGCTGACCAGGGTCGCGTGCTCCAATTGGAACTGATACTGGTTCGACGCCCGTGCCGCCGCCGCCGCGGCCGTGTTGCCGCCGGGGTAGGTGATGTTGGTGATGAGGGCGGTGTTGCCCAGCAAGTTGCCGGGGTTCGGGCCCTGGTCGCTCTTGCCGTTGATGATATACATCCACGTGCCGTCGGCGCTGAGGGTGATGTCCTTCGGCGCATAGGCGGTCGGGATCAGGCCCGTGACCGTGTTCACGGCAGGGCCGGTCAGCGGGATCACCGCGACGGTATTCGCGCCGTTGTTGACGGCATACAGCGTCTTCCCGTCCGGGGACACCGTCACGGCAAAGGTCGCAGCACCGGTATAGTGCGGGCCGGTCAGCACCCCAGCCGGCGCGCGCGCATCGATCTTGGCATTGATCCGGTTGCTCGCAGTATCGATCACCGCGACCTGGTCGGCGTTGTCCTGCGCCACGTAAAGCGTCGATTGGCTCGGGTTGAGCGTCATTCCGCTCGCGTTGCCGTCGAGCTTGATCCGGGTAATCAGGCGGCCCGCGGCAGGTGCCGAGATGTCGACGACGACCACCTCGCGGTCGCGGTAGGACGAGACGTAGGCGGCGGTGCCCTTCACGACGACCGCGAGCGGATACTCGCCGCCGGCGACGCCGGCCGTGCCCTCGTTTTTGGCGAAATAGGGGCGCAGGTCGTGCTCGTAGCGGACCTTGTTGGTCGCGGTGTCGATCACGCTGATCGAATCGTTGAAGTTGTTGGCGACCACCAGCGTCGCGCCGTCGGCGGAGATGCCCAGGCCGCTCGCGTTCGGCTGGACCGCCAGGCCGACGCCGACGCCCGGGTTCGGTGTCCCGGTGGTGGACGGGGGGGCGCTGCTGTTATGGCCGAGAGCAATCTTGGCCTTTTGCGAAAACATGCCGCCGGCCTTCGTGTAGGCATAGACCGCGTCGTCATTGCCGCCCGCGCCATACAGCGTGTTGCCGTCCGGCGACCAGACCAGGCCAACATGGGCGTTCGTCTGCTTGATCACCTGAGCGAGCTTGGGTGAGGTCTTGTTGGCGCCAGACACATTGTATAGGAATATATACTGCGTCGAGTTCGCTACGTCGACCTTGCCGCTCGTGTCGTTCAGCGTGTTCTGCCCGGCGCAGATGATGGCGAGCGTCGTGCCGTCCGGGCTGAGCCGCGACCGCACCGCTTCGCCGGCGACAAACTTCGGGTAGGCGGGCAGGCCGGGGTTGAGGTCCTGCTGGATGGCGTTGGTCAAGGGCGCGGTTGGGGTGACGAACTGGCCTGTCGGCAGCGGCAAGGTGCCGTTGTTGCCTTCAATGAGCGTATTATCGGCCGCGTGCGCCAACTGCGGCGCGGCCAGCCATGTCGTGGCCAGCAGGCCCGCCTTGAGCATCCGTCGATAGTGCAGCACTAACATGACCTACTTCCCCTCGTTTGCATGAAGGCCGCCCATTCAGGCTGCCCCGCCGGCTCGGCTTGCCAAGGGGAAAACATGCCAGGCCAATGCAAAACGATCCCTGTTGGAAGCAAGACAGTTCGAAGAACTTTTCGCTGCCTATCCTGCTTTTGGCACGCGATCGGCGGACTTGGCTGGCGACAGGAAAGCATAAGTTGAGAATAGGCTGGCGTGGCGGGCACCCATGTCTGCCGCACGCGAGTTGTATAGTTACGGTTTCAGTTCCAATTTGGCCGACGAGCGACTGCAGCCTCAGTCCGGATACAGCCCCGCCTCCCGCGCACGCGCACGGACCATCGCAACCAGCAGGTCCAGCGTCGGCGTCGCCAGCCCGTGCGTGCGGGCGAAGTCGAGCGGGATGCCGTAAATAGCGTCGATCTCCATAGGCCGGCCCAGCTCCAGATCCTGCAGGATGCTCGGCTTATGCTGCGACTTCGCGCCGTTGGCGATCTGGCCCTCGGCGTTCGGCTGCACTGGGCAGCCCATCGCAGCGGCGACCGCGGCGCCCTCGGCCAGGATACGGTGCGTCGCGTCACGGCAGGCGGCCTCGGCATAAATCCGGTTCGGAGCACAGCCGGTCAGCACCGCAAGCGGGCCGCTGCCAAGGTTCAGCAGCAGCTTCGCCCAGATCGCGTCGCGTATCCTGTCGATCACATCCACCAGCAGCCCGCCGGCGCGCAAGACCGCCGCCAGCGCCTCGGCCCGGCTGGACATCCGCCCGTCGGGCTCGCCCAACACGATGCGGCTGCGCGGGTTTTCGACATGGACCACGCCGGGTTCGGTGATGGTGCAGGCCGAGTAGACCACGCCGCCGATGACCCGGGCCGGGTCCACGGCTTGCCAGAGCGCGCCGCCGGGGTCGAGCTTGGGCAGGCGCTGGCCGTCCTCGGCACCGCCGGCACCATGAAAGTACCACCACGGAATGCCGTTCATCACAAACGCCACGGCGGTATCCGGACCCAGCAGCGGGCCGATCCCGGCCGCGACCGACGGCAGCGACGGCGCCTTCACGGTGACGACCACCACGTCCTGCGGCCCGAGCGCATCCGCCTCGGCACTGGCGGCCACCCGCGCAATAATCTCCCCATCGGCCGCGTGCACCCGCAGGCCGTTGGTCCGGAACGCGGCAAGCTGCGCGCCGCGGGCGATGACGGCAACCTCGGCGCCCCCCTTCGCCAGCCGTCCCGCCACATGCGTGCCGATCGCGCCGGCACCGAACACGCAGACTTTCATCGGCGGTTCTCCAGGTTATGGCAGCGGTGCAGGTTTGGCATCGGGCGTGCTCGCGTAGAAAGGCCGCCATCATGCGCAGCCACGCGCGGCGCCGCAACTGGACACCAGGGCAGCGCGTCTGTAACCGCTTGTGCAGTCTCCGAACACCGCACTCCAGGGCCCGCATGACAGCGATCACCGCCAAGCCGAACGCCAGCATCGTTCCCGTCATCCTGTCGGGCGGCACCGGCACCCGGCTGTGGCCGGTGTCGCGTGAGAGCTTCCCCAAGCAGCTCTGGCCGCTGGTGTCGGACCGCACCATGCTGCAGGACACGGCGCTGCGCGGCGTCGGCCCCGGCTTCGCGCGCCCGATCGTCGTCTGCAACAACGAGCACCGGTTCCTGATCGCGGAGCAGTTGCGCAACGCCGGCATCATGGACGCCGAGATCGTGCTGGAGCCGGTCGGACGCAACTCTGCACCGGCGATCACGGCGGCGGCGCTGCTGGCGGCGGAGGCGGATCCCGACGCCATCCTGTGGATGATGGCGGCCGATTCCGCAATCCAACGGCCGGAGGCGCTGCATGCGGCGCTCGCACGCGCGACGACGGCCGCCCGCGCCGGACGGATCGTGATGTTCGGCATGCAGCCGCACCGGGCCGAGACCGCGTACGGCTACATCGAGGTCGGCCCCGAGCTCCCCGACGCGCCCGGCGTGCACGGCCTCGCGCGATTTGTCGAGAAGCCGGATGCGGCCACGGCGGCACGGCTCGTCGCCTCGGGCGGCTATCTCTGGAACTCCGGCATGTTCGTCTTCACAGCCGCGACGCTGCTGGCCGAGATGCGGCGCTACGCCCCCGAGGTGCTCGCCGCCGTCCGCGGCGCGGTCGACGCGCGGGTGCGCGACCTGGACTTCACCCGGCTCGACCCCGCCGCCTTCACCGCCTGCCCGAACATCAGCCTCGACTACGCGGTCGCCGAGCAGACGGCGGTCGCGGCTGTGGTGCCGGCCGACCTCGGCTGGTCCGACGTCGGAAGCTGGGACGCGCTGTGGGAGCAGGCGCCGAAGGACGCGGACGGCAACGCCACGGTGGGCGACGTGCTGCTGGAGGGTTCGGACAATTGCTACGTCCGCAGCGACGGCGTCCTGACGGCGGTGGTGGGCTTGAAGGACGTGGTCGTCGTGGTGACGGGCGACGCCGTGCTGGCGATGCACCGGGACCGGGCGCAGGACGTGAAGCGCGTGGTGGACCGCCTGCGCCGGGCCGGACGGCACGAGGCGGTGGCGCATAACCGGGTGTATCGTCCCTGGGGCTTCTACGAGAGCCTGATCCATAGCGACCGGTTCCAGGTCAAGCGCATCGTGGTGACCGCGGGGCATCAATTGTCGCTGCAAAAGCATTTCCACCGCGCCGAGCACTGGGTGGTGGTGAGCGGCAGCGCGCTCGTTACCCGCGACGCCGACGATTTGCTGGTGCGGGAGAACGAGAGCATCTATCTGCCGCTCGGCTGCACGCACCGCCTGGCCAACCCCGGGCGCATCCCGTTGACGCTGATAGAGGTGCAGTCCGGCAGCTATCTCGGCGAGGACGATATCGTGCGGTTCGAGGACACCTATGGCCGCGCCTAGCCCAACCAACGAGCGACCAGTATCCCACTAGGAAAATTCATGCCTGACCTGACCCTGACCCAAGCCCAGAACATCGTCGCAGCCGCCCTCGCCGAGGCCCGGCGCCTCACCCTGAAGCCGATGGTGGTCGCCGTGCTGGACGCGCGCGGGGCTTACAAGGCGCTCGCGGCAGAGGATGGCACCAGCCTGAAGCGGGCCGAGATCGCCCACGGCAAGGCGCACGGCGCGCTGACGCTGGGCATGGGTTCGCGGGCCATCGCCAAACGTGCCGAGGAGCAGGCGTATTTCGTCGCCGCGGTGAGCCACGTGGCGGGCGGTGCGCTGATCCCAGTGCCTGGCGGCGTGCTGATCCGCGACGCGGCGGGCGGGCTGCTGGGCGCGGTCGGGCTGTCGGGCGACACGTCGGACAACGACGAAACCGCCGCCATGGCCGGAATCGCCGCCGCCGGGCTGGTCGGCGATCCCGGTTAGCGGAGGATCATCACGCGCCGGGATGCAGTCTTGCTCGCCCCAGTATTCGATATAGCCTGTGGCTCAACGTGGCGCACCTGCCGAGAATTCTGGCCGCACAAAGGCGTCGAACGCGGCCCATAGCCGCGCCTGATAGGCGTCGTGCTCGCGCAGCAACTCGTGCCGCGCGCCCTCGAACTCGACTACCAGAGCATCAGGCAGCCGTGCCGCCATTCGCCGCGCGGCTGCATTGTCCACCAACGCGTCCGCGCCCGCGAGCACCATCAGCACCGGCGTCGTCACCTCTCGGGCGAACCCGGCCCGGCGCATGTGCAACACCGACTGCGCAGCCGCGCGGAGCCAGCCCCAGGTCGCGCCGCCCACGACCAAGCCACGATGGCCATGCCAAGCCAGATCGGCCGCGAACCGCCGCGCGCAGGTGGTGAGCGGGTTGCCCTCGAAGGCACGGTTGGGATCGGGAATGCGGCCCGTGCCCGGCGCGAACCGGCCCGCCATGCCGGGCACGGCACAGGCCGACCACGCCATCAGGTACGCTGCAAGGAGCGGCATCCGGCCCGGACGCAGGAAGTCGACCATCGGCGCAACCAGCACCGCGCGCTCGAACAAGCCCGGCCGCCGCGCCATGAGCCGCAGCGCCAGATGCGCGCCCATGGATTGGCCGAGCACGAGGAACGGCCGCGTCAACGACGGCTCGGCCAGGGCGAGAAGCTGCTCCAGATCGTGCAGGTGATCCTCGAACGACCGCACATGGTTCGGCACCGGGTCGGGCAGCAGGCGGGTGGACCGCCCCTGGCCGCGCCAATCCAGCGTCCAGACGGCGTAGCCACGCCGGCGCAGCTCGGCCACCGTCTCGAGGTACTTCTCAATGAACTCGGTACGGCCATGCAGCAGCAGTGCCGTGCCCGCACCAGCGCCGGGCCAGTGCGCGGCCCGCAGCCGGACGCCCTCGCCCGCCAGCCAGTGGACCGTTCCGCCCGACGCCTCGATCTCGCTGCCTGCCTGCATCGGACCAGGCTATCACGAAAAAGTCAGGCGGCGGCGACCGGGGTGTAGCGCCACACGCTGGCGGGAGGGACGTTCAGTGGCGTCCAGGCCTCCCGCTTCGCCGCGAGGCCATGCGTGCGGTGCGGCAGCGGCGACGTCACGCAGTAGCTATAGTGCAAGAAGCCGCGGCCCGGCGCCACCGCCCCGATCGCGTGGATGAAGCAGCGCTGCTCGGCCAAGGGCAACAGCACCATCGGAATGCCGCAGATCACCGTGCCGATCCGCCCATGCCGGCCGTGCGGGATCAGGTCCGGCAACGCGCGCGCGTCGCCCTCGACCACCTCTACCCCCGGCAGCCGCGCGCGCAGATGCTCGACCATATCGGGCACGATTTCGAGCACCGTCATCCGCTCGGGCGGCACGCCGCCGTCCAGCAGGGCGCGGGACACGACCCCGGTGCCGGCGCCGAGCTCCAGC
>CAZZWN010000204.1:0-6608 GCA_964657765.1 uncultured Acetobacteraceae bacterium
TGGCCGACGAGAGCGTGTGCATCGGCCCGCCGCCGGCGCGGGACAGCTACCTCAACATCCCGGCGCTGCTGTCGGCCGCTGCGGTGACCGGCGCCGATGCGATCCATCCCGGCTATGGCTTCCTGTCGGAGAACGCGAAGTTCGCCGAGATGGTCGAGGCGCATGGCATGACGTTCATCGGCCCGGCGCCCGCGCATATCCGCATGATGGGCGACAAGATCGCGGCGAAGGCGGCAATGGCGTCGCTGGGTGTGCCGCTGGTGCCGGGGTCGGACGGCGCCGTCGCCGACATGGACGAGGCCCGCACTGTCGCGGACCGCGTCGGCTACCCGGTGCTGGTGAAGGCGGCGGCAGGCGGCGGCGGCCGTGGCATGAAGGTGGCGCTGGCGGCGGTCGAGCTGGAAGAAGCCTGGACCGTGGCGCGGACCGAGGCGCGCACCGCATTCGGCGACGACGCTGTTTATATCGAGAAGTACCTCGACCGTCCCCGCCATATCGAGCTGCAGGTCATGGCGGACGCCCACGGCAACGTCGTGCACTTCGGCGAGCGTGACTGCAGCCTGCAGCGGCGGCACCAGAAATTGGTGGAGGAGGCCGGCTCCCCGGCATTGACCCCGGCGGCGCGGGACAGCCTCGGCGCGGTCGTGACGGCCGGGCTGCGCACGCTCGGCTACCGCAACGCTGGCACGCTGGAGTTCCTGTATCAGGACGGGCAGTTCGCCTTCATCGAGATGAACACCCGACTCCAGGTCGAGCATCCCGTCACCGAGATGGTCTGCAGCGTGGATCTGGTGCGCGAGCAGCTTCGCGTCGCGGCGGGATACGAACTCGGCTACGAGCAGGCGGACGTCGAGTTCCGCGGCCACGCGATCGAGTGCCGGGTGACGGCGGAGGACCCGGAGACGTTCATGCCGACGCCGGGCCGGGTGGACGTGTTCCACGCGCCCGGCGGCCTGGGCGTGCGGGTCGATAGCGCGCTCTATGCTGGCTATGTCGTGCCGCCGTACTACGACAGCATGGTGGCCAAGCTGATCGTGCACGCGCCGACTCGGCCGGAGGCGATCGCCCGGATGCGCCGCGCGCTGGGGGAGTTTGCGATCCAGGGCATCAAGACGACATTGCCGCTGCACCGCCGCATCATGGACGCGCCGGAGTTCCAGGCCGGGGACTACACGATCCATTGGCTGGAGCGCTTCGTATCGGGCGGTTAGATGGCGCGCGGTTAAGGAACCCGTAATGCGTTTGGGCGTGTTATGATGTCGGCACATCCCTTTAGGCGGGCCACGATCTCAGCATGTCGCGCAGAACGATCGAAGTGACGCCCGACCTTTTGATGCGGGCCTATCGGGTCGGCCTGTTCCCGATGGCCGAGACGCGCCGGGGCCACCGGCTGTATTGGCTCGACCCGGAACTACGCGGTGTATTGCCGCTCGATGGCTTCCACTTGCCGAAACGGCTGCTGCGCACTGTGCTGTCGGATCGGTATGAGGTCACGAGCAACCAGTCATTCGCCGAGGTCGTCGCCGGCTGTGCCGCCGCAGCGCCAGGCCGCGAAGACACCTGGATCAACGCCGACATCGAGCGGCTGTTTGGCGACCTGCACCGCCGCGGCTTCGCGCATTCGGTGGAATGCCGGCAGGGCGGCGCGCTGATGGGCGGGTTGTATGGTGTGTCGCTCGGCGGCGTGTTCTTCGGCGAGAGCATGTTCAGCGTGGCGCGCGACGCATCGAAGGTGGCGTTGGTGCACCTGGTCGCGCGCATGCGGCTCGGCGGCTACACCCTGCTGGACACGCAGTTCGTCACCCGGCATTTGGCGCAGTTCGGCGCCGATGAAATTCCGCGCGACCAATACAAGATGCTGCTGGCGGCGGCGGTGCAGGTGCCGGCGCGGTGGCTGCCGGCACCCGATCCTGCCGCGCTCGAGGCTGAGATAAGATTGCTGTATCACCACTCACCGACCATCAGCACCGTTCCGCCGGAGCCGGATGCATGAGGCTGCTGGCGTGGGCCACGTTGATGGCGGCGGTTTATGCGTCGGCCGCCTTGACGGCGGCGGTGCCCGCGTCGGCCCAGGCGCAAGCTGCCGGGCCGGATCGTCCCTTGCTGGCGCCGGCGCGGGAGGCTTCGGTGCTGTATCGCATGACCAAGACCGGGGCCGAGCCAATCGAGGTGCGCGTCACCACCGAGGCCGGCGGGTCGCCCTTGAGGATCGATCTGCCGGACGGCGCCTATGTCATCGTGGACCAGCCGGCGCACAGCACGGCGATGGTGGTGCCGAACGAGCAGACGGTGATGGATCTGCCGTTCGATGACGGGCCACAGGGCCAATTCCAATTGAACGAGCGGATGCGCTTCATCCGCCGCGGCTCCGATACGGTCGCGACCTTGCGCTGCGCGATTTGGGATGTGGCGCTGGACAAGGCGCACGGGGCAGTTTGCGTGAGCGACGATGGCATCCTGCTGCGGTCGTCTGGGCAGGACGGCGGCGGGCGGCGCAGCCTTATCGAGGCGGTGAGCGTCAGTTTCGCGCCGGCGTCCGCGAGCGACTTCGTGCCCCCGGCGGACTTCGAGCGCATAAGTCCTGCGTCGCAATGACGGTCAATGCCGTCCTCCGCGCCGGGGCTGCCGCAATCGCGATCGCCACGGTTGGCGGCGCGCTCTTTGGCCGTGCAGCCGCGCAGGATCGTCCGCTGATCCAGCCCAGCCGCGACGTTTCCGTGGTCTACCGGGTTGAGGGCGCGGCGGCGTCCGTCGTGCCGGGCGGTATTCCGAATGCGCTGCTGCTGTCGTGGGACGCTGCCGGGCAGCGGCTGCGGGCCGAACCGGAGGGCCGCAGCCAAGCGGTCATCGTCGACCTGCGCGCGCATTCCGCGAAGATCGTGGACACGGTGCTGCGCAGCGCTTTGACCTTGCCGACCCGGGACCGTGACTTTCAGCCGCTCACGCTGGAGGGCGCGCGGCTGACCCGGCGCAACGACGTCGTGATCGCGGGATTGCCGTGCACGAATTGGGCGGTGCAGTCCAGCCGCGGCAACGGGACCGTCTGCCTCACGGCCGACGGCGTGGCGTTGCGGGCGGACGGCGACGTGGACGGCCGGCGCGGCACCTTCACTGCATCCCGCGTGAGCTATGGCCCGGTGTCCGACGACCTGTTCCGCGTGCCGGCCGACTTCATGCAGTTCAACTTCCCAAAGTTGGGCCGGCAGAAGTGATTCGGCGCGTTCTACTGGCGTTGCTGCTCGCCGGGTCGGCGTCGACGCGGGCCGTTGCCGACCAGGACCGGCCGCCGGCGCTGCCGACGCGCGATGTCGACGTGACCTACAAGGCTGGCCAGGGTGAGCAGACGGTGGTGCAACGCTCGCGCTGGTCGGCGGCGTTGCGGAAGCTGCGGGTCGATGCGCCGACGCCGGGCGTCTACGCGATCGCCGACTACGCGGCGCACACGCTGTCGATGGTGAGCGAGCCGGCTCGCGGCGTCCTTGACCTCGATGGGGGGGAGACTGCATTTCCCGGTGGGGCGGCCGGGGCCAGCGCCAGCTTTGTCCGGCAGGGCGATAGCCAGGTGGCGGGCCTGCCCTGTACCGAGTGGGAGACGCTCGATCGCCAGGGTCAGCCGATGCTCGCCTGCTACACGGAGGATGGCGTGCTGCTCCGGGCTCGGCACGGCGCGCAGGTCTTCGTCCAGGCGACGCGGGTCGCGTATGGCGCACTGGACCCAGACACTTTCGTCATACCGCCCTCGTTTGCCCATAAGACGCCCAGGAGCGTGCAATGACGCTGGCCCTGTCGCGCTGGCAGCCGTTCAACGCTTGGGCGCCCTGGACCGACCGGCGCGGGCGGCTGCATCCGTTGCGTGCCGGCGTGTTCACGCTGCTCCTGCTGCCGGCGGCGTGGCTGGCCTTGCGCTGGGCCGGCGACGCGCTGGGCGCCCGGCCGCTCCATGCAGCGATCCACTCGACCGGGTATTGGGCGGCGTGGGTCTTCCTGGCCTCGTTGCTGGTCTCGCCGGCCAAGGCGCTGCTTGGGATGCCGAATCTCGTCGTCGTGCGGCGGATGATCGGCGTGGGCGCTCTCTGCTATGCGGCGCTGCATTTGCTGCTCTATGTCGCGGACCAGAATTGGCGGCTTGGCGCCGCTGCGACCGAGATCCTGGTGCGATTCTATCTCACGATCGGTTTCGTCACGCTGCTCGGGGTGACGGCATTGGGATTGACCTCCACGGATGGCTGGGTGAAGCGCCTGGGGCGAAACTGGAAGCGGCTGCATAAGCTTGCCTACGGCTTTGCGGCTTTGGCGCTGCTGCATTTCTTCCTCCAGTCGAAGGCGGACGTGTCGCAGGCGACGGTGGCCGCGGGCGTGTTCGCCTGGGCAATGCTTTGGCGCGTGCTGCCGGCGGGGCGGGATCGCGGGTCGCTGGCGCTGATCTTCCTCGCGCTGGCGGCCGGCGCTATGGCGCTTGCGTTCGAGTATGCGTGGTATCGGTTCGGCACCCATGTCGACCCGCTCCGCGTGCTGCGGGGGGAAGCTGACGTTTCGTTTGGCCTGCACCCGGCCGGACTGGTGTTCGCGCTAGGGCTGCTGGCCGCAGGCCTGCTGGAGTTGCGGGCGCTGGAGCAGACTAGGTTTGGCGGCGGTTTCGGCTATATCATGCTGGTCTATCTACTGGGAGCGTTGGCTGGCGGTGCGGCCGGGCTCGCGATGGGATGGTCGCTGGACGACATCATGCCGGACGGGTATCCGACGCTGCCGCTGGATGCGGCCTGGTTCGTCCTGTTCGCACTGCTCGGTATTGCGCGCTGGCAGTTGCGCGAGAATTGGCAGCGGCATTTGATCGACGCACTATGGGCCGCTACGGCGCTGGCGCCGGTGCTGGCTTTGGGCACCGACAGTCGCGAGGTCGTATTGGCCAGCGCCGCCGTATTGGGTGCGGCGGCGCTGCTGCTCACGGGGCGTCTTTGGCCGATCTCACCCGGTGCTGCCGTCCTAGTCCTGCCATTGGCGGCCCTCGCGACCTATCAGGCCATCGTACTGCTCTGTGCCTAATCAGGCGCGACGGCGCCGAGCGATGCCGACGCCCGCCAGGCCAATGCCGAGAACTGCCAGGCTGATGGGCTCGGGAACCTGGAATACCGAGACACCGGTCAACAAAGTCGTAGCATTCGCGTTCGACGTTGACGCGTTGGCGAACGTTATCGAGACGAAGGTGTTGGCGGCCACGAATGAGTCCGACCGGATCGGGGTGAACGCGGTTGCGAAGGTGTTGGTCGGACCGACTGGGCTCAGGACGGTCGGCGCGTAGACCTGCGTATTGTCCGCCAGGATGCGAAAGGTAGGATTGGTGCCGACGGACGAGCGAGCGTCGGCTCCGACCGATATTGCATACGTCCGGCCGACGACGAAGCCATTCACAACCTGGCTGAGCGACGTGCTGGCGCCAGACAGGAAGCCGACCACCGACTGTCCGCCCGCATAACCATTATCATATTGCGTAGGATCGGTGTTGCTGTTGCTGGCGTAGTTGGTCGGCGTCCAATTCTGGACGTAAAAGTTATTGCCCCCGTTGTACTGGGCGTTGGAAGCCGCGTCGTTGATCGTGAAATTTGGGTTGAGCACCAATGGGGCCGCCGCTACCGGCATGGACGCCAGCGCGATGGCGGCGGATGCGGCCAAAGCGGCACATATGGTTTTTTGCATGAACAAGATGATGACCTCTCGCAGAACTCATAACCGATTTGCAACGTCAATCATCGATGTTGCAACGTTCATGCCAGAAATTAACGGCTTGTTAAGTCAACAAACTTAGTCGCGATCTTTTTGGAGTGTAAAGCTATCCGACACTGCAACCAGGATGGCTAGACGGCCGGTTCGCCTGCAACCGGGATCTTACCTTGCGCCTCGATCAGCGCCGCAACCTCGGCGATGCACGCATCCAGCGCCGAACTATCCGTCCCCTTCGCCACCAGCGCCACGCCGCTGCCGGTCAGGCGGTAGTACGGATAGCTGCCAAGGTCGAGCGCAGGATAACGGTCCTGGATCGCGCTCAATCCCTCGGCGATCGAGCCTTCCAGCAGCCCGGCCGCGTGCACCGCCCGCGACTGCACCGGCGTTCCGCCCCGCAATGTCGGCGCCAAGGCCGTGAACATCGCCTGCATGATGCGCGGCACGCCGGCCATGACATGGACGTTGCCAATGGTGAAGCCCGGCGCGATCGAGATCGCGTTGTCGATCAGCGTGGCGCCGCGCGGCATTGTCGCCATGCGCTGCCGCGCCGCATTGAATTCGCCGGCCGCGTAGTGGCGCTCCATCCGCGCCCAGGCCTCCGGATGCACCTCCCAAGCTACGCCGAACGCGGCGGCGACGCACTCGCTGGTGATGTCGTCATGGGTGGGGCCGATGCCGCCGGTGGTGAACACATGGTCGAACCGGGCGCGGCACTCGTTCACGGTGGTGATGATGGTCTCGCGCACGTCGGGGATCACCCGCACCTCGCGCAGCGGGATGCCGATGGCGCCCAGGCCGGTGGCGAGGAACTTGATGTTGAGGTCCTGGGTGCGGCCCGACAGGACCTCGTTGCCGATCACCAGCAGGCAGGCGATGGGGTTCGTCAT
>CAZZWN010000205.1:0-6557 GCA_964657765.1 uncultured Acetobacteraceae bacterium
GGCAGCAGGCGATCTCGGTGTCCATCATCTCGACGCCGTAGATGCGCAGCGCCCGGACGCGGTCATAGGCCGCGCGCTCGGCAGCCGTGAGCCGGCGGCCGTCCACGGCGGAGACGAACTCGGCCTCGAGCCCCAATGCCGCGAGCAGGTCCGTCATGTGGCGGCGACGTTCGGTGTCGCGCGCGAGGTTGATGACAAAGGTCGGGAGCGGCGGCGTCATAGCGGCAACGGCGGCGTCATGTCGCACTCGTCTGGCTTGGTGGCATCGTTCGAGGGCCCTGGTTGGCTGCGGCGAGGCCGAAGCCGAGCGCCAGGAAGAACCAGCCGCCCATTGGCAGCGAGACCAACGGGCTCGTGGAGCCGAGCGGCCATACCTGGATCAGGACGGTGACGAACAAGCCGACCCGCAGCGGGTCCGGGTCGCGCCAAAGCCCGCGCGAGAGGCGGCGCAGCCAGAGCGCGACCAGAACGCAGAAGCCGAGCAGCCCTGGCAGCCCGGCGTCGGTCAGCGCCTGCAGATAGAAGCTATGCGGATGGGTCACGCACATTTCGGCGCCGCCGCCGTTATCGGCCGGGTCGCTGGGCCAGTGCCAGCCGTGCTGATAGCGCGGGTCCGGACAGTGGGTCTGGAAGCCGTTGAAGCCGAGGCCGGTCCAGGGATGTTGTTCCGCCATCGCCACGGCGCGGGCGGTGATCTGCCCATAGGGGCTGTCGGGGAACGTCTCGATCTGGTGCGAGAACTTGGTGACGAGGCGGTAGAAGGTCGGCGGCGCGATCACCGCGGACGCGCCGATCAGCGCCCCGGCGGCGACGATCGCGACGGCCACCATGGCGCGCGCCCTCGGCAGCAGCAGGCCGGTTGCGAGCAGGCCCAACCCCGCCAGCAGCACGGGCATCCGCTGCCCGATCAGCACGACGACGGCGACGCCGGCCACCAGGACGCTGCCGGCCGCGACGCGTTGCAGGAGCTTGGGCGAGGAGTACAGCCGGGCCACGGCGGGCAGCATTGCCGGGAACAGCACCCGTATGAACGTCGGCGCGGCCTTTGGACCGTTGAACGGCCCGGTCAGCTCGCCCTCGCCCCACCTGGGGTCGCCGAACAGGTTCCGGCCGGTCGCAAACTGCAGCAGGCATTGGCCGGCGACATACAAGGCCACGACGCCGAAGCTTGCCAGCAGCCAACGGCGGGCATGCTGGCTGCGCAGGACCCAGCGCTCCAGCGCCGCCGCGAAGACAAGGAAGCGCACGACGAGCAAGGCCTGAAGCGCGTGGCCCCAAGCGCTCGACGGAGCGGCCGACGCTGCGAGGACGCTGCATCCGAGCGTCCACCCCCACCACAGCAAGCCGGCGACGACCCAATCGCGCCGCAGCCAGGCCCACTGGCCATCGAGCGCGCTGCGGACCACGAACAGGCCCGCGATCACGTCGAAGCCGATCTCGATGCCGATGCGCAGATGGATCAGGAAAATCGGCAGCAGCAACGTGAGGCCGAGGGCGGCCGCGTCGACCGCCCCTGCGCCGCGTTGGAACGCCGTGCTGCGCCGCAGTTCGGCGCCCAGGGTGCTGAGGCTGTCCATGGTCACGCCGACGCGGGCTGCAGCCGTCCGGCCAGGCCGTCGTGGATATCGGCCATCATCCCGCGGATGTCGTATTGGTAGGACCACTCCGGATAGGCCGCGTGGAACCGGCTGACGTCGCTGACCCACCAGATATGGTCGCCGATGCGGGCCTCATCGCTGTATTCGTGCCGCATCGGGCGGCCGGTGAGGCCCTCGGCGATGGCGATGGCCTCCATCATCGAGCAGTTGGCGTAGCGGCCGCCGCCGATGTTGAACACCGCGCCGGGCGAGGGCCGCTGGAAAAAGCACCAGAACGCCTCGGCGAGGTCGCTGCAATGGATGTTGTCGCGCACCTGCTTGCCCAGGTAGCCGAAGACGGTGTACGGCGTGCCGGTCATGGCGCACTTGACCAAATAGGCCAGGAAGCCGTGCAGTTGCGCCCCCGAGTGGCCGGGCCCGGTGATGCAGCCGCCGCGGAAACAGGCCGTGCTCATGCCGAAATACCGGCCGTATTCCTGCACCAGCACGTCGGCCGCGACCTTCGACGCGCCGAACAGGCTGTGCAGGCAGCCGTCGATCGACATCTCCTCGGGGAAGCCGCGCTCCGCCCATGGATGCGTGGGGGCGAGCTCAAACCGGGTCGCGTGCTCGACCAGCGGCAGGTGGTTGGGGCGGTCGCCGTAGACCTTGTTGGTGCTGGCGAAGATGAAGGCGGCGTCGGGCGCGTGCTGCCGGGTGGCTTCGAGTAGTATAAGGGTACCGTTGGCGTTGACGGTGAAGTCGGTCAGCGGCTCCTGCGCCGCCCAGTCGTGCGACGGCTGCGCGGCGCAGTGGACGACCAGCGCGATGGCCCGGCCATAATGGGCGAACAGCCGCGGTATCGCCGCCTCGTCGCGGATATCCAGGTCGGAGTGGGTGTAGCCCGGGCGGCCCTGCAGCAGTTCGGTCTGCCAGCGCGTGCTCGCCTCATTGCCGAAGAAGCGGCGGCGCATGTCGTTGTCGATGCCGACGACCTCCAGGCCGCGCCCGCAGAGCATCTGCGCCGTTGCAGCGCCGACCAGCCCGCCTGAACCCGTGACGATCGCGATTGCCATCCAGACCTACCCAGTTGCCTCCGCGCGTTATGTCGCAGTTTGGCGGCGCTTCATACCGAGGCCGGCGCGGGCTGCTCACGTCCGCGGACTAAACCGCGAAGTTCAGCCGCAGCCCCGCCTCCGGCCAGGGCATCGCAACCAGTTGGCCAATGCCCGACAGCGTGAGGTATGCGGTGCGGAGGCCAGGGCCGCCGAAGCAGATGTTGGTCGTATAGACGTCCGGCGTCTTCACCGTGCGCACCAGCCGCCCGTCCGGCGAGATGACCGTGATCGCGCCGCTCATCAGCGTGGCGACGCAGATGTTGCCCGCGGCGTCGACGGCCAGGCTGTCGAAACGATGATAGCCGGCCTCGTTGAACAGGAACCGCCCGCCGTTCGGCGACGGGAATGGTTGGCGCGCGACGACGCCGGGCTCCACGATGTCGAACGCCCAAAGCCGCCCGCCCTCGGTCTCGGCCACATACAGGGTCGTCTCGTCGGGCGAGAGGCCGATGCCGTTGGGCGTCAGGATCGGATGCACGACCTCGGTGATGCGGGAGCCGTCGGCCAGGGCGTAGTAGACGCTGCCCTGGTCGCGGTCCCGCGGGCGGACCTTGCCGAGGTCGGTGAAGTAGAAGCCGCCGTGACGGTCGAACACGATGTCGTTGGGGCCGCACAGCCGGTTGCCGCCGCAACGGTCGTACAGCACGCGGGACGCGCCGGTCTTCAGGTCGATGCGCTCGATCCGCCCGCCCGAGTAGGATGCCGGCGTGCCGACCGGGCGCAGCAGGCCCGGCTCGTCGTGCCACTCGAAGCCGCCGTTGTTGCAGACGAACAGGTCGCCGCCCGGCCCGAATGCGAGGCCGTTCGGGCCGCCGCCGAGATCGGCTACGACCGAGACCACCCCGTCCGCAACCCGGCTGACGGTGCCGCGCGCGATCTCGACCAGGACGACGCTGCCGTCGTCGAGCGCGACCGGGCCCTCCGGAAACCGCAGCCCCGTCGCCAGCACGCGCATGTCGGTCGTTCCCTCCTGCTGCAGCCGGGCTAAGGCGCGCGAATGATTCAATGGGCAAAAACGATTCGCCCTGACGTTCGTCCAAGATGACGTTTTTGTAAAGCATACCCCCACGCTACGGCAGTTGCTGATCCTTCGAGGCGGCTTCCCATAAACGCGCGGTGTGCTGGGTCGGCAGCCAGGATGTCGCGGCGGCGGCATCGCCATGGGTTCCGGTCCCGGCTGCTTCGGTCGTGAACGAGTTGGGATCGCCGATGAACCCGCTCGCTTCGGCAATCGGCAGCAGCCCGGGCGAAGGCGTTGTCGGAGAGGGCGGGGCGAGGCGCAGCGGGATCAGGTCGTCGAAATACATCGTCGCGATCTCCCGCGAGCGGCCGACGACGTGGGCCGCCATCGGCTCCTTGATGAGGGCCCATAGCGCCCCGCCGCGCCGGTTGATCGCGAACAACCCTTGGATCGCCTGCTGCCGGGTCTGCAAATCCTTGCCGCCGACGAAGAACAGGCCCGGAACCTGCCTCGCCGCCGCCGAAAGCAGCGCCGAGTAGTAGACCCCGCCCTTGTTGACGACGAAACTCGCGACACGCTCCGGCTTCCAGGCCACGAACTCGTAGTTGAACTGTCCGCCCGCCGACATGCCCCATAGCAGCAGCGGCGCCGTCGCCAGCTCGGGGCGGCCCGTTTGGGCCCCGAGCGTCGCCAATGCGTCGAGCAGCGCCTGCCCGCTGCCGTGGGCGGCGTCGGCATAGCTCTCGAAGAACATCTGCGGATGCGGCTTGTCGCTGAACCAGCAGCCGAGCAGGGCCATGTCGTGCCGTTCCGCGAAGGCCTGCCAATGCGGGTCCTCGACCAAACCGCGGCCGTCCTCGTTCGAGCCCGGCGCCAGCACGATGACGCCCCTGATCGATCGTGCCGGGCCCGGATGCGAGGGGTCGGGCTGCGCCAGGTCGGGCTGCCAGAGCCGGAACGCGGCATGGTCATAATTCGTCCCGTCCGGCGCGGCCCAGTCGAGCCGGAGCCCGGGCGCCAGGGCGCTGGTCCGCACGGAAAGGCTGAGCAGGACGAGTGTCAGAACGGCGCCAAGGCGCAGCCTACGGTCCACTGTCCTGAAGGCCACACGCAGTCCGCGGAGCATGCTGGTCAATTCCTTGGATGCGCAGTCCAGGCCGGGTCAAGACAGGCGGCGATCGGTCCGTATATTGCACCGCCACAACTCCAACGGGACGTCACGATTAGGAGTTGCCTACCATCGCCACCGGCTGCGAAGATCCCTGGTCCTAGCTCGCCAAGATATCCGCCAACGGGTCCAGGGCGAGGTCGTCCGCCAACGGGTCGCGCGGCAGCACGCGGTGGCGCAGCGCCATCTCCGCCATTGCCCGCCGGGCCGGGTCGCGCGTCGCCGCCGCCTCCCAGGCCAATGCCGCCGCCGACGTCACGTGATACAGGGCCGACGCCGCCTGCCGCGCCAGCCGCGTGTCGCCTGCCTGCGCCGCATTGACCAGCCCGATGGCACGGTCCAGCGCCGGCAGCGCCGCCGGCAGCGCGCCGCCCGCCAGCAACCGCTGCACATGGGCGCGCAGCACCGGCAACGCCGCCTCCCGCGTGGCCGCGCGCAGCACGTCGAGCGCCACCACGTTGCTGGTGCCCTCCCAAATCGAGCCCAGATGCGAGTCGCGAACCAGCCGCGGGTCGGCCCACTCCTCGATGTAGCCGCAGCCGCCGCGGACCTCCATGGCGTCGCCCGTCACCTTGCGGGCGTCGCGGCAGGCGCGGAATTTCAACAGCGGGGTCAGGATGCGCAGCAGGGCGTAGGCGTCCGGCTCCCCCGCGTCGGCCCGGCGCAGGGCGTCGGCGGCCTGCAGCATCATGCTGCGGGCCTGCTCCGACCAGACCAGCATCTTCGCGAGCTGCCGGCGCATCAGCGGCATCTCGATCAGCCGCGTGCCGAACGCCTCGCGGTGCCGGGCGACATACAGCGCCTCGGTGAGCGCGCGGCGCATCAGGCCCGCGGCCCGCACGCCGTTCGACAGGCGCGAGTTGTTCACCATATCCGCCATCTGCCGGAACCCGGCGCCGACGTCGCCCACCAGCCAGGCCGCGGCGCCCTCAAGCCGGATCTCGCCCGAGGCCATCGACCGCGTGCCCAGCTTGTCCTTCAGCCGCACGATCCGGTGGGCGTTCGCCGTGCCGTCCGGCCGCGTGCGCGGCAGCAGGAACAGGCCAACGCCCTTGATCCCCGCCGGCGCTCCGATCGGCCGCGCCAGCACCATGGCGAGGTCCGCATCCGGGTTGCTGCAGAACCACTTGTCGCCGTGCAGCGCCCAGCTTCCGTCCGCCTGCGGCACCGCAGTCACCGTGGTCGCGCCCACGTCGGAGCCGGCGCCCTGCTCGGTCATGAACATCGCGCCCTGGTGCAGCGTTTCCATGTCCTGGCTCAGCAGCGCCGGCAAATAGCGTGCGACGAGCGCCGCGTCGCCGAAGCGCTGCAGGGTGCGGGCCAGGCTGTCGGTCATGCTGACGGGGCACAGCAACCCGAACTCCGCCTGCACGAACAAGTAGGTGATCAGGTACTTGGCGGCGGGCGGCATCGGCGCGGGCCAGCCGAGCACGCCGCCGCGGTGCGACAGCGCGGCCAGGCCATAATCGCCGAATGCCATGCGTTCCATCGCGCGATACGACGGATGCTTTTCCACCGCTTGCCGGTCTTCGCCGCGCCGCGTGCGGTGGCGCAATGTTGGCGGGTTGCGGTCCGCCTCGCCGGCCAGGGTATCGAGCTCGCCCCCGGCCAGTGCGCCCAGACGGTCCAGATGCGGCGCGAGATGGGCGTCGAGGTCCGGCGGCAGATACAATGCCGCGAGGCGCGCCAGGGCCGGGTCGGCACGATAGAGGTTCAGCCCATGGCTGTCCGGC
>CAZZWN010000206.1:0-6552 GCA_964657765.1 uncultured Acetobacteraceae bacterium
TGGCAGACGCGGACGTCGCGATAGATCCGCTCGACCGGGTAGTCCGCTAGGTAGCCATAGCCGCCTAGGGTTTGGATCGCGGCCGAGCAGATGCTCTCCGCCGCTTCGGACGCAAACAGCTTCGCCATCGCTGCGGCCTCCAGCGCCGGCTGTCCGGCATCCTTCAGCCGGGCAGCGCGTAGGGTCAGCTCACGGGCGGCTGCAAGCTTGGTCTTGGCCTCCACAAGGCGGAATCCGACGGCTTGGTGCTCGATGATCGGCCGGCCGAACTGCTTACGCTCCTTCGCATAGCCGATGGCGTAGTCGAGCGCCGCCCGTGCCATGCCGACGCTCTGCGCCGCGATGCCGATGCGCCCGCTTTCCAGCGTGCTCAGCGCAATTTTCAGGCCCTCGCCCTCCTCGCCGATACGCTGATCGTCGCTGACCTGCATGTCGTCGAACGACAGCGCGCAGCTATCGGACGCCTTCTGCCCCAGCTTGTGCTCGACGCGCGATACCGAGAAGCCCGGCGTATCGTTGGCTACCACGAAAGCCGAGATGCCCTTCTTGCCAGCCGCCGGATCGGTGACGGCGAACAGGATGGTGGTCTTCCCATAGGACGCGTTCGAAATGAACTGCTTCGATCCGTTCACGACATAGCCGCTATTGCTGCGGACCGCCCGGGTGCGTATCCCGGCTGCATCCGACCCGGCCGCCGGCTCCGTGAGCGCAAAGCTGCCCACAACCTCGCCGCTCGCCATCGGCCGCAGCCAGCGCTCCTTTTGCTCGGCATTGCCGAACCGCTCCAAGATCTCGCAGGTCGGCGCGTTGTGCACGCTCACAAGCGTCGAAACCGAGCCGTCGCCGGCTGCAATCTCCTCTACGACCTGGGCGTAGGCCTCGTAGCCGATCTCGCTGCCGCCCCAATCGGCGCTGTTGGTTGCGCCGAGAAAGCCCATTTCGCCCAATTCGCGGATGATCTCCGGCTCGATGCGGCAGGCCTGCTCGCGTGCGGCGGCGTGCGGCGCCAGGCGCTCCTGGGCGAAACGGCGCGCAGCTTCGACGATCAGCGCGCTGGGATCGGTATGGTCGAGCATCGGGCGTTCCTCTTTCCTTGTTCCCGCAGATTTACCGCAACCGCTACTCCGCCGCTACGCCAACCTGGGCCACACTTGGTATGGGAGCGTCCAGACGATCCAACAACGCCTGCCGCCGTGGACGCGCTGCATCGAGGCTCGCGACCTTGACGGGGCCGAAACCGCGGATGTCCTGTGGCAACGCGGCGAGTTCGGCCGCAGCCGCCAGCGTGTCCAGGCGAAGGCGGTCGAGCGCGTGGCGCATGTCGCGCTCATAATCGGCGGCCAATTGCCGTTCCATCCGGCGCTCGCTCTGCCAGCCGAACGGGTCGAACACGGACCCACGCAGCGCCTTGCCATGCCGCAGCGCACGGAACAGCGGCAGCGCGATCCGGCCAGAGATTTTCACCTTTCGACGCCGTCCGGTCGCTGGGTCGAGCCGGCTGAGGAGCGGCGGCGCCATGTGGAACACGGGCGCGTCGCCATAAAGCGCGGCGGCATGCAGCCGGGCGACCTCATACTCGTCCTTGTAGGCGAGCACGCGGAAGAATCCTTCGGCCACTGCACGGGTCAATGCGCCAGCGGTCCCCGCCAGCGCCGTCTCGCCCCGCCGCGCCCTATCCACCAGTGCACGGAAGCGAGCCGCCAGCGCCGGGCCTTGATAATCGACAAGCTCCGCCTCACGCCGGGCGATCACCGCATCCAGATCGTCGGATGCCGGGGCCGTGTCCGCCATGACCGCGTCGGCCAGCTCCGGATGCACCGCGAGAATGCGGCCCCACAGGAACGCCCGCCGGTTCAGCGCGACCGCCGTGCCGTTCAACTCCATCGCCCGCATCAGCGCGCCGCTGCCAACCGGCAGCAATCCCTGCTGCCAGGCGATGCCGAGCAGCAGCGTGTTCATCGCCTGCGCATTGCCGAACAGCCGCTCCGACAACGCGCTGCCATGCAGGAAGCGCGACCGCTCGACCGCTGTCGCCCGTCCGATCGCGCGGCGATGCAGCCCGGCGTCCACCGTCAGGTCACGGTCCCGTATGAAGGCCGCCCCGGCCTGCAGATCGAGGTTGCCGATCACCGCAGCCGCCGGTGAGCATCGCCCCAGAACGTCCGGCCCGGCGCTGACCGCCAGGTCCGCAGCCAGCAGCAGGTCCGCAGTCCCACGCGGGATGCGCACCACATCGAGCCCAAGACCCGTCCCACTGTCCGCGATCTGCACATGCGACACGACGGCGCCGTTCTTTTGCGCCAGTCCGGTGAAGTCGAGCGTGCTCACCTGCCGCCCCTCCAGATGCGCCGCCATCGCCACCACGGCGCCGCAGGTCACGATCCCGCCGCCGCCGATGCCGGCAAACAGCCCACGCCACGGCGACACGGCGTCCGCCAGCGTCGGCTCGGGCAGGCCGGCAGCCAACTCAGCCTCCCGCGCGGCCCACTCGGCGGCAGGATCGCCGACAACCTTCGATACCGGGGCGTCGGATTTCGTCGTGACGAAGCTCGGGCAAAACCCCTTGAGGCACGACAGGTCGGTGTTGCAGCTCGTGGGGCTGATGCGCCGCTTGCGGCCGTGGTCGGTCGCGACCGGCTCGATGGCGATGCAGTTCGACTGCACCGTGCAGTCGCCGCAGTTCTCGCAAACGCGCTCGTTGATCACGACGCGGGTCTCGGCCGCGGCCAGCTTGCCGCGCTTGCGGCGGCGCCGCTTCTCGGTGGCGCACACCTGGTCGTAGATGATGGCGCTGACGCCTGGGAACTCGCGCATCCGGCGTTGGACGGCGTCCAGGTCGTCGCGTCCATGCCGCAGCGTCCCCGGCGGCAATTCGGCGGCGGCGGGCAGCCGTGCTGGGTCGTCCGCCACCACCGCGAGCAGGCCGACGCCCTCCGCGGCCAACTGCCGGGCGATGCTGCGGACCGTCGGCCCACCCTCCGCGGGCTGTCCGCCGGTCATGGCGACCGCGTCGTTGAACAAAATCTTGTACGTCATCGGCGCCCCGGCCGCGACCGCCTGACGGATCGCCAGCAGGCCGGAGTGCTGATAGGTGCCGTCGCCCATGTTGGCGAACATGTGGGGCGTGTCGGTGAACGAGGACAACCCGACCCAGGGCACGCCCTCGCCGCCCATCTGGCTGAATGTCTTGGTCCCCTCGGAGGTCGTCAGCGCCATCGTGTGGCAGCCGATGCCGGCCATGGCAAAGCTGCCGTTCGGCAGGCGCGTACTGGTCCCGTGCGGGCAGCCGGCGCAGAACGTCGGCGCACGGGTAATTAGGCCCGTGTTGCGGACCGGGGCGGCCACTGCAGCCTGATCGCCGACGTCGATGCCGCAGCCACGAACAAACCGGCCGAGCGCCGCCATCGCCAGCTCCGGTGACAGCTCCATGGTCGCCGGCAGCAGCGGTGCGCCTGCCTGGTCCGTCTTGCCCTCGACCGTGGGCCGGTCCGCCAGGTTATAGAGCGCCGACCGAAGCTGCGCTTCGACATTGGCCCGCTTCTCCTCGACCACGAGGATGGCGCGCTTGCCCTGGGCAAACTCGCGCACGCCCTCGGTCTCCAACGGCCAGGACAGCGCCACTTTGTAGACCGCGATGTCCGGATGCCCGTCCAGACCAAGGCGGCGG
This sequence comes from uncultured Acetobacteraceae bacterium, assembly GCA_964657765.1. GTDB lineage: Bacteria > Pseudomonadota > Alphaproteobacteria > Acetobacterales > Acetobacteraceae > CAHJXG01. Next base: position 3,668 of record CAZZWN010000206.1, read on the forward strand.
AGCGCGTGCATGGCGTCGTGATGCGCCTTGCCGACCGTCACGATGCCGATCGACGCGCCGGCCTCGCCGTGCATCAGCCGATCCAGCCGGTTGGCCCGCACCCAGGCCCGCACTGCCGGCAGCCGCTCGTCGGTCATACGCCGCTCGAGCTCCGCCCGTTCGGCGGGCCAGGGAAGCTGCGGATCGAGGTTGAGGCCATGCGCCGGAAGCGCACGGTCAGGGGTCGTAAACGTCCGGGTGCTCGGCACGACGACGACCGCGGACTGCTCCGCCGTCTCGGCGATGGTCTTCAGCGCCACCCAAAGCCCGGCGTAACGCGACATGGCGATGCCAGCCAGGCCATACTCCAGTATCTCCGCAACGTCCGCGGGTTGCAGCACCGGGATTTGCACGCTCTCGAAAATGCCGTCCGTCGCATGCGGGAACACCGACGAGTGCGCCGCGTGGTCGTCCCCCGACACCGCCAGCACGCCGCCCAGCCGCGATGTCCCGATCATGTTGGCGCAGCGGAGCGCATCGGCGCTGCGGTCGACGCCCGGGCCCTTGCCATACCACATGGCGAACACGCCATCGACGCGCTTGCCGGGGAAGGTATCGATCTGCTGCGTGCCCCACAGCATCGTCGCCGCGAGGTCCTCGTTCAGGCCGGGCTGGAACCGCACGCCCTGCGTGACCAGCAGCTTCTCCCGCCGCCACAATTCTTGGTCCAGGCCGCCCAGCGGCGATCCGCGATACCCCGAAACCAGGCCTCCGGTCTTCAACCCGGCCGCACGGTCCAGCCGCGCCTGTTCCAGCAACACGCGCACCAGCGCCTGCGTGCCGGTCAGCAGCACCGGCTGGTCCAGCTCCGTGTAGCGGCTATCCAACGTCGTCGTGGCTGCAAAACCAATATCCATGGAAGCGCCTCTGTTTGACCGAGAACCCGAATGCGTAAGCATACTACCGAGATGGGTAGCGAGTGCTGCCATACTTGCAGTAGCGTGGCAGCGAATTTGGCAAATTCTGCCAATGCTGCACCGCAATATAGCAGGATCGTTCACCGATATGCGCCTCGACCGGATCGACCTCGCCATCCTGGACCACCTGCAGCGGGACGGCCGCGCTACGAGCAACGAGCTTGCGGATACCGCCGGGCTGTCGCCGAGCCCCGCGCATCGCCGGCAGAAGCTGCTGGAGGACGGTGGCATCATCCATCGCTACGTGGCGATCCTGGACCAGGATCGCGTGGGCCTGCCGGTCAACGTGTTCGTGTCGGTTAAGCTGTCCGCCCAGACCGACGACCACCTCGCCGCATTCGAGAAGGCCATTGCCGACCTGCCGGAGATCATGGAGTGCTACGTCATGTCCGGCGCCAGCGACTACCTGCTGCGGGTCGTGGCGCCCGATCTTGGCGCCTACGAGGAATTCTTGCGCACCCGGCTGACGCGCATCCCGGGCGTACGCGGCGTCGAGAGCGCGTTTGCCTTGAAGCGCGTCGTCTACCGCACCAATCTGCCTCTCCGCCGCAAGTCCCGGAGCTAGGGGAGCCAGGATCGTGCTTACAGAGTTCCTGTTGGCGTTCCCGGCTCTGTTCAGCATCGTGAACCCCATTGCCGGTGCGTTGATCTTCCGCGGGGCCACGGCCGACCGCACGCACGCGGAACGGCTGGTTCTGGCCCGCCGGGTCGGCACCTACTCGCTGCTGGTGATGCTCGGCGCACTGTGGGCCGGGTCGTATGTGCTGGCGATCTTCGGCATCAGCCTGGCCGCGCTGCGGATCGCGGGCGGCATCGTTTTGGCCCTGTTTGCGTGGGAACTGCTGGGCGCTCCGGAGAAACGCGAGGGCCGCAAGCAGGAGCAAGCGGCCAACGTCGGCGCTGGGGTCGCGGACGATGTTGCGTTTTATCCGTTGACGCTGCCCTTCACCACTGGACCGGGCACGATCGCGGTGGCCGTGGCGCTCGGTGCCGGCCATCCCGTGCTAGGACCGGCTTGGGCTGGGTTCTATGCCGGCATCAGCCTTGCAGCCGTCGTGATGGCGGGGGCGATATGGTTGACCTACGCCTATGCGGACCGGCTGTCCGATCTCCTGGGCCGCACGGGCAGCAACACCGTGACCCGGCTTTCGGCGTTCCTGTTGTTCTGCATCGGCGTGCAAATCCTGATCAATGGGACGGTCGACGTGCTGGGGCCGCTGCTCGGTCCGCACTAGCCCGGCAACTTTGCCGGCCAGGGTGCGTTTCCCGGCCAATGAACGAGAATAGTTCTACCGGGAGGGGAGCCGCGCTGCTTGCATTGGCCCGGGCCGTGCAAGCGACCGGCTATGCCTTCACAACCCCCACGCCCGCAACCCATGCACGGGTGAATGCGCGGCCCGGCACTGAACGCGCGCAGACGCTGCGGGACGTGTTCGGATGGAGTAGATCGTTCGACGCCGGCGCCGTTGGGCCGGACATCCTGGAGCTGATGCGGTCCGCCGGCGTGCTGCTCACGGGGGAGGCAGGGATGTGCAGCGCGGTCCGACTCTCCAGCCTCGATGGGCTGCTGTTTCTGCACTCCGCTTTTCCCACCGTGGCTTCGGACGCCGTGTTCTTTGGCCCCGACACATATCGATTTGCGAGAGCAGTCCTGGCGCATCTCAAAGACGGCCGATCAGTGCGCCGAGCCGTCGACATCGGCTGCGGCGGCGGTCCAGGCGCGATCCTGGTGGCACGGGCGCATCCCGAAGCCGAGGTCGTCGCGGTCGATATCAACCCGGCCGCGCTGCGGCTGGCGGAGGCGAACGCAGCGCTGGCGGGCGTGCGCGTGTCTGCCGTGGAGAGCAACCTGCTGTCGTCGGCGCCCGGGTCGTTCGATCTGATCGTCTCCAATCCGCCCTACCTCGTCGACCCCGGCGAGCGCGCCTA
>CAZZWN010000207.1:0-6466 GCA_964657765.1 uncultured Acetobacteraceae bacterium
CCTCGAGGTTCATGTCGTGGTTGCCGCAGCAGTTGTACCAGGGCAGCCCGACCGTGCCGACGATGCGGTTGTAGCGGTCGTAGTACGACAAATCGTCGAACATCACGTCGCCATGGGTGATGCCGAACGCGGCGTCGACGCCGGCGGTCGTGACCACCACGTCGTCGCGGATATAGCCGACCTCGGCGAGGCTTTCTGGTTGGGTGTCGGTGAACAGGATGGCGTTGAACTTCGTCACCTCGTCCTGCGGGCGGAGCGGAAAATCGATGCTTTCGGGCAGGGCGCCGCTTGGCGCGACGCCGGCGAAGCGGAGCTGCAGCTCGGCCGGCGTGCCGTCCGGCGCATAAAGGTGCGAGAACCGCGGTAACTGGGTGACGGGGTCGACAGGGGTCATGTAGCCGGCCGGCTTGATGACGAACACGGCGTCGCCCGGCTGGACGGCGATGCTCCAGCGTCCAGCCGCGTCGGTCAGGACGACGTCGCGCCCGTTCGAGACCATGACGCCGGGGAGCCCAGCGCTGCCCGCCGCGCGCCGGCCGGACCCGTCGGTGTCCGCGAACACAGTGCCGTGCGCCGTCGTATTTGCGCCCGACTGCACGGCGGGCTGCGCGGCCGTCCGCTGCGCAGCGCCCGCCAGCGCCAGTCCGGCAGCGCCCGCCATTGCCTGTCGCCGCGTCACGCCGGATACATCCGTTGGAATGCTCATTTGCTGGCCTACATCCGTTTCAGGCATCGTTATTTAGCCCTGGAATATGACAACTGCATTACCGCCGGATTGCAGCCCTGTGGCGGGGCCGGGCGTAAGTTAAACCGATATCCACCGCGATCCGGAGGCCATATTGCTCCCACGTGCGTTCCGCACCTTCCGTGACCAGCGGCTTTCATTGTTCCAGGCGGCGGCGGCCGATGTCGCCCGTCCTGCCGCGCCGGGTCCGATGCCGGAGCTGGAGCGGGCCGCGAGCGGTGTGGCCGCGCTGCGGGCGGTGGCGGCGCCGATCCCGGTGCAGGCCCCCGCGGACATCGCGCCGCAGGCCTGGACCTGCGCCCGGCTTGGGCTGCAGCTTCTGCAAGCCGGGCTGGGCGGCGACGTTGTGCAGCGCAGCCGGCTCGAGGACCAGTTGCTCGATAGCCGCTGCGATCCGCGCTGGGCCGGCACGCTGCTCAGCTACCTCGACTATTTCGGCCCCGATGGGCATCGGCGCAGCATCCCGTATATCCGCCCGGAGACCGCCGGGCCTGGCGTGATCGAGATCGCCTCCGACGCGCGGGTGGCGCTGCTCAGCGATTGGGGCACGGGACGGCGCACGGCCTTGGCGGTGCTGCAGGACCTCGCCCGGCAACGGCCGGACATCCTGCTGCACCTCGGCGACATCTACTATGCCGGCACGCCGTCCGAGTGCGCCCGCAATTTCGTCCAGCCGATCGATGCGGTGTTCGGCGCGAGGCGGCCGCCGGTGTATACGCTGTCCGGCAACCACGACATGTACAGCGGGGGCAGCGGCTACTACGGGCTGATCGCTGTGCTGAACCAGGGGGCGTGGCGGCAGCGCGCCAGCTTCTTCTGCCTACGCAGCCGGGACCATCGCTGGCAGTTCGTCGCGATGGACACCGGGCTGCACGCCTACAACCCGTTCGAGGCGCATCCACTCACGTCGCTCGACGACGGCGAGGCTGCCTGGATCGAGGCGCGCATCGCCGAGTTCCCGGGCCAGACGGTGCTGCTGTCGCACCATCCGCTGTTCTCGGCGCTGGCGCGCATCGGACCCGGCGGGCCGGACCCCTGGAACGCCAACCTGCTCGCCAATTTTCGGCGCTTCGCCGCTGCTGGGCGGATTGCGGCGTGGTTCTGGGGGCATGAGCACACCATGGGATTGTATGCGCCGTTCGCCGGGTTGGAGCGCGGGCGCTGCATCGGATGCGGCGCTATCCCGATGTTCGTAGCCGACCATCTTTATGCGCCGCTCGCCGGACTGCGCGACCCGCCGGCGCTGCTGCCGCCGCGCTTGGCCCATGACGGCTCGGTCCAGGATCACGGCTACGCGATGATTGCGCTCGACCCGGCCGCCGGCACGGCGCGCGCCGAGTACTACGGCGTCGGCGCGCGCACCGAAGTGCTGTATGCCGAGAGCCTCGGTTCGGCAGCCCAGGGCGTGTCGTGAGGAGCAGCGCACGGCCAGCCGGACCGGCGTCGGTCGTGCACTCCAGCATGCTAACGGCGAGCCGAAGGCGTGCTACGGACTACTATCGCTACAGCAGGTGCATCGCCCCATGTCGAAGATCATCCCGGTTCCGCCGTTCGAGTTCGTCATCTTCGGCGGCACGGGGGACTTAACACTGCGCAAGCTGTTGCCGGCGCTGTATCACCGCTTCCTCGATGGCCAGATCCCCGAGGAGTCGCGCATCATCGCCGTCGCCCGGTCCGAGCTTTCGACTGCAGCCTACCGCAAGCGCGCCGCCGACGCGCTGCGGCAATACGTCGACAAATCCAGCCTGAAGGGCGCTGCCGAGTCGGGCTTCTACGCCATGCTGCACTACGCCCGGCTCGACGCCGCCGCCGCAGACGCAGACTGGTCTCCCCTGCGCGAGCTGCTGTCGGACGACCGGGTGCGGGTGTTTTACATGGCGACGTCGCCCGACCTGTTCGGCCCGATCTGCCAGGCGATCGCGCATAACGGCCTCAACTCCGACAACTCCCGCGTGGTGCTCGAGAAGCCGATCGGCCGCGACCTCGACTCCGCCCGCGCCATCAACGACGAGGTCGGCAAGTGCTTCCCGGAGGCCCGCACCTTCCGCATCGACCATTTCCTAGGCAAGGAGACGGTGCAGAACCTGATGGCGCTGCGTTTCGCCAACACGATCTTCGAGCGGCTGTGGAACGCCGACGTCATCGACCACGTGCAGATCACCGTCGCCGAGACGGTCGGCGTCGAGGGCCGGGGCGGCTACTACGACCACTCCGGCGCATTGCGCGACATGGTGCAGAACCATCTGTTGCAGTTGCTCTGCCTGCTGGCCATGGAGCAGCCGGTGTCGCTGCAGTCCGACGCGGTGCACGATGAGAAGCTGAAGGTGCTGCGCAGCCTGCGCTATCCCGAGCCGTACGAAATGCCCGCGCTGACGGTGCGCGGCCAGTACACCGCCGGCGCAGTGAACGGCAAGCCGGTGCCGGGCTACCTCGCGGACCTCGGCCACAACGAGAGCGGCATCGAGACCTTCGTCGCGATCAAGGCCGAGATCAACAGCCGGCGCTGGGCGGGCGTGCCGTTCTATCTGCGAACGGGCAAGCGGATGGCGCAGAAGGTGTCCGAGATCGTCGTGCAGTTCCGCAGCCTGCCGTTCTCGATCTTCCCCAAGGAGCACACGCTGGCGTCCAACAAGTTGATTATCCGGCTGCAGCCGGAGGAGGGCATGCGCCTCGAGATGATGACCAAGGAGCCCGGCCCCGGCGGCCTGCAGCTCCGCCCCACCGGGCTCGACATCAGCTACGAGAAGACCTTTGGCGGCCGTTTCCCCGATGCGTACGAGCGGCTGCTGATGGATACGGTGCGCGGCAACTCGACTTTGTTCATGCGGCGGGACGAGGTGGAGGCGGCGTGGCAGTGGGTGACGCCGGTGATGGAATCCTGGGCCAGCCGGGTTGAGCGCCCGCGCCCGTATGCTGCGGGGAGCTGGGGACCGACGGCGGCCATCGCGCTGATCGAACGCGACGGCCGCACGTGGCACGAGGACCTTGGCGACGGGCAGATTTGATTGGGGCGGTGTGACTCACGCGGCCCTGGATTGCCGCGCCGAAGCCGGCTCGCAATGACGGGTCTACCTTAAACAAACCCCTCCGCCAGCTCAGCGCATCGCATTGCGGCGCTCCTGCATGAGCTGCTTCGCGCGGTATTCGCCCTGCCGCTCGAACATCCAGCCGGGATACTCCTGCGGCAATGCGCTCACCCGGTCGAGCGTGTCCAGCTCCTGCTCCGTCAGCTCGACGCTGGCGGCGGCAATGTTGTCCTCAAGTTGGTCCAGGCGTTTCGCGCCCACGATCACGCTCGTCACCACCCGCTGGTGCAGCAGCCAGGCCAGCGCGATCTGCGCCACCGAGACCGACCGCTCCTCCGCCATCGGCCGCATGGCGTCGATACAGTTATAGGCGCGCTCGCGGTCGACCGGCGGGAAGTCGAACGCGGCCCGGCGGCTGCCGGTTTCGCCATCCTGGTTGCGCCCGTACTTGCCGCTGAGCAGGCCGCCGGCCAGCGGGCTCCATACCATCAATCCCACGGTCTCGCTGCGCAGCATCGGCACGATCTCGCGTTCCAGGTCGCGCCCGGCCACGCTGTAATACGCCTGCAGCGTCTCGAATCGCGCGAGGCCCGCCCGCTCGGCGACGCCGTTCGCCTTGATGATCTGCCAGGCCGCCCAATTCGACACGCCGACATAGCGGACATGCCCGTGCTGCACGAGGGTATCGAGCGCGTGCATCGTCTCCTCGATCGGCGTGGCCGGGTCGAAGCCGTGGATCTGATACAGATCGACGTGGTCGAGCTGCAGCCGCTTCAGGCTGGCCTTCACGGCGTCGATGATGTGCACGCGCGAGTTGCCGCGGGAGTTGGGGCCGGGCCCGGTCGGTCCGAACGTCTTGGTCGCAACGACGACGTCCTCGCGTGCGACCTTGAGGTTGCGCAGCGCCTGGCCGGTGATCTGCTCCGAGAGCCCCTCGGCGTAGACATCGGCAGTATCGAAAAAATTGATGCCGGCGTCGATCGAGCGGCCGACCAAGCGCTCGGCGTCCTCCTGCTGCAGCGCGCCGATCTGTTTCCACATGCCCTCGCGGCCGCCGAAGGTCATGGTCCCCAGGCAGAGTTCCGAGACGAACAGCCCGGTTCGGCCGAGTTTATTGTAGCGCATCGCAATTACCCCTGTTGAGCCCTATCGGCTGCAGATGGCGGCCCGTAGCCGCCGCCGCCAGGCGTCTCGATGACGAAGGCGTCGCCCGGCCGCAGTTCGGCCTGGTCGGTGCCGGTCATCGCGTGCCGCGAGCCGTCGGCGCGCTCCACCCATTGCCGGCCCGCGGCGCCGGGCTCGCCGCCGTGCTGGCCGAATGGCGGCACGGTGCGGCGGCTCGCGACGACGACGACGGTCATGGGTTCCAGGAAGCGGATGCGGCGGATGCTGCCGTCCCCGCCTTGCTGTGCGCCCGCGCCGCCGGAGCCGCGGCGGATGGCGAAGGTTTCGAGCCGCACGGGATAGCGCAGCTCCAATACCTCGGGGTCGGTCATGCGCGTGTTGGTCATGTGCGTCTGGATGGCCGACGCGCCGGGTTGATCGGAGCTGGCGCCCATGCCGCCGCAGATAGTCTCGTAATATTGCCGGGTCGCGTCGCCGAACAGCACGTTGTTCATGGTCGCCTGGCTGCAGGCGAGGGTGCCGAGCGCGCCGAACACGGCGTTGCAGGTGGCCTGGCTGACCTCGGTGTTGCCGGCGACCACCGCGGCGCCCGGCACGGGGGACAAGAACGTGCCCGGCGGCAGCACGATGCGGATCGGCTTCAGGCAGCCGTCGTTGAGCGGGATATCCTCGCCGACCAGGCAGCGGAACACATACAGCACCACCGCGCGGGTGACGGCCGGCGGCGCGTTGAAGTTGCCGCCGCTCTGCGGCCCCGTGCCGGTGAAATCCACCGTCGCCGTGCGCGCCTCCGGGTCGAGCGTGACCGCCACGCGCAGCGGCGTGCCGTCGTCCATGGTGTAGTCGAACACGCCATCAACGACCGTTGGGGCAATGCGGACGATCGCCCGGCGCACGCCCTCCTCCGCATTGTCCATTACATGGCGCATGTAGCTTTGCACCGTGCCCCAGCCATATTGCCCAACGACGCGGCCCAGCTCCTGTACGCCGCGCTCGTTGGCGGCAACCTGCGCCTTGATGTCCGCCACGTTCACGTCGGGGCTGCGGGCCGGATAGCGCGCGCCGGACAGCAAGGCGCGGAACTCGGTTTCGCGGAATGCGCCAGCGTCGACCAGCAGGAAATCATCGATGACGACGCCTTCGTCCTCCAGGGTGCGGGACGCAGGCGGCGTGCTGCCGGGCGTCGTGCCGCCGATGTCGGCGTGGTGACCGCGGCTGCCGACGAAGAAGCGGATGGCCGCGCCGGCCTCGTCGAACACGGGCGTGATGACCGTGATGTCGGGCAAATGCGTGCCGCCGTTGAACGGATTGTTCAACGCAACGACATCGCCCGGCCGCAGCGATGCGCCGCGGCTGCGCAGCACCGTCTTCACGCTCTCGCCCATCGCGCCCAGGTGCACCGGCACGTGCGGCGCGTTGGCGACGAGGTTGCCCTCGCCGTCGAAGATGGCGCAGCTGAAATCCAGCCGCTCCTTGATGTTCACGCTCATGGAGGTGTTCTGCAGCACTGCCCCGGTCTGTTCGGCGACGTTCATGAACAGGTTGTTGAACAGCTCCAGCAGCACGGGGT
>CAZZWN010000208.1:0-6383 GCA_964657765.1 uncultured Acetobacteraceae bacterium
TTCGACAGCGTCGCGATCGACGGCACCGTCGTGATCGGCGAGGGCGAGATGGACGAGGCGCCGATGCTGTATATCGGCGAGCGCGTCGGCTCCGGCGGGCCGGCCATGGACATTGCCGTCGATCCGCTGGAGGGCACCAACATCACCGCAAAGGGCGGGCCGAATGCGCTCGCCGTGGTGGCGCTGGCGGAACATGGCAATTTCCTGCACGCGCCCGACATCTACATGGACAAGATCGCGGTCGGCGCCGGGCTGCCGGATGGAGTCGTGGACCTGGACGCGACGGTGGCGGAGAACCTGCGCAACCTGGCCCGCGCGAAAAAGCGCGATATCGGCGATTTGGTGGTCTGCATGCTGGAGCGCGAGCGCCACGACCAGCTGCTGGCGCATTGCCGGGAAGCGGGCGCGCGCATCATGCTGCTGGGCGACGGCGACGTGGCCGGGGTGATCGCGGCGGCGCTGCCGGAGGGCGGCGTCGACATCTACATGGGGACCGGAGGCGCGCCGGAGGGCGTGCTGGCGGCGGCGGCGCTGCGCTGCGTCGGCGGGCAGATGCAGGGCCGGCTGATCTACGAGGACGACGCCCAGATCGAGCGCGCCCGCGGCATGGGCGTGACCGACCCACGGCATAAGTACTCGGTGACCGAGATGGCCAAGGGCGACGTAATGTTCGCCGCCACCGGCGTCACCGGCGGTGCGATGCTGCGCGGGGTGCGGCGGTTCGGCACCGGCGCCTACACGCATTCGATGGTGATGCGCAGCAAGTCGGGCACGGTCCGCTATATCGAGGCGCACCACAATTTTGCGACCAAGACTTGGCAGCCGGAGTAGCCGATCGGGCCAGCGCCGCCGCACTAGGAGTCGCCGCCAGCCTGACCGGCCGCCGCTGGCTGTGGCGCAACGGCGAGGACCGGATCGGCCTTGGCATCGCCCAGCGCATGGGCCTGCCGGAGATCGTCGGCCGCTTGCTGGCAGCGCGCGGCGTCGACCTCGATACCGCGGCGCATTTCCTGGACCCTACGCTGCGCGCCCTGTTGCCGGACCCGTCGCTGCTGTCCGACATGGACCGCGCGGCGGACCGGCTGGCGCGCGCCGTGCTGAAATCCGAGACCGTTGGAGTGTTCGGCGACTACGACGTCGACGGCGCATGCAGCGCCGCCATCATCGTCACCGTCTTGCGTGGCCTCGGCTGCCGGGTGCTGACCCACGTGCCGGACCGGCTGCTCGAGGGCTATGGCCCGAATGGCCCGGCGCTCCTGCAACTGGCGCAGCAAGGCGCCAGCCTCATCGTTTGCGTGGACTGCGGCACTGCGGCGGCGGCTGCGCTGTCGGCCGTGCAGGGCCGCGCGGATGTCGTCGTGCTGGATCATCACGCCACCGACGGGCCGCCGCCGCCGGTGCTGGCCACCGTCAACCCCAACCGGCTGGACGACGTTTCCGGATTGGGTGGAGTGTGTGCGGCGGCGATCGCGTTCCTGGCGGCCATCGCGACGCTGCGCGCGTTGCGCCGGGCCGGGTTCTTCGCCAGCCGGGCCGAGCCGGATTTGCGCGAGCTGCTGGACCTCGTGGCGCTCGCGACCGTGTGCGACGTCATGCCGCTGCGTGGCCTCAACCGCGCGCTGGTGACCCAGGGCCTGCGCGTGATGGCCCGGCGGGCGCGGCCCGGCATCGCGGCGCTGCTGCAGGCGGCCTCGGCGCACGACCTACCGACCGCGTTCACGTGTGGCTTCGCGCTGGGGCCGCGCATCAATGCGGCCGGACGCATCAGCCAGGCCGACCTCGGGCTGCGCCTGCTGTTGTGCGACGACCCGGTCGAGGCGCGGGCCTTGGCGGAAACGCTCGACGCCACCAACCGCCAGCGCCAGGCCGTCGAGGCCGGGATGCTGGAGGCGGCGCTGGGGCAGGCGTCGGCACAGGCAGCCGCCGGACACGCGGCGATGCTGGTGCATGCGGCGGGCTGGCATCCTGGCGTCGTCGGCATCGTGGCGGGGCGTATCAAGGAACGGCACAACCGCCCGGCCTGCGTCGGCGCACTGGTGGATGGGCTGGTGCGGGGCAGCGGACGTTCGGTGCCGGGGGTGGACCTGGGCGCGGCGGTGATGGCGGCGCGGCAGGCCGGGCTGCTGATGACGGGCGGCGGCCATGCGATGGCGGCCGGATTCGCGCTGCATGAGCGCGACGGGCCGGCGTTCCATGCGTTCCTGAACGATCGTTTGGCGCACGCATCCGCGCTGCCGCCTGTCGCCGACCTGGCGGTGGAGGGCACGTTGGCGGTCCCCGGCGCGACCGTCGACCTGGCGCAGCATCTCGCCAGGCTTTCGCCCTACGGCAACGGCAATGAGGAGCCGGTGTTCGTGCTGCCGCGCGCCCAGGTAGTCCGCGCCGACCGCATCGGCAAGGAGGGTGCGACGATCCGCGCCTATGTGCAGGGGGAGGGCGGCGGCGCGCGGCTGAAGACGCTGCTGTTCCGAGCCCGGGAGGGTGCATTGGCCGATGCGCTGCTGGCTCGTGGCGCGCCATTGCACTTGGCGGGGCATTTGCGGGCAGAGGAGTGGAATGGGAGTGTGACCGCCGGGTTCTTCGTCGCCGATGCGGCGATGGCGGAGTGACTTGGGCGAAATACCTCGTTTCGCAAAGCGGTTTAGAGCACCACCCGGCCGCCGAACGCCCGGACCACACAGACCGACACCAGGCAGACGACGACGACGATCGACAAGCCCCAGCGCAGCCACATATACGGTTTCGGCATCAATCCGCGGCGGGTTGCCTGGGCCTCGACCACCGTCGTTGCGACGAAACCGGCGGTCAGCACCAGCACCCCGGTCGTGGGCAGGCCGATGAACGTGATCAGCATTGCCGTCCAGCCGATCAGCGACGGCACCACGCCCAGGCCGAACCGCGCCCGCTGCACCCGACCGGACACTGCGTTGCTGGCATCCAGGGCAAGGCCCCAATGCACTCCCCCCAGGAACGCCAGGATCGTCGCGCCATAGGCCACGAGGGCCAACAGCGACCGGGTGGAGCCGTCGCTGGAGAGGCTGAGCGCGCCCAGGCTGCAAATCAGGAACGGGACCAGGCCGGCTATTCCCAGCACGATGGCGAATGGCGGCAACGGCCGGGTCATGGCAGGCTCCAGGGTGGCTGGCCTGCGGCTTAGTCGCCAGCCCCGGTTCGCGCAACTGTGCCGGTGCCTATGTGGGCCAGCATGGGCCGCTTGGCGTGAAGGGCGGCGACGCATACCGCGGCGAGATACGGCAAAGACTGCAGCAGCAGCAACGCGCACCAAAGCCGCGACGGCCAGGTTGCGAGGCCTGCATGCGCGGTCCCGGCCAGCGCCGCCCAGGTCAACAGCAGCAACGCCGGCTCCTGCCGCATCGGCTGCGGCGCACGTTCCGGCGGCGCGCGGTTCAGCAAACCGCCCCAGAAAGCCTTGGCGGCCGCGTGGCTCGCCGCCAATCCGTTGAGGGCCGCGCCTGCGCCGCCGGCAGGGATGTCCGCGAGCCGAACCATGATCGATGCCAGCACTGGCAGCATGCACAAGCCAATTGCTAGTGACGAGCGAAGCGGCGGCCCTGCGAACCCGGCGGATAGCGCCAGGCTCAGCAGGAGCATCGGCAGGCTCAGCGCGTCGGCCATCCACGGAAGCCATTCGGCGGCGATGCGCCAGCGGCTGCCTCGGTTCAGCCCCCGATCGGACCGTGAGAGCAGCGGACGCCAGTGCCTGCGGACGATCTGCGCCGCGCCGTAGGCAAGCCGGGCGATGCGCTGCCGTTCCGCCCCGAACTCGCTCACAGCGCCGGCCGGTTGCGGCTGCCGACCCAAGCGCCAATGCCGCCGTAGCAGTGCTACCTCGAGCGCCGCCGCCTCGTCGGTGCACCATTCGGCCCAGCCGCCGGCCTCGTCCAGCGCAGCCCGCCGCACCACGCAGGGAGAGCGTATCGCGCCGACCATGGGATCGATGAACTCGCCAATGACCTGGTTGAGCCAGTCGCGCGAAACGATGGCTCCAAGGTCGAGCACGGCGATGAACTCCGCCCGGCACGCCGTCTGCACGCGGGCGAAATTCAATGCACCGGCCTGGCCGCCGGGCCAGCGCCCCAAGTGGAAGAAGCGGAATCGCGGGTCGAGGCGAGCGCAGTCCCGGGCCGCCGCCTCCCAAAGCGCGGGATCGGCCGTGTCGTAGTCGACAACGAGGATCTCGAACGCCGGATGGTCGAGCTCGGCCAGCATCGCCAATAGCCCCCGCACCTGCACAGGCGATGCGCCAGAGATCGGCACATGGATCGACACCATCGGCGGCATCATGCCCACAGCGTGCGTTGGAGCGGCGGGTCGCGGTAGATTGTGGAAATCGGGCATGACTTGGCGTCCGGACAGCATCATTGGCTGCCGCGGTACGGCCTGATTGCGGCTATGCGTTGGCGATTGATTGTCCGAAACAAGGCAGGCGCTGATCTTTCGCTTGGGATCGCCTATAAGGCCCGGCATGGGACTGACGCTCGAACTGCTCATCGTACTGCTGCTGATCGTACTCAACGGCGTGTTCGCAATGAGCGAGCTGGCGCTCGTTTCGGTTCGCCGGGCGCGACTCGTGGTGCTGGAACGGCAGGGTGTCGCCGGGGCCGCGACCGCCCGTCTCCTCGCGGACGACCCGCAGCGCTTCCTGCCCACGGTGCAGGTCGGCATCACCCTCGTCAGCGTGCTGGCCGGCGTGTTCGGCGGCGCGCGCATCAGCGCCCGGCTCGAGGCCTGGTTCCTCGCCATCCCGCAGCTCGCGCCGTTCGCTGCCAGCCTCTCGCTCGCGCTCGTCGTCGTGCTCACCACCTATTTGACCCTTGTTGTGGGCGAGCTGGTGCCGAAACAGTTGGCGCTGCGCCGGCCGGAGATCGTGGCGGCGACCGTGGCGCCACCGCTCGCCTGGCTGGCGCGCGTCGGCGGACCGATCGTCTGGGTATTGGGCAAGTCGTCCGCGCTGGTCTTGCGGCTGTTCGGCCCCCACGACGACAAGCGACAGGCGGTGACGGAGGAGGAATTGAAGGCGCTGCTCGCCGAGGGCGCCGAGGACGGGGTGCTAGAAACCGAGGAACGGGAGATGATCGAGCGCCTGCTGCGCCTGGCGGACAAGCCGGTGCGCGCCATCATGACGCCGCGGAACGAGTTGGCGTGGATCGACCGCAACGATCCGCGGCGGGACATCGCGGCGACGTTGAAGGCGACATCGCACAGCCGGTTCGTGGTGTGCGACGGGTCGATCGACAACGTGGTGGGGGTGATCCAGGCGAAGGACCTGCTGGACCGCGTCCTGAATGGCGGCGACCTTTCGGTGTCGTCGGCGATGCGCAAGGCCATGGTGATCCCCGACACCGTGACGGCGCTCGATGCGCTGGAGCGGCTGAAGGGCGACCCGCTGGGCCTCGCGCTGGTAATGGACGAGTATGGCAGCTTCGAGGGCGTCGTCACTGCGGCCGACGTGCTGAAGGCGATCGTGGGCGAGCCGGCAGACCCAACCGCAGTGTTCGCGGAGGGTGAGACCGCCGTCGCCGGCGCCCTGCTGCTCGACGGTGCGATGCCGGTCGACGAGATCAAGTCCCGGCTGGAATTGCCTGACCTGCCGGCCGAGGGCAGCTATCATACTCTCGCGGGCTTGCTGCTGGCCCTGCTGCGGCGATTGCCGAGCACGGGAGACCGCATCGTCTTTGCCGGCTGGCGATTCGAGGTGGTCGAGATGGACGGCCGCCGGGTCTCCCGCGTGAGCGCGCAGCCGGAACCGACGGTCGAGCTCTAGTTAGTAGTGACGGCCCTGACCGAACAGCAGGAACAGGATCAGCAGCAAAACGAGCAGGCCTAACCCGCCGCCATAGCCGCGCCCGCCATAATAGCCGCGATTGTAGCCGTAGAACCCTCCGCCCCCGAACAGCACGACGAGGACGACGACGATGACGATCAGGCTCATGGGGCAGTCCCTTCCCGGTTCCCGCAGAGGTCGTTGCGGCTTTTAACGTTCTGGCCCCTCTGCGGTTCCGGCATCCGGGGCGAAGCGGGTCCTAGGCCGCTTTCGCCGTATCCTTTGTCTCACCCTTCGCTTCCCGGCGCCGCGCGTGCAGGATGAACTCAGTGTAGCCGTTCGGCTGCTCGCGGCCCTTGAACACCAGGTCGCACGCCGCCTGGAACGCCGGGCCGTCGAAGTTCGCCGCCATGGGCCGGTAGTTGGGATCGCCCGCGTTCTGCCGGTCCACCACGCCCGCCATGCGCTGCATCGTCCCGCGCACCTGCTCCTCGGTCGCCACGCCGTGGTGCAGCCAGTTGGCGATGTGCTGGCTCGAGATGCGCAGCGTCGCGCGGTCCTCCATCAGCCCGACATCGTGCACGTCCGGCACCTTGGA
>CAZZWN010000209.1:0-6371 GCA_964657765.1 uncultured Acetobacteraceae bacterium
TAGGCGCCGGTGATGCTGGCGCAGCGTGTGCCGCCATCGGCGTTCAGCACGTCGCAATCGAGTGCCACCGACATCTCGCCCATCGCTGCGCGGTCGGTGATGGCGCGCAACGAACGGCCGATCAGCCGCTGAATCTCCTGCGTGCGGCCGGACTGCTTGCCGCGCGCCGCCTCGCGGTCGCCACGCGTATGGGTGGCGCGCGGCAGCATGCCATACTCGGCGGTCACCCAGCCGCGGTTTTGGCCACGCATGAAGGGTGGCACCTTGGGCTCGACACTGGCGGTGCACAGCACTTCGGTGCCCCCCATGCGGATAAGGCAGCTGCCCTCGGCATGATGCGAGAAGCCCGGCTCAATGGAGACAGTACGCAGCGCATCGGCCGCGCGGCCATTCGATCGCATGATGTCGGTCTCCGCTGGTCGTGTGAGGCGGCGGCGTTTGCCCGCCCCGCTTGCGAGTTGCGCCTCTTACACGAGGTTGGAGTGCGCGCCATACGCTGGAAAGGCCAGGGCTGATGTCGGACAACACGGCGCTGACTACAGCGGAGGCAGGCATACACGCTGTTGTGCCGGTGGTCGCGCGCGCCCGCCCGCGCCTGCGCCGCTTGCACATCGGCGACCTGCCGAAGCCGGTATTGTGCGTGCCCCTGGTCGTGCAGTGGATGTGGCTGAGCCTTCTGCATCGAAGCCTCACTCTGCCTTCCGCCTGCGATCCTTGCATCGAGACCGGCGGCCTGGCGGGCGAGTCCAAGGCCGAATGCCTGGGCCAGATCGGCGCCCCTTTCGCCGGCAGCGTGGCCGGATGGGCGCCGGTGCGGCCGGGGGAGCCTGCCGAGGCCGTCCGGCTGGCAGCCGGGCTGGACTACCCGCTGATCGTGAAGCCGGATATCGGCTGGTGCGGTTTCGGCGTGCGGCGCGTGGTCGATCCCGCGGGACTGGCCGCCTACCAGGCGGTGTTTCCCGCCGGCGCCACGTTCCTCCTGCAGCGCTATGTGCCGGGTCCGGGCGAGGCGGGCCTGTTCTACGTCCGGGTGCCCGGGGAGGATGCGGGCCGGGTGACCGGCATCACCCTGCGGCACCCGCCGCATGTCGAAGCGGACGGCGTGCGTACGATTGCCGAACTTCTCGCCCTCGGCCGGCCGGCTGGCGCACCCGGGCCCGGATTGCCCGATGCGGAACTGGCGCTGGTGCCGCCGGTTGGCCGGATCGTGCCGCTCAGCGCCGTCGCGTCGGTCCGGGTGGGTGGACGATACCGCGACGCCACCGCTCGCCTGACGCCGGCGTTGGAGGCGCGGGTCGATGCGATCGCGCGGTCGATGCCGGAATTTCACGCGGGGCGCTTCGATGTGCGATTCGCCTCGCAGGCCGGGCTGTTGCGCGGCGAGTTCACCATTATCGAGGTGAACGGCGCGGGGTCCGAGGCGATCCACCTCTGGGACGACGATCTGCCGTTCGTCGCAGCCTTTCTGGGCGTATTCGCCAAGCAGAGCCTGCTGTTCAGGATCGGCGCGATGATGCGTTCACGTGGCCACCGGCCTGTCGGTCCGGTCGCCCTCGCACGCGCCTGGCTGAAGCAGCAGCGCCTGATCGCGCAATACCCGGCGTCGAACTAGCGCCGGCCCGCGAGACCGGCGGCTATTTTCGTGGCCCGTCATTTGGGGCAACGGTCCCCGACGCGCTATGCTCGCACGATGGACTCCCCGCCCAAGCCGCTGCCGCCTGGACTGGACCCGCGCGCCGCGGCCGTGATGCGCGAGATCGTCGAGCAATATGTCGGCACCGGCGAACCGGTCGGCAGCCGGACGCTGGCCCGCCGCCTGCCGATCGCATTGTCGCCCGCCACCATCCGCAACGTGATGGCCGACCTGACCGAGGCCGGGCTGCTGTTCGCGCCACATACCTCGGCGGGACGGCTGCCGACCGATCGCGGCCTGCGCCTGTTCGTCGACGGGTTGCTGGAGTTCGGCGACCTGCCGGATGACGAGCGGGAGTCGATCAGCCGCCAGTTGGTCGCGCATGGCCGCAGCCTGCAGGACACGCTGGCCGATGCATCCGCCATGCTGTCGGGGCTGAGCCAGGCGGCGGGCATGGTGCTGGCGCCGAAATCCGACGGTGCCATCAAGCATATCGAGTTCGCGTCGCTCGGCTCCGGCCGCGCGCTGGTCATCCTGGTCGCGGCCGATGGCCAGGTGGAGAACCGGGTGATCGAGATCCCGCCCGGCCTGCCGCCCTCGGCGCTGACCGAGGCGGCGAACTACCTGAACGCGCGGGCGGCCGGGCGCACCCTGGTGGAGCTTCGCCGGCGGGTCGCCGAGGAGATGGCGCTGGATCGCGGGCAGCTCGACCTGCTGGCGGCCGGCGTGGTCGAAGCGGGGCTCGCCACCTGGACCGAAGCCGGGCGCGGCGGCAGCCTGATCGTCCGCGGGCAGGCTCGGCTGCTGGCCGATGTCACGCAGATCGAGAACCTGGCCGCCATCCAGGTGCTGTTCGACCGGCTCGAGACGCAGGAAACCATGATGCGGCTGCTTGAGCTTGCCGAGCAGTCCGACGGGGTGCGCATCTTCATCGGCGCCGAGAGCGCGGTGTTCGGCAGCTCCGGCGTGTCGATGATCGTGGCGCCGGCCCGCAACCAGGCCGACCGCATCGTCGGCGCCATCGGGGTGATCGGGCCGACCCGCATCAACTATGGCCGGATCATCCCGGTGGTCGATTACACCGCGCGGGTGATCGGGCGGCTGCTGGGCTGACCCTCCTGCCAGCGTCGTTGGCGGCTCGTCCGGGCGGGCGTATGACGGGGTGTGATGTCGAAGCAGGCCATCAGGGGTGCCGGGCCGTGAAGCGGGCCCCGAAGCTCTGGCTGCTGGTCAAGTATCGCGGCGCGCCCGTGGTGCGGAACAGGGCGGAACTGGACGCGGCACTGGCCAAGCCGCCCCGCTACATCGTGATTGAAGGTACCGAAGCGCTGCGTGCCTACGCCGCCACGCTCGCCTATCGCGGCGGGGTGGAAGCGGCGGAGATGGAGGCGGCCCATGCGCTGGCCCCGCCATCCTACGCGCCGGTGCCGGCGCTGGGACGCTTTCGCAATGGCGCCCAGCCGCGCGCGCAGCCGCGGAGGCGGCGGTTTGCCTGGCGTCCGGACCTCGCACCCGTCGTTGCGGCGGTGTTCGGGCTGCTGGCGGCCTTGCTGCTGGAATGGTTGAGTTTTGCGGGCAGAGGGCGAACCCCGACCCAGGCTCCTGCACAGCCGCGATCCGGGGCCGTGCTGGCCGCCGCCACGGACCCGGCGGCAACGCTGGGGACGAGGGTGGCGCTACTCCTCGTCCCGGCGCTGGCGATCCTGGCTGCGGCCGCACTGGCCTACGTTGTCTGGCAGGCGATCGGGTTGGGACGGGCCGCCCGGATCAGCTGGCGGGTGGACCATCGCGTTCAGGGCCGCCTGGTCATCGCGCGGGTGCGCACGCCGACCGCCTGAACGCGAGGGGCGGCCCTCGCCAAAGCCGTGTCACTATGTTCGGTGCACCCGCCGTGCAGGGGTTCGATGCACTTGTCGTGCAGGGACGGATCGCCTACCTGCGGCGTATGAGCGACACCTTCGAACATCCCGAGGCGGCCGGCGAGACCGACGGGCAGCCCGACGCGCTGATGGCGGAAGCGGCCCGCCGGATCGCCGAGCTCGAGGCTGAGCGCGACGATTTCCGCGATCGCTGGATGCGTGCCGAAGCCGAGACGGCGAACGTGCGTGCGCGTAGCCGCCGCGAAGTGGATGAGACGCGCCAGTACGCCGTGCAGAAATTTGCCAAGGACGTGGTGGAGGCGGCGGAAAACCTGCGGCGCGGCTTGAGCAGTCTGCCGCCCGCCAGTGCCGGGGAGCCCGAGATAGTCGCCAAGCTGCGCGATGGTTTCGAGGGCGTGGAGCGCAGCTTCACCGCATTGCTCGAACGCAACGGGATCGTCGGCGACGACCCGGTCGGCAAGCCGTTCGACGCGAACCTGCACCAGGCGATGGCCGAGCAGGCTACCACGGAGCATCCGCCCGGCACCGTCGTGCAGTCCTGGAGCCGCGCCTGGACCCTGAATGGCCGCCTGCTGCGTCCGGCAATGGTCGTCGTCGCCAAGGCCGAAAGCACCGCTCCCGTCGATCGGACTGCCTGAGCCGGCGCGGCGCCGCCTGCTGCGGCTCATTTGTAGTAGATCTCCACGCTGATCTGGTTGGCGGCCGCGATGACTGTCGTGTCGTTGTCGGCC
The DNA here is from genome assembly GCA_964657765.1 of uncultured Acetobacteraceae bacterium. Classification (GTDB taxonomy): domain Bacteria; phylum Pseudomonadota; class Alphaproteobacteria; order Acetobacterales; family Acetobacteraceae; genus CAHJXG01. The sequence goes on from CAZZWN010000209.1 coordinate 4,245, forward strand.
ATGCTGCCCGATGTAACGTCCAGCGCGATGCCGGTGCCGAATACCAGCCCGACCGGGATGCTCGCGGTCTGGCACGAGCCGGCGGCCAGCAATTTCGACACCGCCGGAGTGCTGGTGCCGACCGTCGGGGCTGTCGCCTGCGCGAACAGCCGCAGATAGGCGGCCGACGCACCGCTGTTGCAGGCTTCGTAGCCGTACACCATGCCGCCCGAAGACTTCACGCCGGCCGCCATGCTCGATGCGGCCGCGTTGATCGCCCGGAAGGTGACGGCGCCGCCGCTCGCGACCGCCTGCAGGTAGCCCGGCACGTTGTTGGCACTCGGGACGGTGACCACGTACGGGCGCCCAAAGGTGTCGCACGCGATTGCACCTTGTTGGCCGTTGGCGAAGCCCGGCGGCGTGGTGTTGGCAAGGCACCCGATCACCATTGCGCTCGTGGCGGACGCGGCGCCGGGAGCGACCGGTCCGAGCGGTGCCGTTTGCGCGGCGGATGACGCGGCGCCCGCGGGCAGCGGCAGCGACGCGGCGGAGATCGGCTGGGTCGCCGGGTAGTTCGACACCGCCACCGAGCCGATGGCGTTGGTGCCGGCCGACAGACCCACCGTGCTGCCGCCGGCGAGCGCCGTGGTCCAGCTTCCGGCCTGGCCGACCGAACCGCTGATCGCCTGCGCCGCCGGCAGGTTCGTCACCGTGACCGACCCGATCGGGTTGGTTCCGGCCGCCAGCCCGACCGTGCTGCCGCCGGCGAGTGCCGTGGTCCAGCTTCCGGCCTGGCTGACGGCGCCGCTAACCGCCTGCGTCGCCGGCAGGTTGGATACCGTCACCGATCCGATGCCGTTGGCGCCGGCGCCGAGCGTCACCACCGGGCTGCCGCCGAGCAGGACGGTGCCCGAAACGGCGAGCGCCCCGCCGCCGATCAGTCCGTCGAGCAGCGCGTCGCTGGTCGGCATCCGGTTGCCGGCGGAGACCGGCGCGCCGCCGAGGGTGAGCGAGACCGCCCCACCGCCGCTGCCGGAACCGAAGTTGCAGGGCGTCACCCCGGTGCCGCTGGGGCAGAAGATGGTGACCGCCGGGAAGCGGTTCCGGCCATCGGGCGCAATGTAGCTCGTCTGCGCCAGGGCACTGGCCGGGGCGACCAGGGACAATGCGGCGGGGAGTAGCCGGCCGATGGTTCGTGGCAGTGTCATGGGCGGCGTTCCTCGTGCGGTGAAACTGCGCTGGAACGGGGCCGCATCCCGGATGCCGGCGGTTTCGGGCAGGAAATCTCCGGACGCGCGCGGGCGGTGGAGAAGCTGCGCAAAGGCGGAAACTACGTCGGCCAAGCCCGTCTGGGCAAAACAAAGTTCATCTTTCGTTCGTCGGTGTGTTTCATGATGCCCGGGAAGGATCGTTGAGCAATCGTTCGGAAGGCGGGCGTGGACCCGGCTGTTGCGCAAACGGGCGTTGCGCACCGGTCGGAGGCAGACCGGACCAGCGCCTCGCCCCCTTGTGCTGGGGCCGGCTGCTCAATACATCCGGGCGCAGAGAATTGAGGGCCGCGTGCGGTGCTTCGGGCCGCACCCGGCCGCTTTTGAGGAGTTTACGCGTATGAGCAAGGTGATCGGTATCGACCTCGGCACGACCAATTCGTGCGTGGCGATCATGGAATCCGGCGACGTCCACGTTATCGAGAACAGCGAGGGCGCCCGCACCACCCCCAGCATGGTCGCATTCAGCGAGAGCGGCGAGCGGCTCGTTGGCCAGGCCGCAAAGCGTCAGGCCGTCACCAACCCCGCCAACACGCTCTACGCCGTGAAGCGCCTGATCGGTCGCCGCTACGACGACCCGCTGGTTGCGAAGGATCGCGGGCTGGTCCCTTACGGCATCGTCAAGGCCGAGAACGGCGACGCCTGGGTCGAGGCACGCGGCGAGAAGTATGCGCCCGGCAAGATCAGTGCCGACATCCTCGGCAAGATGAAGGAAACCGCCGAGGCCTATCTGGGCGAGAAGGTCAGCCAGGCGGTCATCACCGTGCCGGCCTACTTCAACGACGCGCAGCGCCAGGCGACCAAGGACGCAGGCCGCATCGCGGGCCTGGAAGTGTTGCGCATCATCAACGAGCCGACGGCTGCCTCGCTCGCCTACGGC
>CAZZWN010000210.1:0-6314 GCA_964657765.1 uncultured Acetobacteraceae bacterium
AGAACGGCTTCCACAGCATCATCGGCGACACGCCCAACCTCGGCTGGCACTCCCAGCTGCAGGACGAGCCCGCGATCGAATTGCTGGCCGAGCGCACGTTCCGCGTGCCGGTCACGCAGTTCTATGGGCTGGAGACCGATGCGCTGCCGGCGCTCACGGCCGGGGTCGGCACCGTGCGGGACTATGTGCAGGCCGGTGTGAGCTTCCGGCTCGGCCAGGGGCTCAACAGCGACTTCGGCACGCCGCGCATCCGGGCGGGAATAAGCGGGTCGGACGCTTACCTCCCCATGCGTCCGTTCGCCTGGTATGTGTTCGCCGGCGCCGACGGTCAGGGCATCGCGCGCGATGTGTTCCTGGACGGCAGCACCTTTCGCAGCCACAGCCCATCGGTCACCAAGCGGCCGTATCTCGGCGAGCTCGAGGCTGGGCTGGCCGCGATGTTCTACGGCGTGCGCGTGACCTATACGCAAACCTGGCAGACGGACTCGTTCAAGGGGCAAAAGAGCGGGCTGTTCAACTTTGGCTCGCTGGCGCTCTCGGCGCGGTTCTAGCTGATCAGCCGGCCGTCTCCGGCACCAGCTCGGGCGCGACGCCGTCCGCCGTGCCCACCTCGGCATCCGTCAGCATGCGCCAGGTGCCCTGCACCAGGATCTCGCATGGGCGGAACCGAGCCTTATAGGCCATCTTGCGGCTTTCCGGCACCCAGTAGCCCAAATAGACATAGGGCAATCCCTCCGCCTGGGCGCGTTGGATCAGCCACAAGATCGCGTAGGTGCCGAGCGACTGACGCTCCAGCTCCGGCGCAAAGAAGCTGTAGACCGCCGAGAGCCCGTCGCCGAGCCGGTCGGTCAAACAGCCGCCGATCAAGCGGTCGCCGGCATCGCGGAACTCGGTGATCCCGGTCTCGATCGGCGTGTCCTCGATCATGGCGCGATAGTCGTAGAAGCTCATTGTCGCCATGTCGCCGTCGCTGTGCCGGGCCTGCTGGTAACGCTGAAACAGTTGAAACTGCTCCGCCGTCGCGCGCGCGGGCACCTCGAAGCCGCTCACTCCCGCGTTGGCCCGGCTGATGCGGCGCAGGCCACGGTCGGGCAAAAAACTGGCGACCGGGATGCGGATCGGCACGCAGGCCTGGCACGACGGGCAGACCGGGGCATAGGCTATGTTGTGGCTTCGGCGGAACCCGGCGCGCGACAGCCGGTCGTGCAGGTGGTCGGCGTCGGGTCCGGTGATCTCGGTCACGACCTTACGCTCCGTCCGCCCCGCGACATAAGGGCAGGGCAGCGGCGCGGTCGTGTAGAAAAACTGCGGTCGGCGTGGTGGCTTGTAGGTCATGCGTAAGGGGGTCCCCGCTGTATGTTCCCGAAACCAGCGGTCGACGTCAACATACGATGCAGTGCGCTGTTGCGCACAACGACCAGGCCGGAGACCAGATCGTGCAGCGTGCGGTGGCGACTCGTGACCAACGCCGTCCCCAGCCAGATCACCCCGGCCCCGAGCGTCAGCCAGAGCCCAACCGTAAACAGGACTGCTTGCAGCAGCGACGGACGGCCCAGGTCCGCGTCGCGGCGCACCGTCAGGTCCATCAAGACCTGCCCCGGCGTCGCGCTGCGGCCACTGGCGACGAACAAGGCATGATATAGCAGCGGCACAACCGGCAGCATGCCCAGCAGCGGGAAGCCCAACCCGAACGTCAGCAGCCCGAACCCGACCAGCATGACCCAAAGCACGATCATGATCCCGCCGACCACCAGAAAGTCGAACAGCCACGCCCAGATACGGCGGAACATCACGCCATCGATCAGGCCGTCGTCGTACGCGTAGTCAGAAACGCCGGCGCTCATGGGGTCAGTCCTATGCTGTCGACGACCGCGGGGTCGGGGCCAAGCAGGATGGCGGCACCGTCCCGCCAGCGCTGCATCAGCGAGGTCGCCAACCGGCGGAAGGGATGGCCGGATTGCCCAGGGGTCAACGAAAACAGGCTTCGGTCGAGGTCTTGCAAGTCGTAAACTCCGCGATAGCCAGCGCCATGCACTGACGCCCAACTGTCCCCGCGCGTGCCGCCACGATACACTGTCGTATCATCTCCGGCCTGTGCGATATACGACGTAGTGAGCCAACCCAGCACGGGCAACGCTCCCAGCAGCGGATGCGAAAATATCGCCCGGTGCACGCCGCCCCATAGCCAGCCGTCCGGCGACGGACCCTGCGCAGCGACGATGCCGGCCATCGCAGCCTGCAGCGACCGCGACAGCACCGGCCCGCAATCACCACCGCACCACGCGATGCCCGCCGGAGACAGCGCCCGCGCAACCAGGTCGTAGCGCGCTCCTGCAGCAGCCGCCGGCACCCCAGCGTCGTCGAGCAGTGCCACCTCGAATTGCCGAACCCAGGCGTTAAAAATCAGCGGTTGCGGCAGGTCGGCCTGCATGGCGCCGTGCCAGTCGGACAGCAGCGCGATCGCCCGGCGGGACGCGTCGTCGAGCGGCTGCACGGCCAGCAGCGTCGGCAGGATCTGCATCGCGAAGCTGCTGACCGGGTCGACCTGCATCGCAGCGAAGCTGGCCGCGCTATACGAGTTCGCAGAATCGAGCAGCTGCCGGATGCGCCGCGCCCGCCAATCGCCGAACCAGTCGGCGCCCATGAACACCGGGAAATCCGCCCCGGCCACGCGTTCGTTCGCATTCACCAGCCGCCCGCTCGCAGGCCCGATGATGCGGGGCAGGGCACTGCCGCCGGCAAAGCCGGTCCAGTCATGCGCGCCGTCGGCGCCGTCCACCGGCACGGTACCGTCGCCGGCGCGGCGGATCGGCACCCGGCCCGTGGTGAACTGCGCGATGCCGGCCTGGTCCGCCACCAGAAGGTTCTGCACCGGCGCTGCGATCATGTCGGAGGCAAGCCCGGCCGCCTCGACGTCGGGCGCATGATTGAGCGCCAATAGGCCGGCAGCGGCGCTGTCGCCCGGTGCCAGGTTTGCCATGGCGACGGCCAGAACCGGGCCACCCGGCGCGTCGAGGTCGCTCAGCACCGGGCCATGCCGCGTCTCCCGCACTCGCAGCAACTCGTCGGGAGCGCCGCGTACATGGATGCGCTCCTCGCGTTGAATGAACGGCTCCGGGCCGTCCGGCGTTTGATAAGTCCCGTCGGGCAGGGCCGTCTCGATGAACACGTCCTGCGTGTCGGCGCCGGTGGTGGTGAAAGTCCAGGCAATGTGGCCATTATGCCCCATTACCAGGAACGGCAGACCAGGCGCCGTCGCGCCGGCCAGCACGCCGCCGGGCGTCTCGATCCGCGCCAAGTACCAAATGCCGGGCAGGCTGAAGGCGAGATGCGGATCCCCGGCCAGCAAGGGCTTGCCCGTGACGGTTTTCGTGCCGTCCACCGCCCATTCGTTGCTGGCCGAACCCGGCAAGGTGAACGGCTCGGGGAAGTTCGGCACTATCTCTCCCAGGCGCGTGCCCGCGAGGTCTGCCAGACGCGTGCCCGCAAGCGCCCGGCTCGGCAACAGACGCGCATCCGGCGGCGGGGTGTCATCCTGCGGCGGCCAAAGCTCCCGCAGGCGGTCGGCTGGCAGCTTGGCCTGCAACGCCCCGCGGGCAAGCTTCGCGCGCCAGTTGCCTGACAAATAGAGGCCCATTGTCTTGCCCCACAGCAGGCTGTCGACGGGCGTCCACGGCTCCGGCGCGCCGAGCGGAATGAACTCGGGTGCCGCAAACCGGCCGCGGGCCGCGATCCAGGCGTTCACCCCGGTCGCATAGGCGTCCAGCATCCCACGCGTGGTTGCGTCCAGCGTCGCGTAGTCGGCCTCCGCCCGCATCCGCAGCCCGAGCACGCGCATGGTGCGGTCCAGCCTGAGGGTCGCGTGGCCGGCGATCTCGGACAGGCGCCCGGACGCGGCGCGGCGCATCAGTTCCATCTGGAACATGCGGTCGCGGGCATGCATGAAGCCGAGCGCCGCGGCGGCATCGGCCTCCGACCCGGCCATGATGCGCGGGATGCCGTCGGCGTCGAGGGTGATGGCAACAGGCTGCGCCAATCCCGCAATTTGCAGATGCATGCCGGTTGGCGGCAGCGACCGCCAGAACAGGACGGCCACGATTGCCGTGACGAGGGCGGTAAGTCCGAAGGCGACCGCCAGCGAGCGGCTGGCGATCCGCCCGATGCGGCTCAGGACATTGGAGGCCGGGACCCGCCGACGCGACCGTCTGCGCATCGGCGGTGCCCGGCGCCTAATGCAGCCGCGGCGATTTCAGATGGGTGGCGCGGTCGGCGGAGGTCACGGCGATGGCCGCTGTCCGGTTGCCGCGGCCGAGGCTGACCTGCACCGTCGCTCCCGCCGGGCCGGATGCCCAGACCGCCCGCCACAGGCCCGCGAGGTCCGGCACGTCCTCGCCATTGACCGCCAGGATACGGTCGCCGGTGCGTACGCCGGCCTGATCGGCCGGACCGTTCTCCGCCAGGCCGCCGACGACCAGGGCGGCGTCGTCCTCCATCGCATACAGCCCGAGCCACGGCCGTGCCGGTCGATTGACGCGGCCGAAGGACAGCAGGTCGTCGAGGATCGGCCGCAGCAACTGCACCGGCACGACCATGTTCATGTCCTGCCGTTTGCCGCCCTGGCCCTGCTGCAGCACCAAGGAGCCGATGCCCAGCAGCTTGCCATCCTGCCCGATCAGCCCGGCTCCGCCCCAGAACGGGTGCGATGGCGCGGTGAAGATGGCGTCGTCGAGCAGGTATTCCCAGTAGCCCGCGAACTCCTGCCGGCCCGCGACCTTGGCGGCCACGCACTGCCGGCGGCCACCGGCGGCGGCAAAGATCACCGGCTCGCCGACCCGCGCGCGGTCGCTGTCGCCCAACTCCATGATCGGCACATCGAGCTTGCCGAGCGCCTGCACCAGCCCGAAGCCGGTGTCCTGGTCGTATGCCATCGGATAGCCGGCGACGGCGCCTCCATCGGCGGCGGACAGCCAGATCGTTTCCGCCTCGGTGATCAGGTAGCCGATCGTGAGGAACAGGCCCGGCTGGATATGCACGGCGCTGCCGGCCCGCTCGGTGCCGAGGGTGTTGGCGGTGAAGGCGTCCTCCGGCACGGTCGCGCGGAGGGCCACGATGGTGCGCAGCGCCGTGTCGAGGTCGAAGACGTATTCGGTGGCCTTCGGCTGCAGGCTCGCCGGGATGGTTTGGTCGGTTTTTGGCATCGGTCCTCTGCTGGATCAGCCGTCGATTAAATCAGCCGTAGTTTACCATGATTGTTTTTTTATGCATGAAGTGTTCGAGCATCGACTCGAGGCTGGCCTCTTTGCCCAGGCCGCTGCTTTTCACGCCGCCATAGGACAGGTTGGCCTGCACCACGAGGTTCTGGTTGATCTGCACCAGCCCGGCCTCGAGCCGGTGCGCAAGATCGAGCCCGACACGCAGATTGTTGGTCCACAGCGACGCGGCCAGGCCGTATTCGGTGCCGTTCGCCGCCGCGAGCGCCGCCTCCGCGTCGTCGAACGGGAACACGCACGTGACCGGCCCAAAGATTTCTTCCTGCACGAGACGGCTGTCGTCCGGCAGGTTGGAAAAGATGTAGGGGCGGATGAACAGGCCCTTTCCCATCGCCGGATCGGACGGCATGGCGCTGCAGGCGCGGCCGGTCGCGCCGGCAGTGGCCATGCCCTCGTCGATGAAGCCGGAGACCTTGGCGAACTGGTCCTTGCTGATGATGGTGCCGATGTCGGTCGCCTCGTCGAGCGGGTCGCCCATCACCATCGCGTCGACCTTGGCGGCCAGCGCGTCGACGAAGCGGTCGAAAATCGGGCGCTCCACGTAGATGCGGCTCGCGGCGGTGCAGCTCTGGCCCTGCCGGGTGAAGCGCATCGAGGTGACGGCGCCCAAAACGGTCTTTTCGAAGTCGCAGTCGGCGAACACGATCATCGGGCTCTTGCCGCCCAGTTCCAAAGTCACGGGCACGAGCTTCTCGGCGGCGGCCTTCGAGACGATGCGGCCCACCTCGACGCTGCCGGTGAACGTCACCTTGCGCACCAGCGGATGCGCCACCAGCGGCGCCCCGCACTCCGGCCCGAACCCCGACAGCATGTTGAAGCAGCCCGGCGGCAGCACGCGGTTCATCAGCTCGCATACCCGCAGCACCGCGAGCGGAGCCTCCTCGGCCGACTTCACCACGACGGTGTTGCCCGCGACCAAGGCCGGCGCGACCTTCAGCGCCATCAGCAGCATCGGCACGTTCCACGGAATGATGGCGCCCACGACGCCCAGCGGCTCGCGCACCGTGACCGACAGCACGTTGGGCGCGAACGGCACCGTCTCGC
>CAZZWN010000211.1:0-6274 GCA_964657765.1 uncultured Acetobacteraceae bacterium
GCTTGCGGGCCCGGGAGGCGCGTCGTGCGCCGCCTCGCGCCCGCCCACGCCGTTGCGCAGCAGTCCGCCAGCAACAACTTCACCGCCCCCTGGCCTCGGCCAGACGATGCGCCGCCGCCGTGCCGCAACGCCCCGCTGCGCCCGCATCCGCCCCGGTTCAGCCAATCCATGCGGGCGTCATTTCGGCCGCGGGCCCGCTCGTGCAGCTCGCCGCGGTGGGGAGCGAGCAGGTGGCCCAATCGGAGTGGCAGCGGCTGGCCAAGCGCATGCCGGACTTGCTGAACGACCGCAGGCCACTCGTGCAACGCGCGGAGCACGACGGGCACGTCGTCTGGCGCGTGCGCACCGGAGGCTTCGCCGACATCGCGGAGGCGACCGGGTTCTGTGCCCGTGTGCGCTCCAAGGGCGGGGCCTGCTCCATCGCCAGTTTCTGATCGGCGCGGCGTGCGGGCCGCGATCGTCGGCATCGCCGGCGTGGCGCTCCGGGACGAGGAGGCGGCCCTATTCCGCGAGTACCGGCCCGCGGGCGTCATCCTGTTCGCCCGCAACGTCCGGGATCCTGCACGGTTGGCGGCGCTCGTCCGGTCATTACGGGACGTGCTGCCGGCCCATGGCGTGATCGCCGTCGATCAGGAGGGCGGCCGGGTCGCGCGCTTGCGCCCGCCGCACTGGCGCGCCCACCCGGCGGCGGCGCTTATCGGCGCATTGTTCGAACGGGACCGCGCGGCCGGGGATCGCGCCGCATGGCTGACCGGAGCGCTTATTGGACTGCAGTGCAAAGACGCGGGCTTCGACGTGGTTTGCGCCCCGGTGCTCGACCTGCAGGTCGGCGGCGCGCATCACGTCGTCGGCGACCGCGCCTACTCGGCCGCGCCGGACATCGTGGCCCGTCTCGGCCGCGCAACGGCAGATGGGCTGCTTGCGGCCGGGATACAGCCGGTGGCGAAGCACGCGCCGGGCCACGGCCGGGCCATGGTCGACAGCCACCTCGACCTGCCGCGCGTCGACGCGATGCAGAGTCTCGACGACGACATGCGTCCGTTTGCGCTCTGTGCGGCGCTGCCATGGATGATGACGGCGCACATCCTATATGCTGGGCTCGACGCCAATCAGCCGGCCACGTTGTCCCCGACCGTGATCCGGCAGGCCATCCGGGGCCGGATCGGCTTTCAAGGAGTGCTCGTGTCCGACGATCTTGCGATGAAGGCCCTGACCGGAAGCCCCGGCGCGCGTGCGGCGCGGGCGGTGGCGGCCGGCTGCGACATCGCGATGTATTGCAGCGGGGCGCTGTCCGACACCGCCGACGTGCTACATACCTGCCCCGACCTCACCGGCGCTGCCCTGAAGCGGCTTGCCGCCGCGCGGAGCATGGCAATCGTTGCGCGACAGCAGTTGGACGGCGCGGCGCTGGCCGACGAACGCGACGTGCTGCTTGCCGGGCAGCCGTCCGCATGACGGGATTCCTGCTGCAGATCGCCGTCGCGGCGATCCCGGTGATTTTCGCCATTACCCTGCACGAGGCCGCACACGGCTACGCAGCGCTCGCACTGGGCGACGATACCGCAAAGAGCATGGGCCGGCTGTCGATCAACCCGCTGCGGCATGTGGACCGGGTCGGCACCTTGCTGTTGCCCGGCATGCTGATGGTTGGCCAACTGCTGACGATCGGGCGGGTGGTGTTCCTGTTCGGCTGGGCGAAGCCGGTGCCGGTCTCGGCGTGGCGGTTCGCCAACCCGCGCCGCGGCATGATGCTGGTCGCGGCGGCCGGCCCGGCGGTCAACTTCTTCCTGGCCTGGCTGGCGGCGCTGCTGATCCACGGCGAGACGCTGCTGCCGGACGCGGCGGGCGACGTCGTCGACACGATGCTGCAGACGTTCATCCTGGCGAACCTGGTGTTGGGCCTGTTCAACCTGCTGCCCATCCCGCCGCTCGATGGCGGCCGCATCGTCGTCGGTTTGCTGCCCGAGCGGCTCGCCATGGCCTGGGCTCGGCTCGAACGCGCCGGCATCGTCATCGTCCTGCTGCTGGTGTTCCTGCTGCCCCGCCTGCTGGCCGAGTTCGGCATCCAGTTCGATCCGGTCGGACGCGCGCTCAACACCGGCCTGCCCTGGGCCTTCAACCTCGTCTACCGCCTCGCATTCCATGACGCCTGACGCTCCCCGGCCGGACGCGGGGGTCGACGGCTTGCGACCGGAGCCTGCGGCGGATTGGCTGGCGATGGCGGCGTGGCGTGGGCGCGCCAAACCCGTGGTGATGCGGTTCCACAGCCTTCGGTCCCGTGCTAATCAACCGCCGAAGGGACGCAGCCTGCCATGTTCGATCTAGCCTGGTCTGAAATCGCCTTGATCGGTGTGGTCGCGCTGATCGCGATCGGGCCGAAAGACATGCCCGTCGCCATCAAGACCGTGGCGCAGATGGTCAAAAAGGCCCGGCGCATGGCGGGCGAATTCCAGACGCACGTGGACGAAATGGTGCGCGAGGCGAACCTGCACGAGGTGCGCGACCAGATCAACGACATCCGCCGGATGGACATCAAGGGCAAGATCATGAGCGCCGTGGACGGCGACGGCTCGATCCGCCGCACCATGAACGACAGCCCGTTCAATGCCACTCCCTCGCCGACCATTACCCCGCCGCCTGTGCCCACGGTCGTGAACGAGCTTCCAGCCGGCGCAAACGGCGATGCGGCGGTGTCGCCGCATGCGGATCATGCGATCGCGGCGCCCGAGCCAGCGCCGGCCTTCATTCCGCCGAGCGAGGCCGTGGCGCCCGTCGAGGACCCGCCGCCGATGATCCCGCCGGCCTACACCGATCCCCGGAGCGCGCCGTCCGCCCAGCATGAGGCGGCCGCCCATCCTGCGTCGCAAGCGTAACCCGCCCAGCTCCAGGACAATCCAGGAACATCATCGTGGCCTCGCAGGACGTGCCGACCGACGACCCCATCAACGACAAGGCGATGCCGCTGCTCGATCACCTGATCGAGCTGCGCACCCGGCTGCTGTGGTCGATGGGCGCATTCCTGCTCTGCTTCATCGTCTGCTACTACTTCAGCCGCGGCATCTACTCGTTCCTGGCGCAGCCGCTGGCGGACATCCTGGTCACGAAAACCGGGCAAAACCGCCGGCTGATCTTCACGGCGCTGTATGAGGCCTTCTTCACCTATCTCAAGGTCGCCTTCTTCGGCGCGGCGTTCATCTCGTTCCCGGTCGTCGCCTCGCAGATCTGGCTGTTCGTGGCGCCGGGTCTGTATCGTAGCGAAAAAAAGGCGTTCCTGCCGTTCCTGGTCGCCACGCCCGTGCTGTTCCTGGCCGGCGCGGCGCTCGCCTACTACTTCGTGTTCCCAGCGGCCTGGACCTTCTTCCTGAGCTTCGAGTCGCCCGACGGCGGCGGCGGCCTGCCGGTGCAGCTCGAGGCCAAGGTCAGCGAATATCTCGGCCTGGTCATGCGGCTGATTTTCGCGTTCGGGTTGGCATTCCAGTTGCCCGTGCTGCTCACGCTGCTGGCGAAGGTCGGCATCGTCTCGTCGCGCGGGCTGAAGAAATATCGGCGCTACGCCTATGTCGGCATGTTCATCGTCGCTGCGATCATCACCCCGCCGGACGTCATCACCCAGACCGGCCTCGCCGTTCCCCTCATTTTACTCTACGAGATCTCGATCTTCACCGCCGGGCTGGTCGAAACGAAGCCGGTCGACGTCTGATGCACGACATCCGGACTTTGCGCACCGACCCCTCCGGTTTCGACGCTGCCCTGGCCCGGCGCGGGATGCCGCCCGTCGCGGACCGGCTGCTGCAGATCGACATCGAACGCCGCGGCGCGCTGACCGTCGTGCAGGACAAGCAGTCTCGCCGCAATGCACTCGCCAAGCAGGTCGGGCAGGGCCGCCGTATTGGCGTCAACACGGCGGCGATGGAGGCCGAGGCGACGGCACTCCGCGACGAGATGTCGGCGCTGGAGCAGCGGGCCGATGCGCTCGACCAGGCGATCCGGCATGAGCTGGAGGCGCTGCCCAACATGCTCGACCCCGGCGTGCCGGACGGTGCCGACGAGGCCGCCAACGTCATCGTGAAGCAGGTCGGCCAGCCCCAACGCTTCGATTTCGCGCCCAAGGAGCACTTTGAACTCGGCGAGGCGCTTGGCCTCATGGACTTCGAGCGCGCCGCGCGTATGTCCGGCAGCCGCTTCACGATCCTGCGCGGCGGCCTCGCCCGGCTGGAGCGGGCGCTCGGCCAGTTCATGCTCGACCTGCACACGACGCAGCACGGCTACACCGAGACGCAGGTGCCGCTTCTGGTCAACGACGCGGCTGTTTATGGCGTCGGCCAACTGCCGAAGTTCATCGAGGACATGTTCCATACCACGGACGGACGCTGGCTCATCCCGACCGCCGAGGTGCCGCTGACCAGCCTCGTCATGGACGAGATCGTGCCCGCCGACCGTCTGCCGATGCGGGTGACGGCACTGTCCGAATGCTTCCGCAGCGAGGCCGGGTCGGCCGGGCGCGACACCCGCGGCATGCTGCGGCAGCACCAATTCCGCAAGGTCGAGCTGGTCAGCGTCACCTGCCCCGACGACAGCGACGCCGAGCACGAGCGCATGACCGCCTGCGCCGAGGCGGTGCTGGAGGCGCTCGAATTACCATACCGCCGCATGCTGCTCTGCGCCGGGGACACTGGGTTCGGGGCGGCGAAGACCTACGACCTGGAGGTCTGGCTGCCGGGGCAGGGGGCGTGGCGGGAGATCAGTTCGTGCTCCAACACCCGCGCCTTCCAGGCCCGGCGCATGAACGCCCGCCTGCGCGGCCCGGATGGCAAGGCGGCCGGGTTCGTGCACACGCTGAATGGGTCGGGCGTGGCGCTGGGTCGCGCCCTGATCGCGGTGATGGAGAACTACCAGCAGGCCGATGGCTCGATCCGGGTGCCGGCGGCGCTGACGCCCTACATGGGCGGAACGGCGGTGCTAGACGCTGCCTAGCCAGGCGACCGGCACGATCGCGTAGCCTTCGGCCGCCTTTTCGATATGCGAGAAGGCGGGGAAGTGCATGTGCATTCCGGCCACCATCAGGCGGTCGCGCGCCGCCATCTCCAGCACGTCGCGACGGGTCTGGACAGCGAGGTCCGGGTCGGTGTCGAATACCATGCCGACCTCCGGCCGGCGCGCCTGCACGTCGGGCACATGGACTACATCGCCCCAAATCAGCAATCGGTCGTTGCCCGATCCCACGATGTATCCGGTATGTCCCGGCGTGTGGCCCGGCAATGCATGCGCCTCGATGCCGGGCGCGACTTCGCCACCCTCGAACAGCCGCAGCCGTACGCGGTATGGCGCGACCGCGGCGCGCGCGGCGGCGAATGTCGGTTTCCGGTCATCGGGCGCCGCGGCCGCCTTGGCCTCATCCAACCAAAGATCAGCCTCGGACTGCGGGATGACCAATTCGGCGCGCGGGAACACGGCCTCGCCGGCTGGGCTGGCCAGCCCACCGAAGTGGTCGCGGTGCAGGTGGGTCAGCAGGATCACATCCACGTCGTCCGGCTCGACCCCGGCCGCGGCCAGGTTGGCCTGCAGGTTCCCCAGCATCGGTCCCATCGATCCACCGGCGCCGGCGTCGATCAGGATCGTCGAGCCGGCGCCCTGCACCAGGAAGGTATTCACGCTCGATCGCGGCGCAGGGGCGCGGAACGCCCGTTGCAGCAACTCGGCGCTGGCCTCCGCATCGATGCCGCGCATCGCCGCGGGCGGCAGGTCGAGCACGCCGTCGTTCAACGCCGTGACGACGACATCGCCGACGCGACGCCGATAGAACCCGGTGGCCTGCATTGTCTGGCTCATGCTGCATCCTCGTTGGGCCGGGCGACGCCGAGGCGGCCGGCTAGGTCCTCGATGAACTGCCATGCGACCCGGCCGGACCGCGCGCCGCGGGTGATCGACCACTCGACGGCCTCGGCGTGCAGCGCGTCGCGCCCGATCGGTAAGGCGAGCTGGTCGGCATAGCCGTCGATCATCGCGAAAAACGCGTCCTGGTCGCAGTTGTGGAAGCCGATCCATAGGCCGAAGCGGTCGGACAGCGACACCTTCTCCTCGATGGCCTCGCCGGGGTTGATGGCGGTGGACCGCTCGTTGTCCATCATGTCGCGTGGCATCAGATGGCGGCGGTTGCTGGTGGCGTAGAACAGCACGTTGGCCGGACGGCCCTCGATGCCGCCGTCCAGCACGGATTTCAGCGCCTTGTAGTCGGCGTCCTCGCGCTCGAACGACAGGTCGTCGCACAGGATCA
>CAZZWN010000212.1:0-6253 GCA_964657765.1 uncultured Acetobacteraceae bacterium
GCAGCATGGACATGACACATGGACTGTAACAGCATCCTGACACTTACGACCAGCGCTCAGGACGACGGATGCGGATGAAAATGCGAGATGTCGCGCGGCTTATGGTGGCCGCCCTGGCCGTGGCGGCGATCGTGGCCGGGCTTTGGCAGTTGGAGGCGGCGGAGGCGGGCCTGGCCGTCACGCCCGGACGGGTCGGCGTCATCCCGATCACCGTGTTCGCGCCCGCTGCGGCCGGGCCGGCGCCGGTCGTTGTGGTGGCACACGGCTTCGCCGGGTCGCAGCAGCTGATGCTGCCGTTTGCGACCACCCTGGCGCGGAATGGCTTTCGCGTCGTGACCTTTGACTTCCCGGGCCATGGCCGGAACCCGGCGCCGCTCAGCGGTGGGCTCAAGGACGACGCCGCCCGCAATGCGGTGCTCATGCAGGCGCTCGATGCGGTGGTCGGCTTCGCGCACGGGCTGCCGGGCGGCCAGCAGATGGCGCTGCTCGGGCATTCGATGGCGTCCGACATCGTCGTCGGCTATGCGCGGGCGCATCCGGACATCCAGGCGACGGTCGCCGTCTCGCTGTTCTCGCCCGGCGTGACGGCCGCATCGCCGCGCAACCTGCTGGTCGTCGCCGGCGCGCTGGAACCGGGGATGATCCGCGACGAGGGGCTGCGCATCGCCCGCATGACCGCCGGCGACACGGCGCAGCAACGAATGACCTATGGGCGGTTCGACGACGGCACGGCCCGGCGCTCCACGCTGTCGGGCGGGGTCGAGCATATCGGCGTGCTGTTCAGCCGGCAGAGCCTGCAGGAGGCGCTGGCCTGGCTGAACCAGGCGTTCGGGCGCGAAAGCGACGGCTGGATCGACGCGCGGGGGCCTTGGCTCGGGGTGCTGTATTTGGGGCTGGTTGCGCTGGCGTGGCCGCTTTCGGGGCTGCTGCCGCAAGTGGCGGCGACGTCGTTGGGGGCCGGGCTGCGCTGGCGGACGCTGCTGCCGCTCGCCGTGCTGCCGGCGCTGCTTACGCCGGTGATCCTGTGGCAGCTGCCGACCGATTTCCTGCCGAGCCTGCTCGGCGACTATTTGACCGTGCATTATGCGGTGTATGGATTGCTGACTGCGGGGGGGCTCTGGCTGCTGCGGCGACTGCCGGCCGGGCGGCTGCTGTCATGGCCGTATCTGGCGGCGACCGCGTTGATGGCGGCGTATTGCATCCTGGCGATCGGGCTGCCGATCGACCGTTATGTGACGTCGTTCGTGCTGCCGCCGGGCCGCGCGCCGATCATGCTGGCGGTGCTCGTTGGCACGCTCGCCTATTCGGTGGCGGATGAATGGCTCACACGCGGGCCCGGCGCGCGTCGGGGCGCCTACGCCCTGACGAAGGCGTGCTTTGTGGCATCGCTGGTGCTGGCCATCGCGCTGAACCCGCCGCGGTTGTTTTTCCTGATTATCATCGTGCCGGTCATATTGCTGTTTCTGGTCGTGTACGGGCTGTTCAGCGGCTGGGCGTATCGCCGGACCGGGCAGCCGCTGGTCGGCGCGGTCGCGGTCGCGCTGGCCTTCGCCTGGGCGATCGCCGCGACGTTTCCGGTGGTGGGCTGAGCAGCACCACCGGCTAGGTATCCTTCTTCGCGTTCCAGAAAATCGGAAACGGGCTGTCCAGCACGCCCGTGACATTGTCCCGCATCGCCGCCGGCTGGAAAAATTGCCCGAGCGGCACATACGGCGCCTCGTCCCACACCGCGGCCTGGATCGCGTCCGTCGCCCGCTTGCGCGCCGCGTCGTCCGGCGCCTCGAACCAATCGGTGCGGAGCTGCTCGATGCGCGGGCTGGTCGGCCAGCCGAACCAGGCATTCTGGCCATTGCCGAGGATGGGATAGTGCCCGCCGGGGTCGGCCGTGTTCAGTCCCTCCCAACCCGTGCAGAAGATGCTCCAGCCTCCCTTCTCCACCGGCTCCTTGCTCGCCCGGCGCTGCACGACCGTGCCCCAGTCGCTCGCCTGATAGTCGACATTCAGGCCAAGCTGCACCAGCAGGTCGCGCGTGACTTGGCAGAACGCCTCCAGCCACGGATAGTCCGTCGGCGCGATGATGACGACCCTCTCGCCGTTATAGCCCGCCTCCGCCACCAGCCGCTTGGCCGCCGCCATGTTGCGGGGACCGGTGACCGCCTCCATCCCGACGTCGGTGGCCGCCGGCGACCCCGGGGTGAACACGCCGACCCCGGTCTGATAGGTGCTGGTCTCATCGCCATAAGCGGCCTGCATGAACGCGCTCTGGTCGGCCACCTGCAGCACGGCCTGCCGCATCTTCGGGTTGTCGAATGGCGGTTGCAGCGCGTTGAACCGGATGATCTCGATCGCGCCAATGCTGGTCATCGGCACGACTTTCACGCCACGCATCCGGCGGAGCTGCGGCAGCAGGTCGGCGATCGGCGTCTGCCACCAATCTTCCTCGCCCGTCTGCATCGCGGCGGCGGAGGTGGCTGCATCGGGAATGATGTTCCACTCCACCCGGTCGAAATGCACCGGCTTGCCGCCCGCGGTGAAATCCGCCGGCTCCTGCCGCGGCACGTAGCCGTCGAACCGCGTATAGACGGCGAGGGAGCCCGGCGTCCATTCATTGCGCACGAAGCGAAACGGGCCGGAGCCGGTGAAGTCGGTGATCTGGGTGAAGGGGTCGGTCTTGGCCACCCGCTCGGGCATGATGAAGCACACGTTGGCGGCCGGCTTCGCCAGCGCGCTGACCAGCAAGGGGAAGGGACGCTTGAGCTTGACTGTGAAACTGCGGTCGTCGGGCGCTGCCATGCTGTCCAACTGCGCCGCGAGCCGCTGGCCGAACCCGTCCCGCTTGCTCCACCGGGCGATGGAGGCGATGCAATCGACGCCGCGCACCGGCGCGCCGTCGTGGAACTTCAGTCCGTCGCGGAGCCGGAAGGTCCAGGTGAGCTTGTCGTCCGACAGCTCATAGCCCTCGCACATCTGCGGCTTGGGGGTGAGCTTCGCGTCGACGCCGAACAGGGTATCGTAGATCATAAAGCCGTGATTGCGGGCGACGGTGGTCGTGGTCCAGATCGGATCGGGGTTGGCGAGGTTGCCCTCCGGGATGAACCGCAGCGTGCGTGCGCTGTCGGTAAGGGCAAGTGCAGGCCTTGGCAGCGCACCCGCAGCTGCGGCAGCGAGCAGAAGATGTCGTCGTTGCATGGTCATGGCTCCGCTTGAGGCATGGCCGATGCGTCGGGGCCGGTGCCTTCCAAGAACTAAGCAACCGAGGTGCCACAAGCGCAAGGCGGCTGCTCCCGGCATTCAGAGATCGTTCAAGTTCTAGCGATGCTTTTTGTCCAGGCGACGGCAGGGTACAGATGCCGCATGGCCGCATCCCTCAGGAGGCGTCGGGCGCCTCGGTGGGCGTCACGCTGCGCACCAGCTCGATCAGCTTGCCGAGCCTGAACGGCTTGGCGAGGCAGCTCTCGCGCGGATCGTGCGCGCGGCCCTGCATGCGGTCGAGTCGGCCACTGGCGAAGATGACGTTCAGCTCCGGCCAGCGCGCGTGCAGCCAGTCGGCGAGCTCAAGGCCGCTGCGCCCGTCGCCGAGGTCGATATCGGTCACCACGAGCTGGGGCGCGGGGGCACCAACCAGGTGGTGCATCGCATCCTCGGCCGTTGCAGCTTCGACGACATCGTAGCCGTGTTCGTGCAAGTATTCGGCCGCAACATCGCGGATGATTGCGTCGTCCTCAACGAAGATGAGTTGCATTCTAGGAGAACCACATTGACCCATAGTTGTGCATACGTATGAACATTGCTAGCGGATGCAGGTCATTACGACATCGCTTGCTGTATCACGAAACCGTGTTGTAAATAATTTGCGATTGTAATCGATCCGCTCTCATATTACGTAACAGATATGGTCCAGCTAACGCCTGGCAACACTTATTCTGATGGACTGTCCCGGGGTCGCCGGGCGCCGGAGCTGGGTGTATCCGCATTGCATGAACAACTAGAGGCGAGCCGGGCCGCGCTGGCCGAATGCGAGGAGCGGTTTTGCACCGTCTTGGGTAGTGCCACCCACGAGGCGATCTTAACCCTGGACAGCCTCGGGCAGGTGACGAGCTGGAATACAGGGGCGGAGCGCATCCTGGGCTGGACCGCGGCGAGTGCCCTCGGCCTGGATGGCGCAATGTTCTACACGCTCGCCGAACGCGAGGCGGGCGACCCCGCGGCCGAGATGCAGATCGCAATGATCAAAGGTTGCCTCACCAGCGAGCGCTGGATGTTGCGCCGGGACGGCACCCGTTTCTGGGCCACGCAGACGTTGACCCCGCTGCTCGGTAAATCCGGCGGGCAAGGCTTCCTCAAAATCCTGCGCGATCGCACCGAACGGCATCTGAACGAGACGGCTTTGGCCCAGAGCGAGAGGCGGCTGCGGCGTTTGAACCAGGTGCTCGAGATCGAGGTCACGCAGCGCACCAAGGAACGCGACCGCGCCTGGCAACTCAGCCACGACCTGCTGATGGTCGCTCGCCTCGATGCCAGCATGATGGCGGCGAACCCGGCTTGGACCACCACCCTCGGCTGGACCGAGCGGGAGCTGGTCGGCCAGTGTTGCTTGGAGCTCGTCCATCCCGACGACCAGGCGGCCACGCTTGCGGAGCTGGGCCGCCTTGCGGCCGGGCTGCCGACCCGCCGGTTCCTGAACCGCTACCGACATCGGGACGGCTCGTGGCGCTGGTTCGCCTGGACGGCAATGCCCGACGCCGGGCTGATCTACGCGACCGGGCGCGACGTGACGGCCGAGCGTGCAGCGAGTGGAACGCTGGACGTGACCGAGGAGCACCTGCACCAGTCGCGGAAGATGGAGGTCATGGGCCAGCTGACCGGCGGCATCGCGCATGACTTCAACAACTTGCTGCAAGGCATTGGCAACAATCTCGACATGGTGCAGCACCGCCTGGAGCAGGGCCGTGCCGCAGAGGCGGGCCGCTATGTTGCAACGGCGCACAAGGGCGTGGACCGGGCGGCGGCGCTGACGGTCCGGCTGCTCGCATTCGCACGCCGGCAGAAACTGCAGCCCTCGTCGGTCGACGCGGCCGCGCTGATCGTGGGCTTGGCGGAGTTGCTGGAGCGTACGATGGGGCCAACGATCGAGGTTGAAATGCGGCTGCACGACAGCGCCTGGCCGGTGCTGTGCGACCCGAGCCGGCTCGAAAGCGCGTTGCTGAACCTGGCGATCAACGCGCGTGACGCCATGCCCGACGGCGGGCGCCTCAGCATCGGCGCCCGGCACGTGCAACTGGGCGGCGCGGACCTGGCCGACTGGGACGGGGCGACGCCCGGCGACTACGTGGAGATCGCCGTCGCCGACACCGGCATGGGCATGACGCCCGAGGTGCTGGCGAGGGCGTTCGATCCGTTCTTCACGACCAAGCCGATCGGGCAGGGGACTGGGTTGGGCCTGTCGCAGCTTTATGGCTTCGTCCTGCAGTCCGGCGGCGTCGTGCGGCTGGATAGCGCACCCGGCCGGGGGACCACGGTGCGGCTCTCCTTGCCACGTCACGAGGACGCCTTAACGTAGGAAACTCCGAGGTGCAGCGCACCTGTTCCTGCCTGGCGGAGCTACCCTGATGAGCGGCACTGCAACTCCCGCCTATACCATTGCGGCCGGGGCCGGGTTCGCCGGCGACCGCATCGACCCGGCGGTTTCGCTGGCCGCGTCGGGACAGGTCAACGCAGTCGTGCTGGAATGCCTTGCCGAGCGCACCTTGGTGCCCGGCCTCGTGGCGCGGCGGGCGAACCCCGACGCGGGCGCGGATCCCCGGCTGCGACGACGCCTCGCACCGCTGCTGCCGGTCGCGGCGCGAACGCGCTGCCGGGTCATCTCCAACCTCGGCGCCGCCAACCCGGCCGCCGCCGGCCGGGCGATCGCCGCCCTGGCCGGCGAGCTCGGCTGCCGCGGCGCGCGGGTCGCCGCGATTGAGGGCGACGACGTCCTGGCGCTCGGCGAGCATATCGCCTGGGAGGGAGCGATCCAGGGCGTGTTGCTCGGCGCGCACGCCTATCTCGGCGCAGAGGCGCTGCACGACGCGGTCGCGGGGGAGGCCGATGTCGTCGTGACCGGCCGGGTCGCCGACTCCGGCCTGTTCGCCGCCGCCCTGCTCCCCAGCCTGGACAACAGCGACACCGCCTTGGCCGGCGCGCTTACCGTCGGCCACCTGCTCGAGTGCACGGGCCAGCTCACCGGCGGCAACTTCCAGCCGCCGGACGGTCC
>CAZZWN010000213.1:0-6156 GCA_964657765.1 uncultured Acetobacteraceae bacterium
TCAGCCTCCTCTCCACCATCCTCAAGGAGGACACGCGCGAGCACGAGCTGCGCCGCACCGGCCTGGTCCGGCCATTCCTGGAAGAAGTGCAGCGCGGCAGAAAAGCTCCGGAATCTGGGCGCATGCTGCTTGGCCCGGTCCTCGGCCTCGACGTCGTCGAAGTCCGGCAGCCGCTTCAGGTAGGCGCGCAGCTGCGTGGCGGAGAGCCGATCCTCGAACGCCGCCCAGCGCAGCCGCTGCGCCTCTTCCGGATGGCCCGTCGCGTCGAGCGCCTCGATGTAGACCGCCTCCCACGCGCTGTCGCCGCCATGCTCCGCGAGATACAGGGCCTCGTCGTCCCGCGCCGGGGCAGGACGCTGCTTCGGCTTCGCCGCTTCCAGCGCGGCCAGTGCCTCGGCGGCCCGGCCGGCGGCGAGGAGGCGGCGGCCGATCTCCGCCCCCGTATGCGGCCTGCTCCGCTCCGCCACGGGCACCAGCGCGATGTAGGCGTCGACATCGGCCTGGCCGTCCGCGATGTCCTGCAAGGCGCGGCGTACTGCGCCCGCCCGCCAGTCCCGTTCGCCCGCCTCGGACCGGTCCGCCAGCGCCTGCGTCAGCCGGCTTTTCAGGTGCGCCGCACCCGCGTCGCTGAGGGCCGGGAGCATGATCGGCACCAGGCGGTCGTAGATACCGTACCCGTTGGCCAGCAACGCAGTGAACACCCGGTCCGCGAGGCCCAGCGGATCGCGCCTGGCCTTGACCGCGATCGCGCCGAGATCCTCGCAGGCCGAGCAGAAGATGCCCCCGACCGAGCCGCCGCTGTCGTCGACGCGGTTGAGCACCGGCTCCGCGAGGTCCAGGAAGCGCCACATCAGGTCCAGTGCCAGGTCGGCGCGGGCGGGCGCGACCCGGTCCACGATCATCGCCCGCTGCAGATCGAGGTCGCGCACGAAGTCGCGCCGCTTCTGCCAGTCGACGAAGGACCGGGCGGACCGCAGCGCCGTGATGCGCTTGCCGATCTCGGCCGCGATGCTGTCGCCGCCCTGCTGTGCGGCGAGTTCGAGGCGCAGACGCCGCTTCACCTCGGCATCGCCGTCCGCGAGCTCGACGAGGATCGCGGCCAGGCGCTCCGGGCCGAGCGCCGCCAGGTTGTCCACGGTGACCGTTGCCTTCGACGCCATAGGGTCAGCGCCCCCAGAGGCTTTCGAACCTCCGGCCTGCGGTGCGGGTGTAATGGACGGTGTGCCTGGGGTCGCGGTGGCCGAGGTAGTCCTGGATGAGGCGCAGGTCGTGGCCCTTGTCGGCCAGCGCGAAGCCGCAGGAGTGCCGCAGCGTGTGCGGGTGCACGCCCGGCAGGCCGGCACGTTTGGCCGCAGCCGCGACCAGGTAGTTGACCGCCTGGCGGGTCATGGGCTGGCCGCGCTCGGAGGTGAACAGCCAGGGCAGCGCGTCGGCGCGGGTCGCGAGGTGGCGCTTGACGGCGCGCAGCTCGTCGCCAGCGACCGGCTGCTCGACGGACAGCCCGCCCTTGAGCCGGCGCACCCACAGCCGGGCGCGGTCGAGGTCCAGCTCGTCGCGGCGCAGGCCGACCGCCTCGCTGACCCGCAAGCCGTGGCGGAACATCATGAGCAGCAGCAGGTGGTCGCGCACGCCGTGCCGCCCAGCCTTGGCTGCGTCCAGCAGCTTGCCCACCTCGCCATGGGATAGATAGTCCTTGGCGCGCTCGTGCCGGTCAGCAGCGTCGGAGAGGATGTCGGCCGGAACACTTTTTACCTTTCGCCCTTTGGTCGGGTTCTCCCGCACGCCCGCAATCCCTTGCTGTTCCAGCGCTCAGGCCATCATACTCTTAACAAAATGCACCTTCTGTAAAGGGTCCACCTTGTTCAGGCCGCCTCCCTCCAATCGAGGTCGAGCCGGGCCTCCATGTCCAAGTCGAAGGTGCCATACGGGCTGACGTGGCCCCAGACCAGCGGCGTGAGGCCGCGTATGTCGGCTGACGTCATGCGCGCCATCCAGCCAGGTTCGGCCAGCACCTGCTGCAGCATGAGCGTGTTAACGTAGACCAGACACGATTGCAGCAGGTGCAGCGCGTGGACGGACACTTCCTGGTCGTCCAGCCGGTTGCTGGCCACCTCGCCGCCCTTGCCGAAGAAAATGAAGCCGTTGGCCGAGTTCCAGGGTTCGACCACGTTCAACCCCTCGTGGATCTCGCGCCGCAGCGCCTCGTCGCCGAGGTAGCGGCACAGGAAGACCGTCTTGACCGCCTTGCCCAGCTCGGCCAGCGCCTTGTAGGTCGGGTGCTGGACGTTGCTGCGGGCGAACCGGCGCAGGATCGCCTCCGGGTCGGCGGTGCGCTCCGCCATGGCGGTCGCGTAGCGCACGAACTCGTCGTACTGCTGCTCAACCAGCGCCCAGTCGATCTGCCGCGCCAGGATGCAGGCCAGGTTGGGATAGCCCGCGACACCCCCCGCCTCGGGCAGGTAGAGCCGCTGACCGGAGATGGCTTTCAGCCGGGGCAGGAGCTGAAATCCGAGCAGCCGGCAGAAGGCAAACGCCACCTCGCTTTGGCCGTGGCTGTCCACGTACTGGCGTTCTACCTCCATCTCCGTATCGTGGCGCAGCACGCCCTCAATCATGGCGGCGACCTCGGACGAGGAGCAGCGCCGCAGGCGCGAGTGGATGCACACCGATCCCCGCTCGACGTGCCAGTAGATCATTACCCCGCGCCCGCCGTAGCGGACGTGCCACTCCGTCATCAGGTTCTGGTCGAAGGCGCCGAAGTACTTGCTGTCCGACGCGCAGGCCGTCGTGCCCTCGCCCCAAATTCTGAGGTCGCGCACGGCCAAGGTGGAGTCGGCCACGCGTCTGGCTGCGTCGCGCACTGCCTCGGCATCCATGTAGCGGCGGTGGGTGTGCAGCAATTCCTTGTAACTGTAGCCGTTCCGGCCACTGGCAAGCCGCTTCAGCCCGGCGTTGGTGCCCAGGCCATACAGGCACAGCAGCAGCCGGCGCCGCACCTCGTCGCGGTCGGTCGCCTCGCGGGACGCCGCGGTGGCGAAGGCATCCGTGAAGCCAATCCGGAGGTCCGCCTCCTTGAACACGTCCAGCAAGCCCGTTCCCGACCAGCGCCGGCCAAGCTCAGCCTTGATGGCGCCCAAGCCCAACGGCTCCGGCTGCGGTTCCAGCGGGGTGACGACGATGGGGTGACGCCGCCGCGGGTCGAGCCGCACGCCGGGGTTGCACGGCATCCCGCGGTTGACCTGCCCCAGCGCCTCCGTCATCTCGGCGCGCAGCGCGTCCGTGAAAGCCCGTGCCTCCGTGGGCAGGCCCAGCCGCTGGTAGCACTCCGCCCGGCGCTCGGCGAAGTCGGCCGGCAGGTCCGCATCGGGATTGCGGAACCGGCCCGCGCCCACCACCCAGACCTCCTTGCAGCGCAGCCGCTCGCGAAGGGTCTGCAGGACGCAGATTTCGTAGTTGATGCGGTTCACCCGCTGGCCGCCGGCAGGCGCGTCCTCCAGCACGATGTCGCGCCACTTGGGGCGTATGACGCCCTCGATGGTCACCTTGTCCGCCTTGAAGAACTGCCGCCCCTCGCCCTCCGCTCGACGGATCGCGTCCAGGGCGTCGAGCAGGGGCCGGTGCGTGCCGTTGTTGGAGCGGAACTCCAGCGCCGCCAGCAGCTTGGGCATCATCCGGCGGTCGTAGGACCCGTACGAGGCGCGCACCGCAGTGTGGACGCGCCGGCTTTGCGGCGTGCCGAGCGCCCGGGCCTCGCGGACCAGCGCCTCAAAGGTCTGCGCGCCGATCACGGGGAAGATCACCTCGCGCACGACGCCCTCGGGACTGCCCGACGCCGCCTCGACCACGCGGAATAGGATGCCGGCCTTGCCGCGCACCTCGCGGGCCTCCTCGACCAGCTCGTCCACGACGCGGCGCTCGGCCTTGACGGTAATGCGGTGCGTCACCTGGATCAGCAGCTCGACCAGGCCGTCCACCACCTCGGCCTCGCGCGGCGCGCACCAGAAGGCCAGCAGGGGCAGGCGGATGCGCTCGGGATGCCGACGCAGCTCCCAGGCGCTCTCGACGGCCGCGCGCCGGCGGAACCGCTTGGCACGGTCCGGGTGCAGGCCGCGCAGCAGGTCAGGCGGCAGCGCCAGCGCGCGCAGCCGCTCAAGCTTGGCGATCTCGGCCAAGAGGCTCTCCAAGCCGACCCCGCCGGGATCGGCGGCCAGCCGGGCGTAGGCGGTGCCGCCGCCGTCGTCGGCCAGCAAGGCGCCGAGCCGGTCGCGCATCCCGGCGTCCAGGCGATCGGCCACGCGCTGCAGCGCCGCGTCGTCGTGCGCGGCCTGGGCGGAACGCAGGATGCGGCCCATGCGGTAGGCGCCCGGGCGCGTGACGCGGCTGCGGGCAAACCAGGCGCTCAACTCCTCGTCCAGGACCGGCAGCGCGAACTCGCGCGGCAGCGCGTCGTCGGCTAGCCAGCGGCTTAACCGGGCCTCGGCCGCCTCGTCGAACGCCGCGACCGCAAGGTGGTCGATGATGGCCACCCGGTGCCGGCGCCCGCTGCGGCCCGCCCAAGCGTAGCCGTTCAGCGCATCGGCGCCCACGCCGATCTGCGCAGCGAGGTGGGCGACCACCGCCGGCGCCACGTCCGCCTCCTCGTCGGGAAAGCGGCCGTGCTGGTGCCAGAACGCGAGCTGGACCGCGAAGCCGAGCTTGCCGGCGTCAACCCGCCCGGCCAGCAGCGCCAGGTCCTCCGGCAGCAGCGACCAGCGCTCGCCCAACTCGTCCGCCGACCACAACCGCTGTATTCGACTCCGCCCCTGTCCGCACCCAAGCGGGCAATGCTACGGACCAGAACCGGAACACGTCACCCCAGATGGCCAAATCGCACAGCTTCGCGGTCACTGGGCCAACCAGGAAAACCATCGCGGCCAGTCTTTGCAGGACAGGGGTCGGCGCCATCGTCGTCGGTGTCCTCCTCATAGGCAGCGCCGACATCATGTCAGCCACTCTTAGCGCGACGCTCGTCCTCGCCGTGTGTCGGTGGCGCTGGCGTTGTAGCAGGGAAGCGCGAGCACCTGCAGTTCGCTCTCACCCTGATGCGGTCAGACTGGATTCAAATCGAGCCGGAGGCTCATCGCGTATAATGCAGCATCAAACACTTCAGCGGCTGAACGAGTTAACGCGTCATTTGGCCTTGCTGAATGAGTTAATGAGTCTGCTGAAGGGGTAAGCGCGATTTTACAACAAACGCAACAAAAACCTCGGCCATTTAGCGGCTGCCCCTACTTGCGATATTGACTGTTATCGCAAGTTGATGAGAGGGGAGGGCTCGTCCTAACGTCCCGGCATGAAAGCCAAAGCATCGCGTCCGGACAGCAGTCCCTCCTCATATGGCCCGCATGCGGCCGGCGGCCAACCTACCCCGGATGCGCCGACATCCACTCGGGCGCGCTCCCGACGTCTCGCAGACGGCTACCTCGTCGCCGCCGACGCGCCGTCGACCGTGCGCGCCTACACGGCCGACTAGGCGCATTTCTCGCTTTGGTGCGCCGCACGAGAGATTGCGACAGTGCCGGCCAGCCCGATGCTCGTCGGCGACTACCTATCCGACCTCGGCGAGGGCTATGCCCGGTCCACCCTACGCCGCAAGGTCGCGGCCATCGCGCACGCCAACCGCCATGCCGGTCATCCGCTCGACACGCGCCACCCCTCGATCCGTGACGTGCTGCGCGGGATCGGCCGCACCGATGGCAGCCCGCCGAAGCGCGCCCAGGCGCTGGCGACCGAGGAGGTGCAGCGGCTCGTGGCGACTTGCGATGACGGCCTTATCGGCCTGCGCGACCGTGCTCTGCTGCTGGTTGCCTTCGCAGGCGCGTTGCGGCGCTCCGAGCTGTGCGGCATCGAGGTGGAGCACATTACCTGGAAGCCGAGAAGCCTCGAGCTGCTGATTGCGCGCTCGAAGACGGACGCCGAGGGAGAGGGCACCCGCATCGGCCTCCCTCGTGGAAAAGCAGAGGCCACCTGCCCGGTCCGGGCTCTCCGGGCTTGGCTCGACGCAGCCGGGATCGAGCATGGGCCGGTGTTCCGGGCCGTCACGCGCCACAACACGATACGCGCGGCAGCGCTGAGCGGCGAGGCTGTGCGCCTGGTCGTGCTGAAGCGGGCGCGCCT
>CAZZWN010000214.1:0-6142 GCA_964657765.1 uncultured Acetobacteraceae bacterium
TGGATCGGCAAGATGTCGGGCCGGCAGTATCCGGAGTTCTGGGGCCAGGTGCATTTCTGGTTCATGTTCGTCGGCGTGAACCTGACCTTCTTCCCGATGCACTTCCTCGGCCTGGCCGGCATGCCGCGCCGTTACCCCGACTATCCCGACGCCTTTGCCGGCTGGAATTACGTAGCCTCGATTGGGTCGTATATCTCCGGTTTCTCAGTGCTGATCTTCCTCTACGTCCTCTACCGCACGTTCACGTCAAAGGTTCAGGTCGCGGACAACTATTGGGGCGAGGGTGCGACGACGCTCGAGTGGACGGTCACCTCGCCGCCGCCGTTCCACACCTTTACGGAGCTTCCGCGGGTCCGGTGATGGTCGAACCCGTGACGAAAGTCGTTGGGGGGGCTCCGGCCCCCCTTCTTCCTTTGGAGCTGCCGGCAGAAGCGCGCGACTGGTTCGCGATGCTCAAGCCACGGGTGATCACGCTCGTCGTGTTCACCGGTTTCGTCGGTGTCCTACTGGCGCCGGGTAAGCTGCATCCGGTGCTGGGCCTGGCAGCGGTTCTGTGCATTGCCGTCGGGGCGGGCGCTGCCGGCGCCATCAACATGTGGTACGACCGCGACATCGACGCGATCATGCGAAGGACGGCAAAGCGGCCCATCCCAGCCGGCCGCATCGAAGCGGGCGAGGCGCTGGGCTTCGGCGTGACCCTCGCGATCGCCTCGGTCCTCGTCATGGGGCTCGCGACCAACAACACGGCCGGCGGCCTGTTGGCGTTGTCCATCCTGTTCTACGTCTTCATCTACACCATGTGGCTCAAGCGCCGGACGCCGCAGAACATCGTCATCGGCGGAGCGGCGGGCGCGTTTCCTCCCGTCATCGGCTGGGCGGCGGTGACCGGCACCGTCGATGTCATGCCGCTGCTGATGTTCGCAATCATCTTCTTCTGGACGCCCCCACACTTCTGGGCATTGTCGCTGTATGCGTCGGAGGATTACGAGCGCGCCGGCGTGCCGATGCTTCCGGTCGTCGCCGGTGCCCGCACGACGCGACGCCAGGTGATGATCTACACCGTCGCATTGGTCGTGGCGTCCCTGTTGCCCTGGGCGCTCGGCTACGCTGGCCCAATCTATGGCGTTTCGGCGGCTGGCCTTGGCGTATGGTTCCTGATCGCCTCGCTACGCGTGCTGTGGGACAAGCAGGACGCGGCCGGCGTGAGCCTGACCCGGGACGCCCCGGCGCGCTGGGCATTTCGTGTCTCGCTCGTGTATCTGTTTGCGTTGTTCACCATGATGGCGGTCGACTACGTCCTGCCGGTCCCGCATCTTGGATGAGTTTCCGCCTCCGTTGACACCTGCCGAGGCCACCGAACTGCGCCGGCGGCAACGTGGCAAGAACCTCGCCTTAGTCGTGGTGCTGGTTGCAGTGGCGGCCTTATTCTACGCGATCTCGATAGTGCGGTTCAAAGTCTCCTGAAGCTCGCCTTGCCGCCGGGTCGGCCATACCGACATTCCAATCATGAAATCCCGCAACAATGGCCTGGTCGCAGGCACCCTTATCGCAATCATCGGCGGCATGGCCGGCTTATCGTTCGCCGCAGTCCCGCTCTATCGCGTGTTTTGCGAAGCGACGGGCTACGCCGGGACGCCACAGTTGCGCGGCGCTGCCGGACCCGGCGCGACCGACCGCAGCATCACCGTACGCTTCAACGCCACCACAAGCCCAAGCCTGCCCTGGCGCTTCGCCCCGAACGAGGCTGCCGTCACCGTGAAGCTCGGTGAGGATCGGCTGGCGTCCTACGTCGGGCAGAACCGCGGGCAGCAGCCGATCACCGGCGTCGCTACCTACAACGTGACCCCGGAGAAGGCGGGACGGTATTTCCACAAGACCGCCTGTTTCTGCTTCGACGAACAGACTTTGACGCCCGGCCAGGAGATGCAGTTCCCGCTCAGCTTCTGGGTGGATCCCGCGATCGCGGACGATCCGGACACGCGCGACGTGAAGACGGTCACCCTGTCCTACACGTTTTTCCGCTCGCTGGACGACGCCGCCCGCAACGGCGGGTTGGACAAAGCCGGGCCGCACGTGGGCCGCCGGGCGGATGCGTCGCGGTAAAAGCCGGCTGATCTCAAGCGCGCGTCGCGTTTACGCCTTGAACGCAGCCGTATTTTGGCGATGATGCGCCAACTTCCGGATAGGTCCGATCAGAATGAGCGACGTTCCCCTTGCAAGGCCTCTTGCGACCATAGATCCCGCCACCAACGCCGGCCCGCCCGCAGTCGACGCGCATGATCTAAACAGCTCCGGCATGCAGCAGCCCTTCCACCTCGTGGACCCGAGCCCCTGGCCGTTGCTGGGCGCGATCGGCGGCGGGTTGACGCTGTTCGGCATCATCATGGTCGCGCATTACGGGACCTACCTATGGCTCGGCCTCGGCTTGGCCATCGTGCTCGCGGTCATGTTCTTCTGGTGGCGCGACGTGCTGAAGGAAAGCCGGACCGCCGGGGTCCATACACCGGTCGTGCGCATCGGGCTTCGCTACGGCATGACATTGTTCATCACCAGCGAGGTCATGTTCTTCGTCGGCTTCTTCTGGGCATACTTCAATTTCGCGCTCTATCCTGCGCATGTCTCCGGGGCGGAGCACGCCGTTTGGCCGCCTGCCGGCATCACGACGTTCGATCCGTTCCATCTGCCGCTGCTCAACACGATGATCCTGCTGCTTTCGGGCACCGCGATCACCTGGGCGCACCACGCGCTGCTGGAGGGCAACCGCAAGTACCTGGTCATGGGGCTCGGCTTCACCATCCTGCTCGGCCTCTCGTTCACCACCTTCCAGGCGCTGGAGTATTCCGAGGCGCCGTTCAAGTTCTCCGGCGGCGGTGTCTATCCGTCGGTATTCTTCCTCGCGACCGGGTTCCACGGCTTTCACGTGATCGTCGGCACCATCTTTTTGATCGTCTGCTGGTATCGCGCCCGTGCCAACCAGTTCTCCCCGACGCGCCATTTCGGCTTCGAGGCCGCCGCCTGGTATTGGCACTTCGTCGACGTCGTGTGGCTGTTCTTGTTCGTCGCGATCTATGTGCTCGGTTCCAGCTCGGGCGCTGCCGAGTAGCCGGACGGCGCAATCCTGCGACCGCGCCAGCGAGATGGAGATTTGATGCTGGCGACCCGCACGCTCGTTCGCCAGCTATTTTGGCCCGGCCTATCGACGGCCATCATGCTGACGCTGGCGCTCAGCCTTGGGGTCTGGCAGGTCCATCGCCTGGCTTGGAAGACAAACCTCCTCGCCGAGATCGACCGCGGCGAGGCGTCCCCCGCCATCCCGCTGCCGACGGACCCGGCACCATTCACCAAGGTGCGGGTCGAGGGGCTGCTCCGCCAGGATTTGCCGGCGCTCTATGGCGTCGAGGTGCGCACGACCCAGGCCGGTCCGGCCCTCGGGGCATTCCTGTTGAACCCGCTGGAGCGGACCGGCGCCGACCCGATCATGGTCGACCGCGGCTGGGTTCCGGACAATGTGCCGCGCGATACGACGCCGATCGTCGCCACGGTTGACGGCTACGTCCGCCCGCCGGAGCAGTCCGTCCGCTTCGGCGCGGCCAACGACCCGGCCGCGCACCGCTTCTATGCGCTCGATCCGGCCGCCATCGGCGATTCGCTTGGACTGCATCGGGTGGCGCCCTTCACCCTTGTCGCGCTGGGCGACGCATCGCCCGGCAGCTATCCAGAACCAGCCCAGACATTGCCGCGTCCGGCCAACAACCACCTGGTCTATGCCTTCACCTGGTTCGGCCTCGCGGCGGTGTTGACGGCAATATTCGGCGTCTATGCCGGCAAGCTCCTAAAGGCCCGTCCATGACCGCATATGCCCGCCTGACCGCCCGCTTTGCCCGCATCGCCACCATCAACGAGGCATCCTCCGTGCTCGGGTGGGACGCCTCTGCGATGATGCCGCCGGGCGGGGGCGCGGCCCGCGGCGACCAGCTCGCGGTGCTAGCCGGGCTGGCGCATGGCCTGCTGACCGCTCCGGAGGTCGCCGACGACCTGGCGGCCGCCGACGCCCGCACGGACGAGTGGGATGTAGCCAATCTCGGCCTCATGCGCCACGCCCATACCCGCGCGACCGCAATCCCGGAGGACCTCGTGGAAGCGCAGGCCCGCGCCAACTCCGCCTGCGAGAAGGTCTGGCGGGAGGCGCGCCGCAACTCGGACTTTGCGGCGGTGTCGCCCTATCTCGCCGAGGTCGTCAC
Organism: uncultured Acetobacteraceae bacterium; assembly: GCA_964657765.1. GTDB lineage: Bacteria > Pseudomonadota > Alphaproteobacteria > Acetobacterales > Acetobacteraceae > CAHJXG01. The sequence goes on from CAZZWN010000214.1 coordinate 4,242, forward strand.
CTTGACCCGTCATGCCGCAGACGCGATGGCGCCGGCGCTCGGCCTTTCGCCCTACGACGCGCTGATGGACGGTTACCAGCGCGGCATCGGCGCCGCCGACGTGGGGCCGGTGTTCGCGCGGTACGAGGCGTTCCTGCGCGACGCCCTGCCCCGCGCCGAGGAGCGCCAGGCCCGGCAGCCCGCGCCGGTCGAGCTGCAGGGCGTGTTCCCCGCCGACCGGCAGGAGGGTTTGTGCCGGCATCTGTCCGCCCGCGCCGGGCTGGAGTTCGACCATGCCCGGCTCGACCGTTCGACGCACCCGTTCTGCGGCGGCACCCCCACCGACGTCCGCATCACCACCCGCTACAACGAGGCCGACCCGGCCCAGGCATTGATGGGCGTGCTGCACGAGACCGGCCACGCCCTGTATGAGCGCGGCCTACCGGCCGGCTATGCACGGCAGCCGGTCGGCGGCGCGGCCGGCATGGCGGCGCACGAGAGCCAGTCGCTGATCGTCGAGATGCAGTCCTGCCGGTCCGATCCTTTCCTCGCCTGGCTGGGTCCCGAGTTGCATGGCGCGTTCGGCGGCGCGGCCGAGCCCTATGCCCCTGCCAACCTGTCACGGCTGTGGCGCCGCATCGAGCGCGGCCTCATTCGCGTCGACGCGGACGAGATGACCTACCCGGCCCACGTCATCCTGCGCTTCCGGCTCGAGCAGGCGCTGGTCGCGGGCGACCTGCAGGTCGCGGACCTGCCCGGCGCGTGGCATGACGGATTGACGGCGCTGCTGGGCGTGGCACCGCCCGACGATGCGCGCGGCTGCCTGCAGGACATCCATTGGTATGACGGCGCGTTCGGCTATTTCCCGAGCTACACCCTGGGCGCCATGGCAGCCGCGCAGTTGATGGCGGCGGCGCGACGGGAGGTCGAGGACCTCGACGCCGGGCTGGGTCGCGGCGATCTGGGGCCACTGGTCGCCTGGCTGCGGCTCCGCGTACATGGCCAGGGCAGCCGGCTCGGCTTCAACGACCTGCTGCGCGAGGCGACCGGCAAGCCGTTGGACCCGGCCGACTTCGAGGCGCATCTGACGGCACGCTACCTGACGGATTGACCGTTGAATTATTTGGAGAGGCCACGATGCAGGGAGTTTCTTTCAGCGGGGACCGCACGCTCGACTTCATTGCCGTCGACGATCCGACGCCGGCTCCAAACGGGGTCGTGCTCGAGATCAAGGCATCTGGCCTATGCGGCAGCGACCTCAAGTTCTACCGCGCGCCTCGGGGCGGCGGCGTGGCGGCGCTTGGCTTCAAGTCCGGCGGCGGCCCGATCATCGCCGGGCACGAACCCTGCGGCGTGGTCGCCGCGGTCGGCCGCGAGGTCGACCCGCGCACCCGCAAGGTCGGCGACCGCGTCATGGTGCATCACTACCACGGCTGCGACGCGTGCGAGCACTGCCGGACCGGCTGGGCCCAGATGTGCGTCGATGGGCCCGTCGTCTATGGCGTGACCGGCAACGGCGCCCATGCGCCCTACATGCAGGTCCCCGCGAGCACCCTGGTCAACCTGCCGGACGAGCTGTCGTTCGCCACCGGCGCCGCGATCTCATGCGGCACCGGGACCGCCTATGGCGCGCTGGTGCGGATGGACCTGTCGGCGCGGGACACGATCGCCATCATCGGCCAGGGCCCGGTCGGGCTATCGGCGACCCAGCTTGCGGCGGCGATGGGCGCACGGGTCATCGCGGTCGACATCGGCGCCGCGCGCACCGCCCGCGCCAAGGAATTCGGCGCGGCGCACACGATCAACGCGAGCGAGGGCGACCCGGTGGCCGCCATCCAGGCATTGACCGGCGGACGCGGGGTCTCGCGCTCGCTCGACACCTCCGGCACTGCGCCCGGCCGCTCCGCCGCGGTGCGCTGCGC
>CAZZWN010000215.1:0-6106 GCA_964657765.1 uncultured Acetobacteraceae bacterium
GAACCGGCGCGTGGCGGCGCATCCGCTCGGCCTCGACCGGTTCATCCCGGGATGAGCGGCGCACCCACCCTGCAGGGATTGCTGCACGTCGCGATCAAGACGGCGGACCTGGCCCTGACCCGGCGGTTCTATTTGGAGGTGCTCGGCCTGCAGGAGATGCCGCGGCCGGATTTCGGCTATCCAGGCGCATGGCTTGGGCTGCCGGGTCCGGGGCCGATCTTCCACATCTACGCAGGCGGCCCGGCGCTGGGGCCGAGCGGCATCGCGCCAAAGGGCACCGCAGCCATCGACCACGTGTCGCTGACCGCCAGCGGGTATCGCGGCTTCATCGCGCGGCTGGAGGCGCATGGCGTTCCGTTCCGCGAGTTCATCGTGCCGGGCACCCCGCTTTGGCAGCTTTTTGCGTACGATCCCAGCGGCGTGCAGCTCGAATTGACCTTCGACTCGCGGACGGAGGATGGGCCGCCGCCCGACCTTTCCGACGGGCGCCGGTATGTCGCCGGGCAGAGCTTCTTCGACCCCGAGGGCTATGCCGGGCTCTGACCCGCTGCACTGGAACGCACCGACGATCGCGGCGGAGGTCCAGGCCGGGCGGGCTGATCCGGTCGAGGTCCTCGACGCGTTCCTCGACCAAATCCGGCGCGCCAATCCCGCCGTGAATGCCGTCGTGAACCACGACGAGGCCACGCCTCGCACTGAGGCGGTAGCGCTGCGCCGCCGGGTCGCGGCGGGCGAGAAGCTGCCGCTGGCCGGCGTGCCAGTGGTGGTGAAAGACTCGATCTGGGTCGCCGGACGCCAGATTACCCAGGGCTCGCCGCTGTTCCAGGATTTCCGGCCGGTCCGGGACGCGCTGCCGGTCGAGCGGATGCGCCGGGCCGGCGCGGTCGTGATCGGCATCGGCAACATGCCGGAGTTCGGGGCCAAGGAGGTCACCGACAACCGGCTCTATGGCCGGACGCTCAACCCGCGCGACCTGTCGCGGACGCCGGGCGGGTCGTCGGGCGGGTGTGCTGCGGCGCTGGCGTCGGACATGGCGGCCGCGGCGTTGGGTGGGGATGGCGGCGGATCGTGCCGGCGTCCGCCCGCCCATGTCGGCGTGGTCGGCTTCAAGCCCAGCCCCGGCGTGGTGGCCGATCCATGGGGCTTTCCGGGAACCCTGCCCGGGATCGCTTGCACATGCCCAATGGGGCGGACCGTGGCGGACACGCGAGCATTGTTCGCGTCGATCGCCGGCATGCACCCGGCCGATCCGCTGTCCTATGATCCGACGCCAGCCGAGCCGGTCCCAATGCAAGAACTGCGGATCGCATACAGCCCGCAGCTCGGGCTCGGCCTGCCGTTGGACGCGGATGTGCGGGCGGCGGTCGAAGCGGCGGTCCATACGTTGCGCCGCCGTGGGCTGTCGGTCACGCAGGCCGACCCGGAATGGCCGGCGGGCACTGCCGAGGCGCAAATCCTGGCCATCGAGGATGCGGGGCTCGCCACCCTGTTCGGTGCGGAGTGGCGCGCCACGCCGGAGCTGTTCGACCCGCATATCGGCTGGCAAATCGAGCGCGGCCTCGGCCGGACCGGCGCAGACGTCGCGGCCGCGCATGCTTTCAGTCTAAGCATCGCGCAGGAGATCGCCCGTTTTTTCGCCAGTTGGGACCTGCTGCTCTGTCCCACGACCGCCTGCGTGGCATGGCCGGCGGACCGGCTGGATCCCGAGACGGTCGGCGGCCGCCCGGCGGCGCATCGCGACCACGCCGCCTTCACCCCGCTGTTCAACCACGCCCGCACCCCGGCCATCAGCATCCGATGCGGCGTCGGGCAGGGCGGGCTGCCGGTCGGCATGCAGATCGTCGGGCCTCGATTGGCCGACTGGCGCGTCCTCACTGCGGCCGCCTGGATGGAGCGTGCGCTGGCTGAGGATTGATGGCACGGCCCTTGCTGTGCCTATCCCGAGCGCATCGCCGAAAAGGACGCCGGATGGCCAGCACCCTCGCCTGCAATTCCGTGTGGAATGGACCCGTCAGCCGCCGGGCCGCGCTGAAAGGCGCGGCGCTCGGCGCAATCAGCCTGATGGCCTGCAGCCACGGCGCGCGGGCGGCCGAGAGCCACGTCGCCTCGACCTTCGGCTCCGGTTTCTGCAACCTCAACTTCTATCTCACCAACGCGATGCAGACGGCGCAGGGCGACGGGCTGATCCTCGATTTCGTGCCGACGCCGACCTTCGCCGAGCAGGTCACTTTCCTCGGCGCCGGACAGGTGGATGCCGGGCTGATGCCCTACACCAGCTTCGTCGCGCTGTACGACGCCGGCGCCCCGGTGAAGATCGTGGCCGGCGGCGGCATCGAGGGCTGCGTGCTCGTGGCGCAGCCGGGGCTCGACACGCCGGCGAAGCTGAAGGGCAAGACGCTCGGCACCTTCCAGCTCGATACGCTGGAGGTGCTGCCGTACGACTGGTTCAAGAAGAACGGGGTCGCCTTCAAGGACGTCAACGTCCGCTACATGGGCAACACGCCGGAGGCGGTCGAGGCGTTCCGCTCCGGCTCGATCGACATGATCTGCACGATCGAGCCCTACGGCACGGCGCTGCTGAACGACGTGAAAGGGTCGGTGAAGCTGTCGGACGGGCTCGATATCTACGGCAAGGGCTACACCGACTGCGTGCTGGCCGTCAGCGACGAGCTGATCAAGAAGAACCCGGTCGGCCTCAAGGCGCTGATCAAGGGCATGATGACGGCGCAGCTCATGGCCGAGCAGGACCCGCAGAAGACGCTCGATACCCTCGTGGGCCGCTACTACAAGACCAGCATGGAGAACGCGCGGATCGCGATGAGCAAGCAGCCGTCGGTGGTGGATGCGCGCAACCAAACGCAGTTCATTCTGGACCGGGTGAACTCGATCCAAGAGATGGGCTACATCAAGAAGAAGCCGGGCCGCGAGGCGATCGACTGGACGTTCCTGGAGCAGGTGATCGCCGAGAACCCTGATCTGTATGGCAAGCTCAAGTATAGATCGGCGTAGCGCCGACGTGTCGGTCGCGCTGCATGCGCCGGGCGTGGCGCTGCGACGCCCGAGCCTGCCGCCCTGGGTCGGCAAAATCGGCTGGGCCATCGTCAGCATCGGCATGTTCTGCGCCATCTGGGAGGTGCTGTGGGCGGTCGGCTGGGCCGATCCACGCCTGTTGCCGCCACCGCACGTCTTTCTCGGCAACATTGCCGGCCAGGCCAAGTTCTTCAACACCATCAGCCGTTGGCAGGTCGGCGCGGGCATGGACGCCGGGCCGCCGCCGGCGCTGGCGGTGGTCTATACGGCCGGTGCCACCATCGGCCGGGTGCTCAGCGGCCTGGTGATCGCCTCCGTTTTGTCGGTGTCCCTCGGCGTCGCCATCCGCTACTTCCTGCTGTTCGAGCGGCTGACCTTGCCGACCATCACCTTGCTCGCGCCGGTGTCGCCGATCGCCTGGCTGCCGGTGGCGATCTTCATGTTCGGCATCGGCAACCGCCCGGCGGTGTTCATGGTCGTGGTCGCGTTGCTGTTCCATATGACGCTGTCGACCATCGCGCAGATCGACGGCGTGAACCGCAATTTCATCAACGTCGCCCGCACCATGGGGGCGAGCAAGCGGCAGATTTATGCCCGCGTGATCGTGCCGGCGATCCTGCCGGGCATGCTGCTGGTATTGCGCATGAACCTGTTCGCGGCGTGGATGGCGGTGCTGATCGCCGAGAGCACCGGCGTCGGCTATGGGCTGGGCCAGGTCATCATGCTGGCGCGCAACACCTTCAACCCGTCGTTGGTGTTCTTCACCATCGCGCTGATCGGCGTGCTGGGCTTCACCTTCGATTTCGCGCTGCGGCTGCTGCAGAACCGGCTGTTGTACTGGGTACCGCAAGGCTCGGAGGCCGTGCGTGGCCTTTGATGTCCCAGCATCGTTCAGCTCCCGCAGCGCCGTGGTTTGCCGCGGCGTGGGCAAGGTATGGGCGGCCGGCACGCCCCGCGCGCACGAGGCGTTGCGGGCCATCGACCTCGACATCGCGCCGGGCGAGTTCGTCGTGTTGCTCGGCCCCTCCGGCTGCGGCAAGAGCACGCTGCTATACTTGATCGCCGGGCTGCAGGACCTGACCGCGGGCGGACTCTGGTCGTTCGGCGACCCGGTGGATGCGCCCTCGCCGGACCGCAGCCTGATCTTCCAGGAGACCTCGCTGTTTCCATGGCTTTCCGTAGGTCAGAACGTGGCGTTTGGGCTGTCTATTCGCGGCGACAACCCCGACGCGCGGCGTATGGCGGCGAAGGAAGCATTGGCGCGGGTCGGGCTGGCGGAGGCCATCGACAAGCGTCCGGACGAGCTGTCGGGCGGCATGCGGCAGCGCGTCGCCGTCGCCCGCGCGCTGGCGATGCGCCCCAAGGTGCTGCTGATGGACGAGCCGTTCGCGGCGCTCGATGTGCAGACCCGGGCCAAGATGCAGGATTTCCTGCTGGACGTCTGGCGCGCGTCCGGCGCGTCGGTGCTGTTCGTCACCCACCACATCGACGAGGCGGTGGCGCTGGCCGACCGCGTCGTGGTGTTCACCTCGCGGCCCGGGCGGATCAAGACCATCGTCCCCATCGACATGCCCCGGCCGCGCGACCCGTTCGGCCCGGCCGCCGAGGCGCTGCGCCGGCAACTCACCGGGCTGCTGCAGGACGAAGTCGACCGCGCCTTCGCCGAGCAGGAAGCCCTTCCCGCCTGAACCGGAGACTCTGCCCTTGACCACGACGCTGATCCGCAGCCGCGCCGCCCTCCTGCCCAAGAAGGGCCGCTACCAGGTCGAGACAGTGCCCGACGGCGCCGTGCTGCAGGAGAATGGCCTGATTGCCGAGGTCGGCACCTATGAGGCGCTGCACCGCAAGTACCCGGACAGTCCGGTCGTCGGCACCGGCGCGGAAATCCTGCTGCCGGGCTTCGTGAACGGGCACCACCATGTCGGGCTGACGCCGGTGCAGCTCGGTTCGCCCGACATGCCGCTCGAATTGTGGTTCGTGACCCGGATGGTGGCGCGCAACCTCAATCTGTATCTCGATACACTGTATTCGGCGTTCGAGATGGTGGGCTCCGGCATCACGACGGTGCAGCACATCCACGGCTGGCTGCCGGGCACGCTCGATGAGGTGCAGGGGCGCGCCAACGACGTGGTGCGCGCCTACGAGGACATCGGCATGCGCGTGTCGTATTGCTATGCGATCCGCGACCAGAACCGGCTGGCCTACCAGGACGACGCGGAGCTGGTCGCCTCATTGCCGCCCGATCTGCGCGGGCCGATGCAGGCGTGGTTCGACCGTTTCCGGCTGACGCTCGACGACGCCACGGACATGTTCGCCTCGATGCACGGGGCGCACGCGGGGAAGGACCGGGTGCGCATCCAGCTGGCCCCGGCCAACCTGCATTGGTGCAGCGACACGGCGCTGGCCCGGCTGGCCGAGACGTCGGAGCGCTACGATGTCCCGCTGCACATGCACCTGGTCGAGACGGCGTATCAGAAGGAGTATGCCAAGCGCCGGGGCGGCGGCACCGCGGTCGACTACCTCGACCGGTTCGGGCTGATGAACAAGCGCATGACGCTGGGGCACGGCGTGTGGCTGAACGAGAAGGACATCGCCCGGGCGGCGGAGACCGGCACCTGCATCTGCCACAATTGCAGCTCCAACTTCCGGCTGCGCTCGGGCGTCGCGCCGTTGAACCGGTTCGCCGCGGCGGGGATCAACGTCGCGATCGGGCTGGACGAGGCCGGGATCAACGACGACCGCGACATGCTGCAGGAGATGCGGCTGGTGCTGCGGGCACATCGCGTGCCGGGCATGGAGGACCCAGGAATCGATAGCGTGCCGACGGTGGACCAGGTGCTGACCATGGCGACTGTGGGCGGTGCGCGGACCACGGCGTTCGGCGACCAGCTGGGCACGCTGGAGGTCGGGACGGCGGCGGACCTAGTGCTGCTGGACTGGCAGCAGATCAGTTATCCCTATTTGGACGAGGAAACGCCCGTGCTCGACGCGGTGATCCAGCGGGCGAAGACGGGCGGCGTCCGCCAGGTGATGTGCGGCGGCGAGACGATCTATGCCGACGGGCGCTTCACCCGGG
>CAZZWN010000216.1:0-6104 GCA_964657765.1 uncultured Acetobacteraceae bacterium
GCTTCGCCCAGGTTAGCTTCGCACTGGATATTCCGCTGCGATCGGCCCCTGCGCCTCGGGCGGGAGATCAAACTCTTCGGCGGCCGCGACCTCGAGGTCCGAGTTCATCGCCGCCAGCACGGCCGGTTGCCGCGCCTTCAGCACAAGGAACCAAGCGGCGCCCAAGGCCATGTAGGCGAGAAAACCATATGGCAGCAGGTTATACGGGTAGTCGGGCACCGGATAGAGGCTGCCGAACAGGGCGAGCACCATCAGCACCGCCCCGAGCCCGCCCACGAACACATCGCCGCCCGTCATCTCGCCGGTCTTGCGCAAATAGACGGGGGCCGCGACCGAGCACAGCAGATAGACCACGATGAAGCCAAAGGCTGCGATCGTGCCATACCAGCCGAACGTGTCGAGTTCCGCCTGGCCGCTGAAGGCGCAGACCAGCACGAAGTTCACCAAAGCGCCGAAGACCAGCGCGATGTGCGGCGTGTGGTGGGTGGCGTGGACGCGGCCCAGCGATGGATGCAGCACGTTGTAGCGTCCGAGCGAAAACATCATCCGGCTGAATGCGTTCAGCGAGGCGAGCGCGCAGGCGAAGCTGCTGATCGCGGCGCCGAAATACACCAGTGCGGTCAACAATGGGCTTTGGCCGGTGAGGATGTCGCCGAGCGGCGCCCCGCTGGCGCCGAGCTTGGCCCCGTCGTCGCCGAACCCTTGCGTGATGACATAGGTGGTGAAGACGAAGAACAATCCGGCCACGACGGCCGTCAGCTTGATCGCCTTGGGGATCGCCGATTGCGGGTTGCGCGCCTCGCGCCCAAGGGTGGCCGCACTCTCGAAGCCGACATACGAGAAGATCGCGAACACGACCGCTTGAGCCGCCTTGCCGAACGACACGCCGGACAGGCTGAGCTGGGTGGTGTCGAGCGTGAAGCCGTTGTGCGACAGGGCGAGCACGGTCACGGCAAGGATGATCGCGACCGACACCGCCTCGAGCGTCAGCCCAATCCTGGACGACAGCCGGATGTCGCGCACGGCCAGCAGGACGGCGAGCAGCGATACCGCGGCATACAGGACGATCGTGTTCGGGACCATGCCGACGCCTAAACCGGTCAGCATTGTCTTGACGAAAATCGACGTGGCGACCGTCAGCGCCATGGCGGTGAATAGATAAGCGGCAAGCATCGCCCAACCCGCGAGCATCCCGTACACCGGGCCGAGCGAGCGGGACACGTAGATGAAGAACGAACCTGCGCTGGGGATGCGTTGCGCGAGCTTGCCCACGTTGATGCCGACGACGAGCAATGCGAGCGTCGCGATCACATAGACGAGCCACGACGCGGTGCCGGCGAGCGCCGCTACGACCGCGACGGCGAGCGCCGGCGTCAGCGTGGGCGAGACGTTCGCGACCGATTGGCCGAGCGTCTCCATAAACGAGAGACTGTCCTTCCTGAGTTCCATGCCCATTGCCCTTGTGTTCTATTCAATCGGATTTCCTCGCAAGAATAGTGCCAGCAGGATCATGCGCGGCTGTAGACGATGAAGGACAAGTAGGTCGAAGGAAGCTGGGTGAGGTCCTCCGGCCCGTGCCGGGCGCTGGCGTCGAAGAACAAGGTATCGCCGGGCTCCATGTCGTAGAGCAGTTCGCCATGGCGGTAGCGGACCCGGCCGGTCAGCATGTAGATAAGCTCCACGCCGGCGTGCTGGAACGACGTGTAGGGCACGGCGTCTTCCGCGAGGCTGATGAGGTATGGCTCGACGGCCAGCAATCCGCCGACCGAATGGCCGAGCAAATCGTATTGGTGGCCGGCCTTGGTGCCCCGGCGGTCGATCCGCACCCCGCCGCCCGCTTTGACGAACGAGCAATCCCGCCGCAGCTCGGTGCCGGTCAGGATCGAGGCCAGCGACACGTTGAGCGCGCCCGCGACCGCATCGAGCGTGCCGAGCGAGGCGGAGATTTGTCCGGTCTCGATCTTTGAGAGCATGCCCGAGGATATCTTGGCCGCGCGGGCCAGCTCCGCTCCGGTCAGGCCGACCTGGACGCGCAACGTGCGGATTTCACGGCCGATCCGCTGCTCCAGCGTGGCCGTGGCGTCCGTCGGCGCGTTCGATCCAGTGGCCAGCGATGACTCGCCGATGTTCGTCATGGTCCCTCCAACTCTTTCTTTCAAGGAAATCAAGTTTCCCTCGAATTGACAGTCGCTTGCCGACTTGCCAGGGTGCGCCCGAAATCGGAATGTGATGTCGAGGGCTGTGCCATGTGCGGGATTGTCGGGCTGTTCATCAAGCGGTCGGGTATGGAGCCCGAGCTCGGCGCCCATTTGGCGGTGATGCTGGGCACGATGCGCGACCGCGGGCCGGACAGCGCCGGGTTCGCGATTTATGGCGCGGATGCGGGCGACGTGAAGCTGACGATTCGGGCGCAGCGCGGCACGGACCTCGGGGCTTTCGCCAGATCGCTCGACGTGGCCGCCGAGGTGCGGGACACGCATGTCGTGCTGCATGTGCCTCCAGCCCGGCTTGCGGAGGTCCGCGCCGCCGTCCTCCAGCGCGCCCCGGCCTTGACCCTGGTCGGCGAGGGCCGGCGGATGGAGCTGTATAAGGAAGTGGGGCTGCCGGAGGACGTCGCCGGGCGGTTCGGCTTGTCCGGCATGTCCGGCACCCATGGCATAGGCCACACGCGCATGGCGACCGAGAGCGCGGTCACCACGGACGGCGCCCACCCCTACAGCACCGGCGCCGACCAGTGCCTGGTGCATAACGGCAGCCTGTCGAACCACAACGGACTGCGCCGCATGCTGGCCAGGCAGGGGTTCAAGTTCGAGACGGAGAACGACACGGAGGTCGCCGCCGCCTATTTGAGCTGGCGCATGCGCGAGGGCCACAGCCTGGAAGGCGCGCTGCAGGCCAGCCTGACGGACCTGGATGGGTTCTACACCTTCGTCGTGGGCACCCGCACCGGCTTCGCCGTGTTGCGCGATCCCATCTGCTGCAAGCCCGCCGTCATGGCCGAGACGGAGGATTGGGTCGCCTTCGGCAGCGAGTATCGCGCCCTGGTGGACCTGCCCGGCATCGAAGGCGCCCGCGTTTGGGAACCGGAACCCGCGCGGGTCTATGCCTGGGAACGCGCTGCGTGAGCGACGTGGTCGACCTGGCCGAATGGCCGGTGCGTGCCCTGAACGAGCGGCTGCATGGCTTGCGCGCCGATACCAACCAGACGCTGTGGCGGGTGCTGAACCCGCGCGGCCGGCATGCATTGGCCGTGGGCGTCGATGCGCCGGTGCGGATCGAGATTGCCGGGCACGCCGGGTATTATTGCGCCGGCATGAACCAGGGCGCGTCCGTCGTCATCGAAGGCAACGCGGGCAACGGCGTTGCGGAGAACATGATGTCCGGGCATGTGCACGTGCTCGGCGATGCGAGCGCCGCCGCCGGCGCGACGGCACATGGCGGCCTGCTGGTGATCGAGGGCAACGCCGCCGCGCGGTGCGGCATCAGCATGAAAGGCGTCGACATCGTGGTCGGCGGCAATGTGGGCCACATGAGCGCCTTCATGGCGCAGGCCGGCACGCTGACGGTGCTGGGCGACGCCGGCGAAAGCCTGGGGGACAGCATCTACGAGGCGCAGCTGTTCGTGCGCGGCAGCGTGGCCAGCCTCGGCGCCGACTGCATCGAGAAGCCGATGCGTGACGAGCACCGCACGGCGCTTGCGGCTCGGCTGAACGAGGCCGGGTTCGCGGGCGTCGATGCCGGCGCGTTCCGCCGCTATGGATCGGCGCGGCGGCTGTATCACTTCCACATCGACAATGCGGGTGAATATTGATGGACGACGTTCACGGCGGCGTACACAAGCCGCGCCCGGCACCGCGCGAAAGCGCCACCTTTGACGCCGCCACCCTGGCCGAAATCCGCCGGGCGGCCGCGACGGGGATCTACGACATCCGCGGCTACGGCGCCAAGCGGGCGCTGCCGCATTTCGACGACCTGCTGTTCCTGGGCGCCAGCATCAGCCGCTACCCGCTGGAGGGCTATCGCGAGCGCTGCGGCACCGGGGTCGTGCTCGGCGCCCGTCATGCGAAGAAGCCCGTCGAGCTGAAAATCCCCATCACCATTGCCGGGATGAGCTTCGGCTCGCTGTCCGCCCAGGCCAAGGAGGCGCTCGGCCGCGGCGCCACCATCGCGGGGACCAGCACCACCACAGGCGACGGCGGCATGACGCAGGAGGAGCGGCAAAGCTCACAAACGCTGGTTTATCAATACCTTCCGAGCCGCTACGGCATGAACCCCGACGACCTGCGCGCCGCCGACGCGATCGAGATCGTCATCGGCCAAGGTGCCAAGCCCGGCGGCGGTGGCATGCTGCTCGGACAAAAGATCACGCCGCGGGTGGCCGCCATGCGCACCCTGCCGCCCGGCATCGACCAGCGCAGCGCCAGCCGCCACCCCGACTGGACCGGCCCCGACGACCTGGAGATCAAAATCCTGGAGCTGCGCGAAGTCACCGACTGGCAAAAGCCGATCTACGTCAAGGTGGGCGCCTCCCGGCCCTATTACGACACGGCGCTGGCGGCGAAGGCGGGCGCTGACGTGGTGGTGCTGGACGGCATGCAGGGCGGGACGGCCGCGACCCAGACCGTGTTCATCGAGAACGTCGGCCTGCCCATCCTCGCCGCCATCCGCCCGGCGGTGCAGGCTCTGCAGGACCTGGGCCTGCACCGTACGGTGCAGCTCATCGTCTCCGGCGGCATACGCAACGGCGCCGACGTGGCGAAGGCCTTGGCGCTCGGGGCGGACGCCGTCAGCATCGGCACCGCGGCGCTGGCGGCGCTCGGCGACAACGACCCGGCGTTCGAGGCCGAATACGCCGCACTCGGCACCCATGCCGGCGCGTACGACGCCTGGCATGAAGGGCGCGACCCCGCCGGGATCACGACGCAGGACCCTACCCTGGCCGCACGGCTGGACCCCGTGCTCGGCGGCCGGCGGCTGGCGAACTACCTCGCCGTGCTCACGCTGGAGGCGCAGACGATCGCACGCGCCTGCGGCAAGAGCCACGTCCACAACCTGGAGCCGGAGGATCTGGTGGCCCTGACCGTCGAAGCCGCCGCCATGGCTCGCGTGCCTTTGGCGGGAACGTCCTGGATACCGGGCCAATGAGCCTTTCCGACATCGCGCGGGAGCGCGGCATCCGCTTCTTCCTCATCGCCTACACCGACCTGTTCGGCGTGCTGCGCGCCAAGCTGGTCCCGGCGCGCGCCATCGATGGCATGGCCGCGGAGGGTGCCGGGTTCGCCGGCTATGCGACCTGGTTCGACATGAGCCCGGCCGACCCCGACGTGCTCGCGGTCCCGGACCCTTCGACCCTTATCCAACTGCCCTGGAAGCCGGAGGTGGGCTGGCTCGCCGCCGATCCGTGGATGGCGGGCAAGCTGGTGGAACAGGCGCCCCGCAACGTGCTGTGCCGGCTGATTGCCGCGGGTGCGGCCAAGGGCCTGGAGATGCGCACGGGCGTGGAGCCGGAGTTCTTCCTCATCACCCCGGACGGCGCGGCGGTCGCCGACGGCGCCGACACCCAGACCAAGCCCTGCTACGACCAGCTCACGCTGATGCGCCGCTTCGACGTGATCGCCGCCATCAGCGACGCGATGGAGACGCTGGGCTGGGGGCCGTATCAGAACGACCACGAGGACGCCAACGGCCAGTACGAGATGAATTGGGACTACGCGCCGGCGCTCGTCACCGCCGACCGCCACGCCTTCTTCAAGTACATGGTCCGCAGCATCGCCGAGCAGCATGGCATGCGGGCGACGTTCATGCCGAAGCCGTTCCCCAACCTCACCGGCTCCGGCTGCCACGCGCATGTGTCGGTCTGGCGCGACGGCGTCAACGCCTTCAAGGGGGAGGACGAACTCGGGCTATCCGCATTGGCCTACCAGTTCCTGGGCGGGATCATGGCGCATGCCGAGGCGCTCAGTGCGCTCACCAACCCGGCCGTCAACAGCTACAAGCGCATCAACGCGGCGGTGACGGCGTCCGGCGCCACGTGGTCGCCCAGCACCGTCAGCTGGGGCGGCAACAACCGCACGCACATGGTGCGCGTGCCCGGCCCCGGGCGC
>CAZZWN010000217.1:0-6098 GCA_964657765.1 uncultured Acetobacteraceae bacterium
TCGGCATGGACGAGGTGCAGTGCGGCATGGGGCGCACCGGCAAGCTGTTCGCGCACGAGTGGGCCGGCATCGAGCCGCACGTCATGAGCGCGGCCAAGGGAATTGCCGGCGGCTTTCCGATGGGGGCGATCCTGGCCAAGGAGGCGGTCGCCAAGCATCTGGTGGCCGGCACGCACGGCACGACGTTCGGCGGCAACCCGTTGGCGTGCGCGGCGGCCAACGCGGTGCTGGATGTGATGCTGGCGCCGGGCTTCTTGGCCGATGTGGACCGTAAGGCGCGCCGGCTTTGGTTTGCGCTGGAGGCGGTCGTGGCGGAGTATCCGTCGGTGCTGGCCGACGTGCGCGGGGCCGGGCTGATATTGGGGCTGAAGGCTGTCGTGCCCAACGCGGAGCTGCAGAATGCCTTTACCGCCGAGGGGCTGCTGACTGTCGCTGCCGGCGACAACGTGGTGCGGCTGGTGCCGCCGCTCGTGCTGACCGACGCCGATTGCGACGCGGCTGTCGAGATGATCCGCCGCGGCGTGCGCCGTTGCCTGCCCGTCGCCGTCTCTGTGGCGGCAAAATGAGCGGCGCGCTTCGGCGCCCCCGTGAGGGCGTGAGCGACCACAGCAATGCCGGCGAGGGCCAGCCGCCTCCCCGGCACTTCCTCGACCTGGGCGATTTCGAGCCGGCGACGCTGCGCCACATGCTCGACATCGCGTCGGGCTACAAGGAGGCCGGCGGTGTTTCGTCGCGCCCGTTCGCCGGCAAGACGCTGGCGATGATCTTCGAGAAGCCGAGCACCCGCACCCGCGTCAGCTTCGAGGTGGCGATGCGGCAGTTGGGCGGCGACGTCGTGACCCTATCCGCCAAGGAGCTGCAGCTCGGCCGCGGCGAGACGGTGGCCGACACTGCCCGGGTGCTGTCCCGCTACGTCGACGCCATCATGCTGCGCACCGATGACTTCGCGAAGCTGAACGAGATGGCCGCGCATGCGACGGTGCCGGTCATCAACGGCCTGACGAACCGCAGCCATCCGTGCCAGTTGATGGCCGACATCATGACGTTCGAGGAGCACCGCGGGCCCATTGCCGGCCAGGTCATCGCCTGGAGCGGCGACGGCAACAACGTGCTCAGCAGCTGGATCGAGGCGGCGGCGCGCTTCGGCTTCACCTTGCGGATTGCCACGCCGGAGATGCTGCGCCCCTCGCAGGACCTCATCGATTGGGCCAGGGCTCAGGGTGCCGTCGTAGAATTATTCGCCGACCCGGCCGATGCCGTCCGCGGCGCGCGCTGCGTCGTGACGGACGCCTGGGTCAGCATGGCCGACGATCCGAACGAGAGCCGGCACAACCTGCTGGCGCCCTATTGCGTGACGTCGAGGCTGATGGCGCAGGCGGCGCCGGACGCGATCTTCATGCACTGCCTGCCGGCGCATCGCGGGGAGGAAGTAACGGCGGAGGTGATCGACGGTCCGCAATCCGTGGTGTTCGACGGTGCGGAGAACCGGCTGCACGCGCAGAAAGGCGTGCTGGCGTGGTCTTTGGGAGCGGCGCGATGACCGAGGAGATCGCGTCGGCCCCGAGCTGGGTCGAAAAACGCCTGGACGACCTGTTCGCGGCCCTGCCGCAACATCCGGGCTTGGACGCTGCACGCAACGGCTACCTGAGCTGCGTCGCGCGCAAAAAAGCCCCGGCGGCGCCGTCCGACATGCTGGGCTCGGAGTTCGACGGCTGCCGGGACACATTGCGCCAACACGTCGCCGGGCTCGGGCTCTCGGATGATGCGGTGGCGCAGCTCGACCGCCAGCTCGAGGCGCTTGAGGCGGAGATGGCTGAAGACAGCTAAGATTTGGCCGTCGAGGGATCTCGCGCCAGACAACCAGGAACCCATCCATCATGACCGCAGCGCGGATGCCCTGGTGGGCCTGGCTCTGGCCGCTCGCAGCCTGCGCGGTGCTGGCTGGCGTATATGCCATAGGGTTGAACATTGCCCTGATCGCCGCCGCGGCCGTGGCGCTGATCGCGACCGTATTCGCCGCCGTCTATCACGCCGAGCTGGTGGCGCACCGTGTCGGCGAGCCGTTCGGCACGCTCGTGCTGGCCGTCGCCGTCACGGTCATCGAGGTGGCGCTCGTGGTTTCAGTCATGCTGTCGGGCGGACCGGCCAAGGCGGCGCTGGCGCGGGACACCGTGTTCGCGGCGGTGATGCTGGTGACCAACGGCGTGGTCGGGATGTGCCTGCTGGTTGGCGGCATGCGGCACCGGGCGCAGGGTTTCGAGTTGCAGGGTGCGCGCGGCGCGCTGGCTGTGCTGGCGGCGCTGACTACGCTCACGCTCGTGTTGCCGAACTTCACCACGACCTCGCCGGGACCGGTTTTCACGACATCGCAACTGGCTTTCACCGGAGTCGTGTCCCTGGCGCTGTATGCCGTGTTCGTCTTCGTGCAGACCGTGCGGCACCCTGACGACTTCTTGCACGACGCTGATGCGGACGTGCACTCGGAGGTGCCTTCGACCCGGGCGGCCTTCGTCAGCGCTGCCTTGCTCATCGTCGCACTGGTGGCGGTCGTCCTGCTCGCCAAGGCGTTGTCGCCAGCCATGGAGGCGGCGCTCGACCGGGCCGGGGCGCCAAAGTCCGTGATCGGCGTGGTGATCGCCGCACTCGTGCTGCTGCCGGAGTCGGTTGCAGCGTTGCGTGCGGCGCAGGCCAACCGGCTGCAGACCAGCCTGAACCTCGCCTTAGGCTCGGCGTTGGCCAGCATCGGGCTGACGATCCCGGCGGTCGCCGTGGCTGCGATCGCGCTCGGGACGCCGCTGACGTTGGGGCTCGATCAAAAAGAGGAGGTGCTGCTCGGCCTTACTTTGCTGGTCAGCGTGCTGACGCTTGGAACCGGCCGGACGACGGTGCTGCAGGGCGCGGTGCATCTGGTGATCCTGGCGGTGTTCCTGTTCCTGGCGGTGGTGCCGTAGCCTGCCGGCGCCCGGATGGGCGAAGTCGTGCTGCATGGCTCACACGCAATAGGTTCACCTCGGCAGAGCTGATCCCTATGTAGGGGCCATGATAGCCACCCCCCCCTTCCTCGACAGCACCCGCCCGGACGTGCCCGACATCGTCGTGCCCCGCGGCGTCACCCCCTTTCACCTGCCGGGTCAGCCCGTGCGCGGGCGGCTCGTGCGGCTTGGCCCGCTCGCCGACGCCCTGCTGACCCGGCACGTCAACCACGACGCGGTCACCGCCCTGGCGGGCCAGGCGCTGGCGCTCGCGGCGGCGCTGGCCACGGCATTGAAGTTCCAGGGCAGCTTCAGCCTGCAGGCCAAGGGCGACGGCGCGGTGCCGATGCTGCTGGCCGACTGCACCGAGGCCGGGGCGCTGCGCGGCTATGCCCGCGCCGAACCCGAGCGGCTTGCCGCGTTGCTCGCCGCCGAGCGCAACCCGTCCGCCAGCGCCCTGCTCGGAAAGGGCTACTTGGCATTCAGCGTGGACCAGGGTCCGGACCGGGAGCGACACCAGGGCATCGTCTCGATCGAGGGCGACAGCCTCGCCGACATGGCGCTGCACTATTTCGAGACCAGCGAGCAGATTCAATGCAGCGTCCGCCTGGCCTGCGCCCGCACCGACGCCGGCTGGCGGGCGGGCGCCTTGATCCTCGAGCGCGTCCCCGGCGAGGGCGGCATCGATCCGGAGCTCGACACCGAGGCGCAGGCCGAAAGCTGGCGCACGGCGACGGCGCTGGCCGCCACCCTGAAGGAGGAAGAGCTGCTGGACGACAGCATCCTGCCGGAGCGCCTGCTGTATCTGCTGTTCGGCGCGACGGGGGTCGCAGCCGACCGCAACCGCCCGCTGGCCTATGGCTGCCGTTGCTCGCGCGCAAAGTTATCGGGCATCCTGGAAACGTTCCCGCCTGACGACCTGGACCACATGGCCGTCGGCCGCGACATCGTCATGACGTGCGAGTTCTGCAATCTGGACTTCCGCTTCGACCGCGGCGAGGTGCATGGCAAGAGCGCGAATGAACGGCTCAATTAAACTCGGTCGCCGCATGGCCCTGCTGCTGCCGCTGGCGGCGGCGGCGTGCGGCAGGAGTGGGCCGGCGCGAGAACTGCCGCCGCTGCGCTATGACTACCTGAAGACCTTGCCGCTCAACGTTGCGACGGTCGATATCGGCGATGCGCCGCTGCCCAGCCGGATCGAGGGGCAGTCGCCGGTCAGGCTGGGCGGAGCGGCACGGCAGATGGCCCTCGACCGGTTGCTGGCCGTCGGCACCTCGGGCCGGGCCGTGTTCGTCATCGAGGAGGCGCGTATCGATCGTGTGTCCGACGGATTGCTGGGTGTTCTTGCGGTGCATTTGGATGTCGTGACGACCGAGGGCGTCCGAGCCGGCTATGCCGAGGCCCGCGTGACCCGGTCGTCCACCATCGCGGGCGACCTGCGCGAGGCGCTCTATGACCTGACCCGGCAAATGCTGGACGACATGAACGTCGAGTTCGAATTCCAAATTCGCCGCTCGCTGCGCGACTGGCTGCAGGATACCGCGACCGCGCCCAATCCGGAGCCGGTGCAGCAACAGGACCTCAATACGCCGGTCAGCCCGTAGATCGCTTGGGCTCTCCGGATGGGCCGGGGCGCTGCCTAGCCCCCCAAATAGGACGCTGCAACAGCCGGGTTGCTGGCGACCTCGGCGGCGGGGCCGGACAGGACGATGCGGCCGGTTTCCAACACGTAGGCGTGGTCCGCGACGTCGAGAGCCGCCGAGGCGTTCTGCTCGACCAGCAGGATCGTCGTGCCGTCCGCCTTCAGCGCCGCGATGATGGCGAAGATCTCTTCGACGAATAGCGGGGCTAAGCCCATGCTTGGCTCGTCCAGCAGCAACAACCGGGGCGCGCCCATCAGCGCCCGGCCGATCGCCAGCATCTGCTGCTCGCCGCCCGACATTGAGCCGGCGAGCTGATCCAACCGCTCGCGCAGCCGCGGGAAACGGGCCAGCACGCCTTGTTGCCGCCGGGCGACCTCGGTGCGGTCGGTCGTCAAATAGGCGCCCAAAGCCAAGTTTTCCGCGACGGTCAGTTCGGCGAAGCATTGCCGCCCCTCCGGCACCTGGCGCAGCCCGGCGGCGGCGATGCGGTGCGCGGGCTGCCCGGCGATATCGCGCCCGGCGAAGCGGATGCGGCCGGCTCGCGGGCGGACCAGGCCGGAAATGGCGCGCATCGTCGTCGTCTTGCCGGCGCCGTTCGCGCCGATCAGGCAGACGACCCGGCCATCCGGAACGCTGATCGAGATGCCGTGCACGACGGAGACGCGGCCGTAGACGACCTCGAGCCCGTTGATCTCGAGGCCGCTCATCCAGCGCCGCGCACGCCGGCCTTTGCCCCGGCAGCGAGGCGCGCGGCGACCTTATAGCCGAGATAGGCTTCGATGACGGCAGGCTCCTGCCGGACGGCCTGGGGCGTTCCTTCATAGATGCGCTTGCCGAAGTTGAGCACGGTGACACGGTCCGAGATGTCCATGACGAAACCCATGTCGTGCTCGACCAGCATGATCGTGATGCCGAACCCGCTGAGCCGGCGAACCAGGGTGGCCAGCGCCTCCGTCTCGGCAGGGTTCATGCCGGCGGCGGGCTCATCCAGCAGCAGGAGGCGCGGCTCGGGCGCCATGGCCCGGGCGATTTCGAGCCGGCGCTGGTCGCCATACGACAGCATCTGCGCGCGCTGTCCGGCCTTGTCGGCGAGGCCCACGAGGTCGAGCGCCTCACGGGCGCGGGCCACGGCGCGGCGCTCCTCCGACCGGAAGCCGGGCAGCCGGAGCACCACGCCGGGCAGGCTCGTCGTCAGCCGGGCGTGCATGCCGGTGAGCGCATTCTCCAGCACCGTCATCGCGGCGAAAATGCGGATATTCTGAAACGTGCGGGCCAGGCCGAGCGCCGCGCGACGGTCGGCGGGCAGCCTGGTCACGTCCTGGCCGGCGAACCGGATGCAGCCGGCGCTGGGCGGCACCAGGCCGGAAATAAGGTTGAACAGCGTCGTCTTGCCGGCGCCGTTCGGGCCGATGATGGCGTGGACGCCGCCGGGCATGACCTGCATGTCGACACGGTCCACCGCGACGAGGCCGGCGTAGCGACG
>CAZZWN010000218.1:0-6085 GCA_964657765.1 uncultured Acetobacteraceae bacterium
CAGGCGTAGAACCCGGGCTCGAAGTCCTGCACCAAATAGAGGAACCAGCGGCGGCGCATCTGCGCCAGCACCGGGCGGATGCCTTGAGCGGTGGTCCAATGCGTCGCGAGCCATAGATCGTCCGCGCCGACCGTCGCCGGCGCGGCCGGGTCCGATCCCGTGACCACCTGCAATCCTGGCGGTGGCGAGCGGCCCAGCAGGCTCGAGACATGGCCAGCGAACCACGCGGGATCGGTCCGGTGACCGGCCCGGTTGGTGACGATCCGCACCGGGACGCCAGCCTCCGCCGCGAGCGCCGCAAGCAGCACGATGGTGTTCGGGCCGCCGGTCATGGCGTCTGGGCTGAGCACCGGCTGCAGCACGTTCAATGCCGGGGGCCGGCCAGGCAGTACCGGGGACCGGCGGGGTTCGACCCGCACATGCAGGGGCGGCTGGTCGAGGACATCGATCAGGCTTGCCTCGAACTTGGCGGGGCCGGTGTATTGCAGCAGGTTGCGGCCGAACCGCTCGGGGTCGTCGCGCAACAGGCGCAGATGCGCAGCCGCCTTGGCCGGCAGGCGGCGGATGCGCTCCAGCATCGGACCCGCCCCTCAGCCGAAGGCCAGGTTGTGCCGGACCCGGCGCGACAGGCGCCGCAGGGTGCCCAGCATATCGGCCTCGGCTCCGTCCGGGTGTCCCTGCGCTGCCCAGAGCGCGCCGAGGGTCATGGCGTAGACCATTGCGCCTAGCGCGGCGGTCGCCAGCAGCCGTGATGCCGAGGCCGCGACGGTTTCGCTCCCGCCGGTCCAAGCGAGCCCAGCGCCCCAGAGCGTTCCAGCCATGACCGCGCATGCGGCGACCACGCGCCAGCAGCCGGCAACAAGCTGACCGACTGGTAGGCGCTGGGTCAGGACCACGATCGCCAGCAACGTCAAGCTTTCGAACGCCGTGGCGGCGGCGGCACCGGCAGCCGCGCCGGGCAGGCCGTAGAGTTGCAGCAGGGTCCGGATCATGGCGACCTTGACCACCAATGCCGAGAAGCCCGTCGCGCAGATCGTCGCGAAGTAGCCATGGGTGCGCAGGATCATGAAGGCCAGGTTGCCGAACGGCGCCGCGCAGCATGACAGGCTTAATATCTGGATGACCGGCACGACCTGCAGCCACCGCTCCCCGAGCGCCAGGCGGACGAGCGGGTCCGCCACCATCGAAAGCCCCAACCCGGCAGGCCCGGTGATCAGCAGCGAACTGACGACCAGGCGGTTGAACAGCGCACGCGTGCCGCCCTCGCGCCGGGTGGCGCTGAATCCGGAATAGGCGGCGCGGCCGAGCGGGTCGACGATTTCCGACGTGGGCAGCGTCGCGATTTCGCAGCCGAGGGCGTAGGCGCCGACGCTGCCGGCGCCGAGCGAGCGGCCGATGACGAAGGCGTCGACACGGGCCTGCATCATCTGCACCATCTCGAGCGTCCAGGCCCAGGCCGAGAACAGCATCAGCCTGCGCCATGCCACCAGCGAGAAACGCGGGCGGAACGGGTGCATCCGATACGACGACGCGACCCGCAGCACGCAGAAGGTCGCCTGACCCGCCACCAGCGCCCAATAGGATCGGAACAGCGCCGCCACCGTCACCGTGACGACGACGCTCGCCACGCGGGGCAGGATGTTGAGCAGGAACTCCTTGTGGAACTGGAAGTCGCGCCGGAAATCCACGACGCCGATATTCAGCCCGCCGTTGACAACTGCGAGCACGGCCAAAGCCAGCAGCAGCGAAGTCAGCCGCGGCTCGCCGAAAAACATGGCTGTGGGCCATGCGGCGGCCGCGACCACGCCGCCGGTGAGCACGCCGCGCATCGCATTGAGGGTGAACGCCGTATCGTAAAGCGCCCGGGTCGCCTCGTGTTCGCGGACCAGGGCATCGTCGGTGCCCAGCGCCGACATCGTGTCGACGGTCTGGGCGAAGGCTGCACCGAGCGCGACCACGCCGAAATCTGCCGGCAGCAGGATCCGCACCAGGATCAGCGTGCTGGCCAGCCCGAGCAGCCGGGTCGCCATCCGCCAACCGATGACCCATCCGGCGCTGAGCGCAGTCCGCTCCAGGATGCTTCCCGTCATGCGGCAGTGGCCTGTCCGCCTGCGCGGTCGCGGGCCTGCACGGCCAAGCTGAACATCTCGTCCGGGGTTGCCATCGCGCCGCCGATCTCGCCGAGGAAAAACTCCATGTAGCCTTCGAGCCAACCCAGCAGATGCTGAAGGTCGGCGGCGTTGCGGACGAAGGGCGTATTGCCGGGCTGCAAGGAGGGGCTGTGATAGCCGACCACGAACAGGCGGTGGCCGTCGGCGAGCATCGCCCGCGTCAGGCGTTGCGCCTCAATGAGCCGGGTGCCCTCTGGCGTAAGCTGGATCCGGTCCAGCAGCCGGCCCCGTGCCAGCAGGCCACGCAGTCGCAAGGGCCGGAGTGCCGGGTGGGCTGCTGGGGACAGCAGGCCCGGGAAGCGTGCCAGTTTCCCGGTCAGGCCGACCGTAACGGGCAGTTCGAGCACGGACTGCGCGGCATCGAGCCAAAACGGGTGGGCGTAGGCGTCCTGATAGTCCGGGCCGCCGTCGCCGCCGCTCTCGAAATGCGGCCGCACGCTGCAGTCGATGCGGTAGCCCATTCCGGCCAGCAAATCGGGCGTATTGGGGCCAAGGCCGAACCGGCCAGACCGATAGAGCGTCGAGCGGACGCCTAGGTTGGCCTCGATCACGTCGGTCAAAATCCGTAGCTTCGCCGCTTCCAGCGTCTTCGGCAGGTTGCCGGGATACGAGTTGCGCTCGCAAATTCTTTCCTCGACCGGCGGGTTGAGCCAAGGGTGGAGTTGGGTGCCGATCTCGCAGGCGCCGGACTGCAGGAACTCCAGCAACGGAGCGTAGCCATCGCGCTGCGCCGCGACGGGATAGTCGACGGCATATGTCGGCACGCAGCCAAACCGTTCGAAGAGGCGCTGCGCCGGCGCCTGATGGCGCATAGCGCGAACGCCGCTGGCCGTTGGCGGCCAAACGGCCCAGTCGAACTCCTCCTCCGCGTCGATGATGACCAGCAGCACGGGCTGACGCAGCCCGAGTTCGGCGGGTACGACCGGTTTGCCGAACAGCTGCGGCGGATCAGGCTGGCGCAGAACCCGGCTGACCCGCCGCTTGATGTCGAGGACTGGGCTCGGCACATAGGCGAGGGCGAGGCGCGCCAGGCGGCCCGGCGTCGGGCCAGTCCGGGCCGCGCGCATGCCCAACGCACGCGCCAGCGCCAGGTCGCGCTCGTGCAACGCGGCGCTGGCAAAGTGATCGAGCGCCGCGATGCGCCGGACCTCCACCTTGGCGGCGGGAAGGCCCAGCACGCGCTCAAGCTGGTCGAGATTATAGAGCGAGGCTGCAAGCAGGCGATGGATGTCGCTGCTGATCCCGACGCCACGGGTATAGCGCGCCAAAACCTCCTGCAGGGTCAGGATGCGCCAGTCGGCGGCGGCGATGCGCAGCCAAAGGTTGTAGTCCTCGACCGAGATCAGGGCCCGCGCCTCGTCGAAGCTGCCGGCGGCCTCCCAAGCGGCGCGGCGCACCAGCACCGTGCTGTTCACCAGCAGGTTGTTGCTCCAGAGCTGGTCGAAGCCGATTTCGGGTGGACATGCCTGGCCGGGCTTGTCGGAGAGGCAGGCGATGATGCCGATGCGGTCGTCGTCGTCGAGTGCGAGCTGATGCTCAAGCTTGGTCGGCAGCCAAGTGTCGTCGGCGTCCAGCAGGCCGATCCATGCGCCGCGAGAGGCGCGTATGCCGGCGTTGCGCGCGGCGCCTGGGCCGCCATTCTGCTGACGGATGACCCTGACCCTGGGCCCGAACGTCGCCGCGACCGCCGCCGTGTCGTCCAGCGAGCCGTCATCGACGACCAGGATCTCGAGCGGAGGAGTGGATTGTTGAAGGGCGCTCCGCAACGCAGCGCCGAGGGTCGCCTGGGCGTTGAAAGCCGGGACGATGACGCTGACGTCGGCGGACAATGGAATTCCCTTCTGACGGCGCCCCAGAGTGGCCGATGGCAACTAATTACCAGCTATATCTTTACAATACCATAATGGATTTTGCACTGACTTGACCGAGTCGCCTGATCAGGGTCCACGCAGCCAGGAGTTCATAGTCCAGGCTTTGGCGCCGCCCGTCCAATCCCGCGATAGTCGAGCCCGGCCGCAGCGAAAGCGGCCGGATCGAACACGTTGCGGAGGTCCATGATCAGCCGCCCATGCATCGCCTCGCGCAGGCGGGCCGGGGACAACGCCCTGAACTCGTTCCATTCGGTCACCAGCACCAACACGTCCGCCCCGGCCACCGCGTCGTAGGCGTCGGTGCAGTAGACGACGCTGCCGGGTAGCCACGCGCGCGCCTGCGCCACGCCGACCGGGTCGAAGGCGCGGATCACGGCGCCCTCTTCGGCCAGGCGGGTGATGATCGGCACGCTCGGGGCATCGCGCATGTCGTCCGTTTCCGGCTTGAAGGTCAGGCCGAGCACCGCGATGGTCTTGCCGAGCACCGAGCCGCCGCAGGCCTGGATCACCCGCACCGCCATGCCGGACTTGCGCGCGTCGTTCACCGCAACCGTCGCCTCCACCAGGCGGGACGGCGCGCCCCAGTCCTGGGCGATGCGCATCAAGGCCAGCGTGTCCTTCGGGAAGCAGCTGCCGCCGAAGCCCGGGCCAGGATGCAGGAACTTGCGGCCGATGCGGCCATCAAGCCCGATGCCGCGAGCGATGTCGTGCACGTCGGCGCCGACCTTCTCGCACAGGTCCGCCATCTCGTTGATGAAGGTCACCTTCATCGCCAGGAAGGAGTTGGCGGCGTATTTGGTGAGTTCGGCGGTCTCGAGGTTGGTGAAGACGATCGGCGCCTCGATGAGATACAGCGGGCGATACAGCCGCCGCAGCACCTCGCGCGCCCGCTCGCTTTCGGTGCCGATGACGACGCGGTCGGGGCGCATGAAGTCGCCGATGGCGCTGCCTTCGCGCAGGAACTCTGGGTTGCTCGCGACGTCGACGTCGAGCCCGGGGCGGGCGCGCTGCATGATCTCGGCGATGCGGCGGCCGGTGCCGACGGGCACGGTGGATTTGGTGACGACGACGGCGTAGCCGGTCAGCGCCCGGGCGACCTGCTCGGCGGCGGCGTTGACGTAGGAGACGTCGGCGTGGCCGTCGCCGCGGCGGGTCGGGGTGCCGACGGCGATGAACACCGCGTCCACGCCCGCTACGGCGGCCGCGAGGTCGTCGCCGAAGCTGAGGCGTCCCGCGGCGACGTTGTCGGCGACCAGGCGGTCGAGGCCGGGCTCGTAGATCGGGATGCCGCCGGCGGCCAGAGCAGCGAGCTTGGCCGGGTCGGTTTCGACGACGGCGACCTCGACGCCCAGGTCGGCGAAACAGGCGCCGGACACCAGCCCCACATAACCGCCGCCGATCATCGCAATGCGCAAACCTTTGTCCCCCGCTTGTGTTATCGCCCGCCCGCGATTTGGTTAACACTCCGCAACATGCTAGGCGAATCATTGCCAGCCTAGATAATCGACGATCCTCAAAGCTTGTTTACCGCAGTGCGATGGCATTGTAACCACCAGCCATTGGAAGCAGGAGCGTTTCATTGCATCTTGAACGTCGAGTCCTCGTGACCGGGGGCGCGGGCTTCCTGGGCTCCCATCTGTGCGAACGCCTGCTCGCCGCCGGGTGCCACGTGTTGTGCGTCGACAACTTCTTCACCGGCACGCCGCGCAACATCGCCCACCTGCACGACAACCGCAACTTCGAGCTGATGCGGCACGACGTGACGTTCCCGCTGTTTGTCGAGGTCGACGAGATCTACAATCTCGCCTGCCCGGCGTCCCCCATCCACTATCAGCGCGACCCGGTGCAAACGACCAAGACCAGCGTGCTCGGCGCCATCAACATGCTGGGCCTGGCCAAACGCACCGGCGCCAAGATCTTCCAGGCCTCCACCAGCGAGGTCTACGGCGACCCGACGGTCCACCCGCAGCCCGAGGCGTATTGGGGCCACGTCAACCCGATCGGCTCGCGCTCGTGCTACGACGAGGGCAAGCGCTGCGCCGA
>CAZZWN010000219.1:0-6037 GCA_964657765.1 uncultured Acetobacteraceae bacterium
TCGGCGCTGGAGATGGCCGTGGTGGCGAACGCCGCCGGGCTCGAGCCTGCGGCCGGCGGCCTCGAGTTCCCTGCTTGCGGCGTCGATGACCTGCCCAACATCCTGCGCCCGCGTGCGGATGGCGGCGTGTTGCCGCACAAGGGCGCGGTCGAGGTGGTGTCGTCGTTGGAGCGCGACGGCCGCCCGGTGTTCCGCGACCTGCGTTGGGGCGTGTATGTGGTCTTCGAGGCGCCGTCCGACTACGTACGCCGGTGCTTCGCCGAGTACGGGCTGCGGACCGACACGACCGGGCGCTACTCGGCGATGTATAAGCCCTACCACCTGATCGGCCTCGAGCTCGGCGTATCGGTCGCGAGCGTCATGCTGCGCGGCGAGGCGACCGGGGCCACGCGCGGGTTCCGCGGCGACGTCGTCGCAACCGCCAAGCGCGACCTGCGGCCCGGCGAGCGGCTCGACGGCGAGGGCGGCGCCATGGTGTACGGCAAGCTGAAGCCGGCGCGGGCGTCGCTCGCGG
The DNA here is from genome assembly GCA_964657765.1 of uncultured Acetobacteraceae bacterium. GTDB lineage: Bacteria > Pseudomonadota > Alphaproteobacteria > Acetobacterales > Acetobacteraceae > CAHJXG01. The sequence goes on from CAZZWN010000219.1 coordinate 515, forward strand.
CCGGATGCCTGCCGATCGGCCTGGCCCACAACGTCGTGCTGAGCCGCGCCGTCGCCGCCGGCGAGGCCGTGCGCTGGCAGGATGTCGATTTCGACGACGCGAACACAGCGGTGCGTTTCCGTCGCGAGATGGAGCGCGCGTTCGGCGGCGACTCCGCCTAACCCGGGGTCTGCAGGTCGGCGCTGCCGATCCGCTGCACGCCCGCGTCGTGCATCGCCCGCCATGCCTGGCCCAGCGAGCCCTGTGCATCGATGGCGCGGCACGCATCCTCGACGACGTAGACCTCAAATCCGGCAGTGCGGCCGTCCTGGGCGCTCCACGCCACGCAGAAGTCGGTCGCCAGTCCAGTCAAAAACAGCCGGCGCAATCCACGTTCGCGCAGATACCCGGCAAGGCCCGTGGGCGTCCGGCGATCGGCCTCGGTGAATGCGGAGTAGCTGTCCACCGCGCGGCGGAACCCCTTGCGTATGATCAGCTCCGCCTGCGGCAGCTCCAGCCCTGGGGCAAGCCCGGCACCGTCCGTGCCCTGGACGCAATGGATTGGCCAAAGCACCTGGCGGCCGTATGGCAGCTCGATCGTCTCGAACGCCTCGCTGCTCGGATGGTTGGCGGCGAAGGAGACGTGATCGACGGGATGCCAGTCCTGGGTGAGCAGCACGTGGCCGAAATGGGTGCCGAGCCGGTTGATGACGGGCACGACGGCGGCGCCGTCCGGCACCGCCAGGGCACCGCCGGGCAGGAAGTCCCGCTGCACGTCGATTGCGAGCAGAACGTCGTCAGGCAGCAGGTGCATGGCCGAACTCCCCCAGGGCGCACTTCAACGCTGGATCGCGATGTTGCCTTTACGGCGGTTCTGCCGCCACAGTTGCCAGTGGCCGGCCGGAAACCTTGCTGCTGGACCTGATCCGACCGCTCCATTCACGACAAGATCGACGTCAAGGCCTCTGCGCGCACCGTATTATGCCTACGATGGAACCCGCGGGTTGTCGGCGCGCCCGCGCGCACCCATTCCGAGATGATGGCCGTTGCAGACCAGGCGTTGCGGCCGCTCCCTGGAGCGCCGCTCGATACGGTCAATTTCATAAGGAGAGCCTCTTGAGCACGACCCTTCCGCCGCCCGCCCCGACGCGGGAGGCGGCCGGCATCCCGGCCTGGCTGACGCTGCTGCTTGCGACGGCATGCGGCCTCATCGTTGCCAATATTTATTACGCGCAGCCCCTCGTCGGCCCGATCAGCGCCTCGCTTGGGCTGCCACCGCAGGCCGCCGGCCTGATTGTGACCATGACGCAGGTCGGCTACGGCGCCGGGCTGCTGTTCGTCGTGCCGCTCGGCGACCTGTTCGAGAACCGCAGCCTTGTCCTCGCCACCCTCGGCGTCGGCCTGCTGGCCCTCGTCGGCGCCGCCCTGTCGACGCACGCGGCGGCCTTCCTGGGCGCTGCCTTGCTGATCGGGCTCGGCTCCGTGTCGGTGCAGATCCTCGTGCCCTACGCCGCCCACCTTGCGCCCGAGGCCGTCCGGGGCCGCGTCGTCGGCAACGTCATGAGCGGGCTGATGCTGGGGATCATGCTCGCCCGGCCGGTTGCGAGCTTCATCACCGAGGCCTCGTCGTGGCACGCCGTGTTCGTGGTTTCGGCCGTGGTGATGGCCAGCCTGGCTGTCGTGCTGCGGATCGCGCTGCCGCGCCGCCAACCCGCGCCGGGCTTGGGCTACGGCACGCTGCTGGCGTCGATGGTGCTGCTCGCCCGGCACACGCCGGTCCTGCAACGCCGCGCGCTGTATCATGCTTTCCTGTTCGGCTCGTTCAGCCTGTTCTGGACCGCGGTGCCGCTGCTGCTCGCCGGCACCTTCCATCTGTCGCAGAACGGCATCGCGCTGTTCGCGCTTGCCGGCGTGGCCGGCGCCGTTGCCGCGCCGATTGCGGGCCATGCCGCGGACCGTGGCTGGAGCAGGTCCGGAACCTGGTTCGCGATGATCGCGGTGGCCGTATCGTTCCTGCTAGGCCGGCTGGGTCTATCGGACTCGCGCATTGGCCTTGCCATTCTGGCCTTTGCGGCGATCCTGCTGGACTTCGGCGTGACCGCCCACCTCGTGTTCGGCCAACGCGCGATCTTCTCGCTCAGCGCGCAGTTCCGCAGCCGGCTCAACGGCCTGTATATGGCGACCTTTTTTGTCGGCGGCGCCGTCGGCTCGGCGCTTGGCGGCTGGACCTATGCCCGGGGCGGCTGGTCCGCGACGATGTGGGCCGGTCTGTGCCTGCCCGTGCTGGCCATGGCCTGCTATCTCACGGAACGGCCGCCGGCGCCTGTGAGCGGAGAACCGCCGTCCGCTACGGATCGTTGAACCCGGCATCATCGAGATAGGCATGAACATGGACGTTGGATTTCTCGGCTTGGGCGCGATGGGCAGGGCCATGGCGCTCAACCTCCTGCGGGCAGGCCACAGCGTGACGGTCTGGAACCGTTCCCCGGAGGCCGCCGGACCACTCGCCGCCGAGGGCGCCAAGGTCGCGGCGACCGCAGCCGAGGCGGCCGGGGCCGGAATGGTGGTCTCGATGCTCGCCGACGACACGGCCGCGCGCGGCGTGATCCTGGATGGCGGCGTGCTGGATGCGCTCGGCTCGGGCGGCGCGCATGTGAACATGGCCACGATCTCCGTCGCCCTGGCGCGCGAGATGGCGGCGCGTCATGCGGAGCGTGGCGTGGGCTACGTCGCGGCGCCCGTGCTCGGCCGGCCCGACGCAGCAGCGGCAAGGAAGCTCAACATCCTCGCTGCGGGCGCATCCGAGCACATCGACCGAGTGCGGCCCCTGCTGGATGCGATGGGCCAGAAGACCTGGCGCTTTGGCGACCAGCCGGAGCAGGCGAACGCGGTGAAGCTCGCGGCGAACTTCATGATCGCCAGCGCGATCGAGGCGATGGGTGAGGCGGCGTCGTTGGTCGAAGGGCATGGCGTGTCCGGTGCATCGTTCCTGGACATGATCGCCTCGACGTTGTTTGCGGCGCCGGTCTATGCCGGGTATGGCGGCCTGATCGCGAGGAAGCAATACGACCCGGCCGGCTTCAAGATGACGCTGGGCCTGAAAGACGTGCGGCTCGTGCTGGAGGCGGCGGATCAGACCGCAACGCCGATGCCGTTCGCCAGCGTCCTGAAGGACAATTTCCTCGACGGCATCGCCCATGGCGGCGCGAACCGCGACTGGGCCGCACTGGCCGAGGTCGCGGCACGGCGGGCAGGGCGCTGATTGGCACTCAATGCGGGATCAGCAGAGCCTTCAACCCATAGGCGACGACGCCCACCACCGCGACCCCGGCCACGTAAAGCCCTGCGAACCATAGCAGCCGCGACGCCCATGCCTGTCGCCGTGCTCTAATGATAGTTGGCACCCACCGCCACCTTTCCGCGGAAAACCCAGTACGCATAGAACGTGTAGGCCAGGATCAACGGCACCAGCACCGACGCGCCCACCAGCAGGAACGCCTGGCTTTCCGGCGGTGCGGCTGCGTCCCAAAGGGTGATGCCGGGCGGCACGATGTTCGGATACACGCTGATGCCCAGCCCGGCGAAGCACAGTGTGAATACGCCCAGCGTGCACAGGAACGGCGTGATATGCGACGTGTCGCGCTGCAGCGCCCGCCAGAACAGCACCGCCAGCCCAGCCACCAGCAGCGGCACCGGGCTGGTGAGCGCGATGCCGGGCCAGCCGAACCAGCGGGCGGCGAACACCTCGTTCTGCAGCGGCGTCCAGATGCTGACGACCACGATCATGAACAATGTCGCGACCCCCAGCGTGCCGGCGAGGCGCCGGTTGCGGACTTGGATTGGTCCCTCGGTCCGCCATACCAGCCAGGTTGCCCCAAGCAATGCATAGCCGATGACGGTCGCGATGGCGCAGACCACGGTGAATGGCGTCAGCCAATCCCACCAGCCGCCGGCGTAGGCGCCGTTCACCACGTGGATGCCCTGCAGCATCCCGCCCAGGGTCATGCCCTGGCACAACGCCGCGACCAGCGATCCGGCGAAGAAGGCGAAGTCCCAACTGCGGCGGCCGAGCCGGGTCGCGGCACGGAAGCGGAACTCGAACGCCACGCCGCGGAACACCAGCGCCAGCAGCATCGCCATGATGGTGGGATACAGCGCCGGCATGATGATCGAGTAGGCGAGCGGGAACACGGCGAACAGCCCGCCGCCGCCCAGTACGAGCCAGGTCTCGTTGCCGTCCCACACCGGGGCGATGGAGTTCACCATCACGTCGCGGTCGGCGTCCTCGTGCTCGACGGCGAACAGGATGCCGGTGCCGAGGTCGAAGCCGTCCAGGAGCACGTAGGCCAGCACCGCGAACGCGATTAGCGCGCCCCAGATCAGCGGCAGGTCGAGGAACGGAAGCGTCATCATGGGCCGGTGTCCTTCTGCCCGCTACTCGGCCGGCGCGGGTATGCTGGAGCCGTGCGCGGCGGCCGGCCCCGGCGTGATGCCGGCGGTGCGCACGGGCAACTTCGGGTCGGGCCCGTGCTCGCCCACGACGATCGGCTTGCTCAGCAGCTTGAGCAGGAAGGCAAAGCCGGCGCTGAACACGATCAGGTATACGACCGCGAAGGCGGCAAGCGACGTTGCGACACCGGGCAGCCCGATCGGCGAGACGCTCTCGACGGTGCGCAGCATGCCGTAGACGGTGAACGGCTGCCGCCCCACCTCGGTCGTGGTCCACCCGGCCAGCAGCGCCACGAACCCCGCCGGCGCCATCCCCACAGCCATCCAATGCAGCCACCGCGTGTCATACAGCCGGCCGCGGAAACGCTGCAGCAACGCCAGCGCGCCGACGCCCAGCATGGCGAAGCCCAGGCCCACCATCAGGCGGAACGACCAGAACACCACGGGGGAATACGGCCGGTTCTCCTTCGGGATGCTTTTCAGCCCCGGCACCGCACCGTTCCACTCGTGCGTCAGGATCAGCGAGCCCAGATGCGGGATCGAGATTTCGTAGTCGGTGTGCTCGGTCTCCATGTTCGGCATGCCGAACAGGATCAGCGGCGCCCCGTTCGTCGTCTCCCAGTCGCCCTCCATCGCGGCGATCTTGGCAGGCTGGTATTTCAGGGTGTTGAGCCCGTGGATGTCGCCCATGACGATCTGCAGCGGCGCGACCAGCACCGCCATCCACATCGCCATCGAGAACATCGTCTGTGCGGCCTGGTCCCGCCGGTTCCGCAGCAGGTGCCACGCGCCGATCGCGCCGACGAAGAACGCGACGGATAGGTAGGACGCCAGCACCATGTGCGGCAGGCGCACCGGGAAGCTCGGGTTGAAGATGATCTCCATCCAGCTCGCCGGTAGGAAGCGGCCGTCGGGGGCCATCGTGTAGCCCCGCGGCGTCTGCATCCAGGAGTTGACCGAGAGGATCCAGAACGCGCTCAGCAAGGTGCCGAAGGCGACGACGCAGGTCGCGAAGAAGTGCAGGCCCTTGCCGACCTTCCTCATGCCGAACAGCATGATGCCGAGGAACCCGGCCTCGAGGAAGAACGCCGTCAG
>CAZZWN010000220.1:0-6003 GCA_964657765.1 uncultured Acetobacteraceae bacterium
CGAGAGATGCCGTGTCTCGACTCCCAGGCGCTCCGACAGGCCGGTCGCGCGCACCACCTCCAGCGCCGATTCGGGCAAGGCGATCGTCGACGTAAGGCGGAATAGCGACGGGCGCTCAATGCGGCTGCGGGCTACGCGCAGGCATTCTGCGACCGTCATGGTCTCGAACACCGTCGCGGTCTGGAACTTGCGGCCAACGCCGAGTGCGGCGCAGCGGTGCGGCGGCATGTGGCGGATGCTGTGGCCGCCGACCTCGACCGTGCCCGCGCTGCGCTCGCGTCCGTCGGCGATGCAGCGCATCAGCGTCGTCTTGCCGGCGCCGTTCGGGCCGATCAGGCTCACCAGGTCGCCGGCATGGGCGGTGAACTCGACGCCGCGCAGCACCTGAAGGCTGCCGAACCGCTTATCCAGCGCCGAGACCCGCAGCACCAGGCCGTCATCGTGCCGAACGGTTGCCGACGCTTCGACCAGGGACGGGACGGGTCCGGGCCGCCGTGCCCGGCCCAGGCGGAGCAGCGACAACAGCCCGCCAGGCAGCGCCACGATCACCACGACGAACACCAGGCCGACGATCAGCGCCCACAGGAACGGCAGCGCCCCGTTCAAATAGTTGCTGATGGCGTCGATAGACACGGCGCCCACGATCGGCCCCGCGATCGTCGCCCGGCCGCCGAGTGCGGTGTAGATGACGAGCTCGGTGCCCGACACGAAGTTGCCCAGCTCCGGCGCCACGACGGCGGTGGCACCGGCATACACCCACCCGGCCCCCGCGCAGACGATCGCGCAGGCGACGAACAGCAGCAGCTTCAGCCGGGCGGTCGGAATGCCGAGATATTGGCAGCGCACCTCGTTCTCGCGCATGGCGACCAGCAGGCGGCCGAAGTCGCTGCGGACGATCGTGACCGCAAGCGTGGCCACGACGACCAGCAGCAGCCCGGCGACGCGGAACCAACTCTCGGTGTCGAGGTCCGGCACGTCGAAGCCCGACAGCCCGCTGCTCGATCCCGTGGTGTTCCCCCCGGCGAAGATAAGCTGCACGAACACGATCGGGAACACGAGGGTGATCGTGGAGACATAAAGCGGCGACGCGTTGTAGGAGAACGCCAGCCAGCCCACCAGCAGCGCCGCGAGCCCGGCCGCCGCGAGGCCGAGCCCCAATGCGAGCAGCCCGGTGGCCGGGCTGAACCCCAGGTTCGAGGACACGAGCGCCAATGCATAGGCGCCGATGGCGAGGAACGCCGCCTGGGCGAAGCTTAAAATGCCGGTGTAGCCCCAGAGCAGGTCCACCGTGATCGCAGCGACGGCGAGAAGCAGCGACCGGGTGAGCACGTTGACGCTGTAGGTGTCGAGCACCCAAGGCGCCGCGAGCACCGCGGCGGCGGCGGCGAGCGCGAGCGCCACCGGCAGCCAGCGCCGGGTTGGCCTCGGCAACGGCCCATCCACGTCACGCACGGGCGAAACCGGTGGGCCGCACGCGCAGGATGACGGCCGCCAGGACCGCGATGGTCATGCCGCCCAGCACGGCGTTGAGGTAAGTCGAGACCAGCACCTGCGCCGCCCCGAGCACCAATGCCGCCGCGGCCATGCTGACCAGCGACGAGCCGGACAGCAGCACGAGCATGAACGCGCCGACCAGCCACGGCACCCCCATGTTCGGGTCGACGCTCGACAGCGGCACCACCAGCGCCCCGGCCAGCGAGGCCAGCGCGGAACCGAGGCTGAAGCTCGCGAACCGCACCCGCGCGCTGTTCACGCCGAGCGACTGGGCCAGGTTCTCGTTGGCGATGACGGCGCGGGTGACGAGGCCGAGCCGGGTGCCGTGCAGCACCAGCGCGATCGCGCCCGCAAGCAGCGCGGCGACGACCACCAGCAGCAGCCGGTATTGCGAGTATGTCGCGCCCAAAACCACGGCAGCGCCCGAGAGCGGGCTTTGCGCGAACTGCACCTGCCGCCCGAACACCAGCGTGATCACCTGGCCGATGACGATGCCCAGTCCCCAGGTCGCGAGGATCGCATCAAGGGGCCGCCGATACAGCGGGCGCAGCACGGTCCGCTCCATCGCCGCCCCGGCCAGCAATCCGGCGAGCGCCGCCGCCGGCAGGCTGAGCCAAGGGTTCGCCCCGGCCTGTGTCACCAGCAGCGCCGCATAGCCGCCGACCGTCAGCATGGCGCCGTGGGCAAAGGAGATAATGCCCATGACTCCGAACACGATCAGCAGGCCCAGCGCCACGACGTATAGGATCGCCGCCGTGGTGACGATGTCGAGCAGCAGGCTCATTGGAAAACTATTTCAGGTTCGGGCACTGCTCGCCAGGGTCGACGTCCTTTGCCGTCTGCAGGATCTTGACGCTGCCGTCGGCTTCCACCTGGCCCAGGTACATCGTCAGCGGCGAGTGGCGCTGCTTGTTGATCGTGATGTGGCCGCGCGGCCCGTCGAACGACACCTCCGCCAGCGCCTTGACCACGCCGTCCACCGCGGTCCCGCCGGCCCGCTCGACCGCCGCCTTATACAAATAGATCGCCTCGTATTGCGGCACCGAGAGGTCGTTGGGCGTCAGCAGCCCCTCGCCGAACTTGGCGCGCATGGCGGCGAGGAAGGTCTTGTTGGCCGGGGTGTCGACGCTCGTGTAGTACGAGCCCGAGATGTAGATGCCGGTCGCGTCTTCGCCCATCGTCTTCGCGGTGCCCTCGTCCACGCCGAGGTTGCCGACCAGCGCCTTGATCCCCGCGGCGCGATACTGCTTGGTCAGCGTGACGTTCGGCACGCCGCCCGCGGTGGACAGGATGAGCGCGTCGGGGTTGGCGGCGCGCACCTTGCTGATGATCGCGGTCCAGTCGCCGGCGTCCATCGGCTGGTATTCGTCGCCGACCACCTTGCCGCCATGCGCCTCGATATACTGCTTGGCATACGACAGCATGCCGCGGCCGAATGCGTAGTCGCTGCCGATCAGGAAGAACGTCTTGGCGGCCTTGTCCTTCAGGAAGTAGTCGATGACCGGCGCCTCCTGCTGCTCCGGCACCCAGGCGTCCACGTACATGTAGCGGTTGCAGGAATGCCCCTCGTACGACGAGGTGTAGATGAACGGCGTCTTGCCCCGGGTCACGATCGGCAGCCCGGCGTTACGCGCCGCGCTCGTCTCCATCGAGATCAGCACGTCCACTTTCTTCTGGAACACCAAGCTGTCGAACGCCCGTTGCGCCCCGGCCGCGCCGCTGCCGTCGTCCGCCACGTCCAGCGCGAGCGGTCGGCCCATCACGCCGCCTTTGGCGTTGATCTCGGCCACCGCCAGCTCCGCCGCCTGCACGACGGATGGCGCCACGACGCTGTTGGCGCCGCTCAGTCCGATCGGGATGCCGATATGGATGGGCGCCTGGGCGTAGGCGGGCGCGGCCAGCAGCGAGAGGCCGATGACGGCGGAGGCAATCTTATGCATTCTTGGTTTCCTGTTGATCAAATATGCGTCTTGGCGAGCATCATATGCACGCCCTTGTTGCCGTCCACCGTCTGCGTCACGCGGAGGTCGGCGATCAGGGAGCACAGCATGTAGGCCTGGTTGCGGGACAGGTTGGTGCGCAGGCAGACGTGCTTGACCATCTCCCGCACCGCCTGCTTGGCGGCGTCGTCCAGGTCCTCGTCGAGCCCGATCGACATCAGGTGCGTCGCGGTTTCGGCAAACGGGAAATCGACCTTGAAGTCCTTGCGCACCGTGAGGCGAAAGGTGCCGGACAGCCCGGTTTCCAGCGCCGTGATGCAGACCTCGCCGTCGCCCTGCACGCCGTGCCCGTCGCCCGCCATGAACAGTGCGCCCTCGTTGAACACCGGCAAATACAGCGTCGTGCCGGGCTTCAGCTCCTTGTTGTCCATGTTGCCGCCGAACGCGCGCGGGACCGGGGAGCCGCAGCGGCCCCAAGCCTTGGGCGGTGCGACACCGATGATGCCGAAGAATGGATCGAGCGGCAGCTCCGTGCCCCAGGGCAGCGTGCAGACGTTCCGCGCCCTATCGATGGCGGGATGGATGGTCTCATACTCCGTGAACTCGTCCGGCAATGTCCCGAGCAAAGGCATGATGGACACGAAACCCCAATCCATCGTCGGGGCCGCATCGAGGATATCGATTTGCAGCGTGTCGCCGGGCTGTGCGCCGCGCACATAGACGGGGCCGGTGATGAAGTGCGGGCCAGGGCCGTCCGGCAAGGCCTTCAGCGCTGCGAGGTAGTCCGCCGGCACGCGCGACGGCTCCGGCAGGGTTGCCGTTCCACCGGCTGGAAAGGAATAGAGCTTCACGGTGTCGCCGGAATCGATTTCGATCACCGGCGGGGTGGTCGCGTCCAGATAGCCCAGGACCATGTTGTCGGGCGTTGCGGGGATTTCGTAATGCTTCGCCATAGTGCTTTCCTTGCCGCCGTTCGATCAAGAGGCTGCGGATGCGGTGCTCCCCGCCCGCCAATGCTGCCGCACTGCCCAATGCTGCCGCACTGTTCGGCACGTAACATCACCTTAACCTGAATATTGCGAGGCGATGCAAGGACAGGGCCATAGTGGGCCAGCGTGTCGCGCCGAAGCGTGGCATAGATCGTGCTGGGCCCTCGGATCATCGTACAGGAGAATGCAATGTGCCAAGGTGACGATCCGGCCTGCGCGGAGTTCGAGAAGCACCAGCTCGACTTCCGCACCGGCATGGCGAAGGAGCGCCGGGCCTTCCTCAAATCCGGCTTTGCCGCCACCAGTGGTGCGGCCGCCCTGGCCACCGCCGGCATTTCGCTGGTGTCCCCGGCGCTCGCGCAGAACTCGGCCGCCCGACAGCCGGGGCAGCCGGCCTACTTCCATTTGCCCGCCAATGCCGACACCGTGCACTGGGGATACTTCAGCAAGTTGCTGAAGCCGCAGATCGAGGTGAACTCGGGCGACTATGTGACTATCGAGACGCTGACCCACCAAGCCAGCGACGACACCGAGCGGATGATCACGGGCGACCCCGGGGCGGAGAGCGTCTATCTCTGGACCAAGGACAAGAAGGGCGTCATGCGCCGGGGCGCCGGCACCGGCGATGGCGGCGGCTTGGGCGTGCACATCTGCACCGGCCCGGTTGCGGTACGCGGCGCAGAGCCCGGCGACGTGCTGGAGGTCCGCATTCTCGACGTGAAGCCGCGGCCGTCCGCCAACCCGGCCTTCAAGGGCCTGTGCTTCGGCAGCAACGCGGCCGCGAATTGGGGCTTTCAGTATAAAGACCTGATTACCGGCGACCGGCCACGCGAGGTCGTGACGATCTATGAGATGGACGCGACGGGGGAGCGCAACTGGGCCCGCGCGATCTATAACTTCAAGTGGGTTCCGGTCACCGATCCCACGGGAAAGGTGCATCCGACGATCGACTATCCCGGCCTGCTGGTGGATCATACGCAGACGCAGCGCAATTATAATGTGCTGAAGAACATCCGCGTGCCGATCCGCCCGCATTTCGGTACCATGGGCCTCGCGCCGAAAGAGGCCGATTACGTCAACTCCATCCCGCCGAGCTACACCGGCGGCAACATCGACAACTGGCGCATCGGCAAGGGCGCCACGATGTACTATCCCGTCGCCGTCGATGGCGCGCTGCTGTCCGTCGGCGACCCGCATGCCGGCCAGGGCGACTCGGAGCTTTGCGGCACCGCCATCGAGTGCTCGCTGACCGGCACCTTCCAACTTATCCTGCACAAGAAGGCCGACCTCGGCGGCACGGCGTTGGAGGCGCTCGATTTCCCGCTGATCGAGACGCAGGATGATTGGGTCATGTCGGGGTTCAGCTACCCGAACTACCTCGCCGACCTCGGCAGCAACGCGCAGAGCGACATCTTTGGCAAGTCCTCGATCGACCTCGCGATGCGGGACGCATTCCGCAAGATGCGCAGCTTCCTGATGGGCACGAGGGGGCTGACGGAGGATGAAGCGATCTCGCTGATGTCGGTGGCGGTGGATTTCGGCATCACGCAGGTGGTGGACGGCAACTGGGGGGTGCACGC
>CAZZWN010000221.1:0-5977 GCA_964657765.1 uncultured Acetobacteraceae bacterium
TTCCCGATCCAGGACAGCGGCCGGCTGATCGGCAGCCTGCAGGCGGACCAGAGCACCTCGTTCCAGTCCATGAGCCAGAAGCTGACCGAGATGATGTCTATCGTGCAGCGCGACCCCGCCGTACTCAGCGTCGTCGGCTCCACCGGCGCTGGCGGCGGCGGGGGCGGCGGCCAGACCAACACCGGCAACGTATACGTGGCCCTAAAGCCCAAGGCCGACCGCGACAGCCTGGATGTAATCACGGCCCGGCTGCGGCGGGAGCTGTCGCGCGTGCCGGGCGGGCGGCTGTTCCTGGTGCCGGCGCAGGACATCCGCGTGGGCGGGCGGCAGAGCAACGCGGCCTACCAGTACACCCTGCAGGCCGACAGCACCCAGGAGGTGTTCACCTGGGCGCCCAAGCTGCTGGAAGCATTGCAGCACGACCGGACGCTGACGGACGTGAACTCGGACCAGCAGCAGGCCGGGTTGCAGACGGTGCTGACCATCGACCGGCCCACCGCGTCCCGCCTGGGCATCACGGCGCAGCAGATCGACAACACGCTGTACGACGCGTTCGGCCAGCGGTCGGTCTCGACGATCTACAACGCGCTGAACCAGTATCACGTCGTCATGGAGGTCGCGCCGCGTTACTGGCAGGACCCGGATATCCTGAACCAGATCTGGGTCAGCACGGCCGGCGGCTCGGCCACCGGCACCGCGACCAGCAACGCCCCGGCCGGGACCGTCGCCGGCAGCACGACGGTTGCGGCGGCGTCGGCCAACGGGCGCAACAACTCGCAGCGCAATGCGGCGCAGAACGCCATCGCCGCGAGCGGCAGCAGCAGCGCCTCGGCCGGGGCAGCGGTCAGCACGGGTGCGGAGACCATGGTGCCGCTGTCGGCGGTGGCGCGGTTCGGCCCGGGCAAGACGGCGCTGTCGGTCAACCACCAGAGCCAGTTCGTCGCGGCCACCATCTCGTTCAACCTGGCGCCGGGCCGGTCGCTGTCGGACGCCTCCGCGGCCATCAACCGGGCCGTGGCGGAGCTGCATATGCCGGCGGACATCCAGGGATCGTTCGCCGGCACCGCCCAGGTGTTCCAGCAGTCGCTGAACAGCGAGGCCGTGCTGGTCGCGGGTGCGCTGCTCGCCGTGTATATCGTGCTGGGGGTGCTGTACGAAAGCTTCGTGCACCCGATCACCATCCTGTCCACCCTGCCGTCCGCCGGCATCGGCGCGGTGCTGGCGCTGATGCTGTTCAACACCGAGTTCTCGCTCATCGCCGCCATCGGGGTCATCCTGCTGATCGGCATCGTCAAGAAGAACGCCATCCTGATGATCGACTTCGCGCTCCATGCCGAGCGGGAAGACGGAGCGTCCAGCCGGGAAGCCATCTTCCAGGCGTGCCTGATGCGGTTCCGTCCCATCACCATGACCACCGCGGCGGCGCTGCTGGGCGCGCTGCCGCTGGCGCTGGCCTACGGCAACGGGGCGGAGCTGCGGCGTCCGCTGGGCATCGCCATCGTCGGTGGGCTGATCGTGAGCCAGGTGCTGACGCTGTATACCACCCCCGCGGTCTACCTGCTGCTCGACCGGCTGCGGCCGAGCCATGGCGGCGCCACAGCGTTGAAGCCGGCAGAATGAGGCTGGTCCTGCTGGGGGGCGTCCTGCTTGCCGCCTGCACCGTCGGACCCGATTACCGCCGCCCGGATGCCATGGGGGTGACGGGTGGGTTCAAGGAAGCGCCGCCGGGCTGGACGCTCGCGCAGCCGCAGGACGCGGCGCCCAAGGGCGAATGGTGGGAGGTTTACCACGATCCGGTGCTCAGCCGCCTGGAGCGGCGGGTCGCAGTGTCGAACCAGACCGTCAAGCAGTTCGAGGCGCAATACCGGGAGGCGCAGGCAACGGTCGACATCGCACGCTCGGCGCTGTTTCCCACGGTGGGGCTGTCGGTGGGGGACACCCGGTCCTCGCGCGGGAGCGCCGCGTCCCTGTTGAGCAGCACGGGCGGCAGCGTGGGGTCGAACGCACTGACGGGCACCGGCGCCACGCAGACCACCACAGGCAGGGCCACAACCACAGGCACAGGCGGCACGACGAGCACGGGGGGCAGCAGCGGCAGCCGGACCCTCACGACATACTCGGTGCAGGGCACCATCGACTGGGACTTGGACGTGTGGGGCCGCATTCGCCGCCAGGTCGAGAGCGACGTGGCGGCGGCGCAAGTCAGCGCCGCCGACCTGGTCAACGCTGCCCTGTCCGCTCAGGCGCTGCTGGCGACGGACTATTTCGAAATGCGGAGCCAGGATGCGCTGGACAAGCTGCTGACCGACACGGTCGCCGCCTATGCCGACGCGCTGCGCATCACCCGGAACCAGTATCAGGCGGGCACCGCCGACCCCTCCGCCTACTCGGCCGCGCAAACCCAGCTTGATACGGCCAAGGCGCTGCTGGTGAACGTCGGCGTGCTGCGGTCGCAGTACGAGCACGCCATCGCCGTGCTGACCGGCGTCTCGCCGTCCGAGCTGACGCTGGCGCCGGGGGCATTGATGGCCGACGTTCCGGTGTCGCCGGGCACGCTGCCGGCGGGCCTGCTGCAACGCCGGCCCGACGTGGCGGCGGCCGAGCGGACCATGCAGCAGCAGAACGCGCTGATCGGCGTGCAGGTGGCGGCGTACTACCCGGACATCAGCCTGTCGGCGCTATACGGCTACTCCGGCAACCCGCTGGGGTCGTTGATCCAGACCGCCAACCGGGTTTGGTCCCTCGGGGCGCAGGCGACGCAGGTGCTGTTCGAGGGCGGCCTGCGCGGCGCGGAGGTCGCGTTCGCCCGCGCGGCCTATGACGCAAGCGTCGCCAGCTATCGCCAGACCGTGCTGACGGCGTTCCAGCAAGTGGAGGATGAGTTGTCGGCCCTGCGCATCCTGGAACAGCAGGCGAAGGCCAATGCGACCGCGGTGCAATCGGCGCAACGCTCGGTGCAGATCGCGCTGAATACCTATCGGGCAGGGACCCAGGCGTACACCAATGTCATCACGCAGCAGACGGCGCTGCTCACCAATCAGGAGACTGCGCTGACGGTTCAAGGGCAGCGGCTGGTCGCCAGCGTGGCGCTGGTGCAGGCCTTGGGTGGGGGTTTCACCACGGACGACCTTCCGGCCCGCTCGTCGCTGACGGGGCAATTACCCTTCCTTAAATACTGAAGCGGAGCGCACCCTTCGCCGGCCGCCGATCACCTGCTTGAAAGCGCCGGCCCAAAGCGTTCTCAGCCGATGCGGTGCGATACCGGCATAGCGAACTTGTTGCACGCCCGGACACCTCTTGCACAGACTGTAGTCATGCTTATTATAAGCATATGGACAGTTTGGCCTCTCAGTTCGACGACGCAGACCTCCTGCCGCAACGCAGCTTCGGATACCGCCTGTGGATGCTGCGGCACGCCTGGACCCGGCGGTTGGAAGCGGCGTTGAACGAAACCGAGCTGACGCACATGCAGTTCTTCCTGATGCGCGTCACCGAGCACGTCTCCAGCCTCGGCGAGACCCCATCGCAGACCCGGCTTGCAGACAAGCTGCAGATCGACCGGATGACCGTCAGCAAGGTGCTGCGCGGGCTGGAGGCCAAGGGCCTCATTGCCCGTGCCGTGCACCCGGACGACCCGCGCGCCAACAGCGTCGCTTTGACAGCGGGCGGATCGGCTCTGTTGCGACGGGCGACGCTGCTCGCGATTACGGAGCAGGACCGGTTCTTCGGCCGGCTCGGTCCAGATCGCAAAGCCCAGTTCAGCGCGATGCTGGACGAGCTGCTGCTGCACGACGAGGGCTGCCGCGCCCGCGCACCCGCTCCGGAGATGGAATGATGGATGGCTCACAGCCCGTGACGGCCGAGCGGCCGCTGATCAGCCAGGCGCCAGTCGTCGCCGATCTCGCACCAGCAAGGACCGGGCGCATCACCCGCAAGCGTATACTGATCGCAATCGCGGCGTCTGCGGTGCTGCTCGGTGCTGGGACCTATGGTTACGGCTGGTGGACGACCGGGCGCTTTTTGGAGCAAACGGACGACGCCTACATACAAGCGGACATGGTTGCCGTGTCGTCTCGCGTCGCCGGGCAGGTGGCCGAAGTGCTCGTAAGCGACAACCAGCGCGTGCGCAAAGGCGAGGTGCTGGCAAAGTTGGACGACCGCGACCTGCAGGCGGCACTCGCGCAGGCGCAGGCCGACGTGGGCTCGGCCGAGGCCGATATTCAGTCTTTGCAGGCGCAACTGCACCTGCAGGACAGCACGATCGCGGCTGCGGACGCGGACATCGCCAGCGCCGACGCGTCCGCCGCATTCGCCAAGGCCGATTTCGCCCGCTACTCGGATTTGGTGCGGACCGGCACCGGGTCGCTGCAGCGGGCGCAGCAGGCAGAGGCCGACATCAAGGGGCGTGACGCAGCCGCGGCCCGCGCCCGCGCCGCGGCCGAGGGCGCACGCCAGCAGGTGACGGTGCTGCAGGCCCAATTGGGCCGTGCCCAGGCCGCCCTGCTGCGCGCCAAGGCGGTCACGCACCAGGCGGCGCTGAATGTGTCGTATGCCACGATCACCGCTCCCACGGACGGCGCGGTCGGCGACCGGACGGTGCGGGCCGGCCAGTATGTTCAGCCCGCGACCCGGTTGCTCAACGTCGTGCCGATGGAGGCCGGCCTCTATGTGATCGCAAACTTCAAGGAAACCCAGCTTGCCCGCATGGGCGCCGGTGAGGCCGTACAGCTCGACGTGGACATGCTCGGCGGCGCGCCTCTGCAGGGCACCGTGGACAGCTTCGCACCCGGCAGCGGCGCCACTTTCTCGCTGCTGCCGCCGGAGAATGCGACCGGCAACTTCACCAAGATCGTGCAGCGCGTCCCGGTGCGCATCCGGCTGGACGCGGATCCACGCTTGCCGCAGCTCCGCCCCGGGCTGTCCGTCACCGCATCGGTCGATACCCGCACGGCGCCGCCGGGCCAACTGCGGACCTTGGCGGAAAAATGAGCGGCGTTCTCGCCGCCGCTCCACCGCGCACGAAGGCGGGGCTGCGGGACTGGGTGGCATTCCTGGGCGGCTCGCTTGGCGCGTTCATGGCCGTGCTCGATATCCAGATCACCAACAGCAGCCTGGCCGACATCCAGGGCACGCTGGGTGCCAGCCTGGACGAGGGAAGCTGGATCAGCACCGGCTACCTGATCGCCGAGATCATCGTGATACCCATGACCGGCTGGCTTTCCGGCGTGTTCAGCTTGCGCCGCTACCTTGTGGTCAACGCCATCCTGTTCCTGTGCTTCTCCGTGCTGTGCGGGATGGCGACGAGCCTCAGCGAGATGATCCTGTTCCGCGTCGGACAGGGATTCACCGGCGGCGTGCTGATCCCGACGGCCTTTACGATCATGCTGCTGCGCATTCCTGCGACGCAGCGCTCCATCGCGAGCGCCATCTTCGGCCTGACGGTCACCTTCGCGCCGGCGATCGGCCCGACCATCGGCGGCTGGCTGACGGATACCTACTCCTGGCACTGGATCTTCTACATCAACCTTGTCCCCGGCGCGGCGCTGGTCGCGATGATCTGGTGGGGACTGGACGCGCAGCCGATGCGGCTGGAACGGCTGGCGCGTGGCGACTGGGGCGGCATCGCCTGCATGGCGGTCGGGCTCGGCAGCCTCGAGTACGTGCTGGAAGAGGGACAGCGCAAGGACTGGTTCGGCGACGGCCGCATCGTGCTCTGCGCCGTGCTTGCGGCGGTCTTCATCACGGCGTTCCTCGCGATCGAACTCCAAAGGCGGGAGCCGTTCATCGACCTGCGCCTGCTGCGCCGGCGCTCGTTGGGCGCGGCATGCCTGGTCAACTTCGCCAGCGGCTTGGCGCTCTATGGCTCGATCTACATCCTGCCGCTCTATCTTTCACGCGTGCAGGGCTACAACGCGTTCCAGATCGGCGAGGTGCAGATGTGGATGGGCCTGCCGCAGCTCGCCATCCTGCCGTTCCT
>CAZZWN010000222.1:0-276 GCA_964657765.1 uncultured Acetobacteraceae bacterium
GGCAGCGTTTCTCAACCGGGTCGCACGCGATCGACGAGGCGCAAATCAAAACGTTCGCGGCGCAGTTCGACCCCCAGCCCTTTCATCTCGACGACGGCGCGGCCAAGCAGACCCTGTTCGGCGGCCTCGCCGCAAGCGGCTGGCACACCGCCGCCATCACGATGCGGCTCCTGGTCGAGGGCGGCGCCTCGCTCGCCGGCGGCGTGATCGGCGCCGGTGCCGAGATCGCCTGGCCCAAGCCCACCCGCCCCGGCGATATCCTGCAAGTCGAAAGCG
>CAZZWN010000222.1:286-5965 GCA_964657765.1 uncultured Acetobacteraceae bacterium
GTCCCATCGCGGTCACGGCCCGATCGTGGCATGGTGACCATGCGCAGCGAGACCCGCAACCAGCACGGCGACGTGGTCCAGGTGCTGACGGCCCGGCTCGTCGTCCCCCGCCGTCCAGAATAAGCCACCTGCTGTCAACGGCGCACGTTGGATGTAGTCTGATCCCGAAATAGCCAGGAGCAGCCGATTTGACGAGCGAAGGTATCCCGGAAGGTTGGGTAGAACGGTCCGGCAAGGCGTTCAGGACGCATGTCGGGCCTTTCTACAGCCCGCCCGGCGAAGAAAACCTAGGGTTCGGCTTCCTCGCCGACGAGCGGCACGGCAACAAACGCGGCGTCGTCCATGGCGGCATGCTCGCCACCGCCTTCGACGTAGCGCTCGGCGAGGCGTGCTGGGAGGCCGCGAAGCAGCGTCCCTGCGCCACAGTGCAGCTCAACGTGCACTACGTCGGCGCGGTGCAGCTCGGCGAGTTCGCCTACGTCCGCTCCGAGCTGGTCAGGGCCACCCGCAGCCTGGTGTTCCTGCGCGGCACGATGACCGTGGGCGACCGTATCGTTGCGACCGCCGATGGCGTCTGGAAAATCCTGCAATGGCGCGGCGAGCCCTACGTCGCCTCCTGAGTCCGGGACTCTCGGTCCCAAGGCGGCGGGTCGCGAAACCGGCCGGCTAGGAAATCAACGAAGCTGCGCACCTTCGGCGAGAGGTGGCGCGCCGACGGATAAACAGCGTGCACGCCCAAATCCGCCAGCCGCCACCCCGGCAGCAACCGCACGAGCTCGCCCCGGCGCAATGCATCCGCGGCGATGAACGTCGGTTGCACGATGACGCCCTGGCCGGCCAAAGCAGCGGCAAGCAGCGCATCGCCATTGTTGGCGACGAGGTTGCCCGACAGCCAAACCTCCTCGCTGCTCTCGCCGCCGTCCTCATTCTGGAACCGCACGGCGCCGCCCTGGCTATACGCATAGAGCAGAAAATTGTGCTTCTGCAGCTCCGCCGGCGCACTCGGCCGTCCGTGGCGGGCCAAATAGCCCGGTGAGGCGCATACCACCAGCCGACAGGTCGCGAGCCGCCGCGCCACCAGGCCGCTATCCGCCAGGTGCCCGATCCGCACCGCGACGTCGTAGCCCTCCTCGACCAAGTCCACCACGCGGTCGTTCAGCACCATCTCGACGCGCACGCCGGGATAGAGGTCGCAGAACTCAGCGACCGCAGTGGCGAGATGGCGCGCGCCGAAGCTCATCGGCGCATTGACGCGCAACGTGCCGCGCGGCTCCGCCTGCCGGTCGGACGCCACGATCTCCGCCTCTTCCAACTGCTCGAGGATCGCGCTGGCGCGGGCATAGAACGCCGCCCCGGCCTCGGTCAGGCTCTGCCGCGCGGTCGTGCGGTTCAGCAGACGCGTGCCAAGCCGGTCCTCAAGTCCCTGGATATACCGGCCGACCATGGCCGGAGTAATGCCGAGCTCACGGGCCGCCGCCGCCTGGCTGCCGCGGTCCACAGTGCGTACAAGCGCCGAGAGTTCGACGAAACGGTCCATGCCGTTCGATATACCAGGTATCGACGCCATCGCGTAAACGGCTATTCTCGATATTACGCTCGCGCGCCACCTTGACCAATATATCCAATCGAGGATGAAACGCCATGCAAGCACCCACGCACCATCCGCTGTGCGCGTCGGCCAGCGTGCAAGACTCCGAATGGCTGCGCATCGGCGGCGTCGCGCTCGCAGTGCGAGACCTGGACCGTGTGGCCGCGTTCTACCACGACGTGATTGGGCTAGAGGTCATTGTGCATGAGGACGCCGTCATCCGCATGGGTGCCGACGGCGAAGCATTCCTCGACTTGCTGCACCGGCCCGACGCCAAGCCGGACGACCCGGCCTCCGCCGGCCTGTTCCACACCGCCTTCCTGCTGCCGTCCCGCCCCGACCTGGGCCGCTGGCTCGCCCACATCCGCACGCTGGGCCAAAAGCTCGACGGCGCCACCGACCATCTCGTCAGCGAGGCGGTATACCTGCACGACCCCGAGGGAAACGGCATCGAGGTCTATGCCGACCGACCGCGTGCGCAGTGGGGCTGGCACGATGGACCCGACGGACGCCGGATCGAGATGGCAAGCCAGCCACTCGACGCCGACGGCCTGATCGAGCTCGCGGTCACACCATGGGCCGGCGCGCCAGCCGGGACGCGAATTGGCCACGTCCATCTGCGCGTCGGCGCGGTCGCCGCGGCGCGGCGGTTCTATGGCGGCCTGCTCGGCCTGGATGTCACGGCCGCCTCGGCTGCCGCCGCGTTCCTGTCCAGCGGCGGCTACCACCACCACATTGCCGCAAACGTCTGGCGCAGCGCCGGGGCAGGCTCGCGTGACCCGGCGCGGGCTGGCCTGGCCTCGGTGACGCTGGACGTAGCAGATGAACAGACCCGGGCTAAGATCATGGCCCAAGCTGGCGCACAGACTGCCACAATGGATCAGGTCGGCAACGGCGTTCTCCATGATCCATGGGACACCGTCGTGCAGCTCCGTATTGCCAAATCAGCACAGCAGCCGACTTCCTCTATAACGCAAGCATAAGGATCCCTTCATGCCAACCAATGTCCTGATCGCCTTCTACTCCCGCAACGGCTCGACCGAGGCACTGGCCAAATCGATTGCCGAGGGCGCCAGAGCGGCCGGTGCCGAGGTGCGTCTGCGCCGGGCCCGCGAGCTGGTCGGCCCCGAGGTGATGGCCCACGCGCCGGGCTGGGCAGACAACGCCGCGCGGATGAACGCTGCCTACGAGGCGCCAACCGAGGCAGACGCCGAGTGGGCCGACGCGATCCTGTTCGGCACGCCCACGCGCTTCGGCGCCGTCTCGTCGGAGCTGAAAGCCTACATCGATGCGCTCGGCGGCCTGTGGTTTCAGGGCAAGCTAGTCGGCAAGGCGGGATCGGCCTTCACCTCGACCGGCGGCCTGCATGGCGGCAACGAGAGCACGAATATATCGCTTTATAACCCTATGGCGCATCTCGGCATGATCATCGTCCCGCTCGGCTACGCGGAACCGGTGCTGTTCCGCGCCGGCACCCCCTACGGCGCCTCCACCGTCTCCGGTCAGGACAACAGCCCGCCCACAGCCGACGACCTCGAAGTCGCACGCTTCCAGGGTCGCCGCGTCACCGAGGTCGCCACGGCGCTCAAGGCATTCGAACTCACTCGCACCAAGTCCTGAGGAGCCGGCAAATGGATTACACCCCCGCTGCCCGCAATGCGTCGCCGGTCGACACCTTCGCCGCCGACTGGGTCCCGCGCGTGCTGAGCATCCTGCGCATCGTCGTGGCGCTGCTCATCCTTGAGCACGGTGCGCAGAAGCTGTTCGGCTTCCCACCCCCCTCCGCCGCCATGGGCGGCACCCCGGCCGCGTTCTCGCTGATCTGGTATGCAGCCGTGCTGGAATTCGTCGGCGGCATCTTGCTGCTGGTCGGCCTCGTCACCCGCCTCGCCGCCTTCGTGCTCTCGGGCGAGATGGCGGTCGCCTACTGGATGGCGCACGCGCCGCGCGGCCCGTTCCCGGCGCTGAACGGCGGCGATGCGGCAATCCTCTTCTGCTTCGTCTTCCTGTTCCTCGCCGCAGCCGGCGGAGGCCCATGGAGCCTCGACCGGCTCCGGCAAGGACGCGGCGTAATCTAACGAATGCCCAACCGGCGGCGTCGTTGACCTTCCCGCTCAAGGGCGGCGTCGCCGTCGTGACCGGCGCCGCGAGCGGGATCGGCGCAGCGCTCGCCATGGTGCTCGCCGCCCGTGGCTGCGGCCTGGCGCTCGCGGACCTGAACGCGGCCGGCCTGCGCGACGCAGCGGACCAGGCGAGGAGCCAGGGCGTGGCCGTAAGCGAGCACCGTCTCGATGTGGCCGATGCGGACGCGGTGGCGGCGCTGCCAAACGCCGTCCTGGCCGAGCACGGCAGGGTCAACGTGCTGGTCAACAATGCCGGCGTCGCGCTGGGCGGCAGCTTCGAGCAGGTGCCCGCCGCCGACTTCGACTGGCTGTTCTCGATCAACTTCGGCGGCGTCGTGCGTATGACCCGCGCCTTCCTACCCCTGCTGCAGCGCGAGTCGGCGGCGCAGCTGGTGAATGTCTCAAGCATCTTCGGCATCGTCGCGCCACCAGGCCAAACCGCCTACGCCGCGAGCAAGTTTGCCGTTCGCGGCTTCTCGGAGGCGCTGCGGCATGAGCTGGACGGTTCGCCCGTCGCCATCACCCTGGTGCATCCCGGCGGCGTGCGAACCGCAATCGCCAGCAGTGCCCGCCGCACCGGCCTGAGCAACGCCGAGACCGCGGCGCAGATGACTCTATGGACCAGGTTCCTCCGCCTGGACCCGCTGGCCGCCGCAGAGCGCATCGTCCGCGGCATCGAGCTGCGCGAAAAGCGCGTGCTGGTCGGCCGCGACGCCCAGCGCATGGCGTTGATCCAGCGGCTGTTCCCGGTCGACTACTGGCGCATAATCCAGCGCGGCATCCGGGCGACCTAGTGGTCCGATTCTAACGTTTGAGTCCCGAACGTTAGGTGAATCGGTCCACCAAACAAAGGCTAGTGGTCTGACGCAACAATGCGTGAACCTCCGCCCGGTTCAAACGTCGTATTGCACCGGCCCTGCAGCGGATCGGCACGCAATCGTTGGAGTTTGCCGAATGAGGCGCATTGATGCCGCGCTTTGCCTACCGCTCTTAGGCCTGCCGCTTTTGGCTGGCTGCATCGCGGCCTATCCCACCCACCCACCGGTCCCGCCAATCTTGTCCGAGCAGGTGCCAGCCCCGCCCCCGTCCTCGATCGTGCTCATTTGGCAACCCGGCCACTACGACTGGATCGGCGACGCCTATGTCTGGGTACGAGGCAAATGGGTCGACCGCACCGGTCACGGCACGTTGTGGCAGGACGGTTATTGGCAGCAAACCGCTCAGGGTTCAGTCTGGATTCCCGCGCATTGGCTCTAATGCGGACCGGTGCCGAACGTCATTGCCCAGCCGCGTGGGAAGCGTCGCCGCTCTGGGCGCCAAAGGCCTGCGTCGAAGCCGTCGCATCGCCCGGCTGCGCGTTGTCCCGCGCCTCGGCCTGGGGCGCTCCATTGGTCTGCCTGCCAGATTGGGCCATACCATCTTGGGGCGGTGCGACCGGGGTCGGCGAGGGCATCGGCGGCGGTGTCTCGGACTGATGCTGCCGCTGCAGCGGTATAATGAAGGGCTGCGCCGCCGCCGGGCCGGCAAGCAGTGCGATACCCAGCAATGCACAGGCAAACCTCACCGATTGCTCCTTTGCCACGCCAGCTCAACCCGACGTCTCCTGACTAATGCCCGAGACGGAACACCCGGATGCCATTCGCATCGGTCGTATACGTCCCGATATACGATTTCGCCTGCTCCGGCGGGTCGGATATGGCCTGCGGCGGCGGCATAGACCGCAAGTCGCGCGGCGGCGGCGAGTATGGATCCTCCCACGCCGTCACGCTGTTCGCACTAAGCGCAGCAGCCCGGGCCGCCATGACCCTTTGCATAACCATCTTACGGCTGACGATCTTCGGAGGACTAGTCGCCACCGGAACGGCCACGCTCGGCAGCGGCGCAACCGGAACGCTCGCCTCCTGCGCCGCCGCAGGCGGCCGCAACGCCTGCAACACAGGTGTCTCCGGCATCGGTGCCGCAGCAGGC
>CAZZWN010000223.1:0-5930 GCA_964657765.1 uncultured Acetobacteraceae bacterium
GCAACGGGCGCCCCTGCGCCTGGCGGTCCGATGCGCCCCTGCGCTGCTTGGGGCCCCGCGTTCGGCCACGTCACCCTCCCAGGGCGCAGTGCATGACGGCCGCTGCCAGGGGTGTCTGGTTGATCGCGAGTTCGATCTTGTCAGGCGTCTGCCAGGTCAGAGTCCGGAGCGGACCGAACTCGCTGTCCTTGCGCGGCTGCCCATGGCGGGAGAGCAGGCTGTCGCGAAGCTTGCCCACGTCGTTCCCCGTCGCGTTGTACATCACGCATTTCAGCCCGCCGCCACGCGTGTCGAACATGTAGCCGCCGTTCAGCGTCAGGCTCCCATCGCGGATGACGCCATCCACGGCCATCTCCCAATGGTCCGCGACGTCGCGCGTGCGATCCGCCGGGGCGATCAGGTGCGCCGTGCCGCTCGACGCGCCCACGACCTGCTCGGGTGTCATGCCCCAATGGGTAAACCCCCAATCGGCGCGCGCGCCAGGTGCCCCGGCGACGACCGCCGCGAGAACCATCGCTAGGGCAGGGGATCGGGTGTATCCGGCCCGGATGGCGGCCCGAATGGCGGCGTGGACGGGTCGGGTTTCGGCCATGGCGGGCTCCCTCGGTTCGTAGCCAGACATAGACGGCATCGTCACGCGCGCGCCAGCATCCGGAATGCTCACGTGGCGTTAGGGCGATTTGTCAGGAACCGCTCCATCCGTGCCAGCTCGGCATCGAGGGCGCGCTGAAACTCGCGAGTTTGTGGGCAGCGTCGGACGTAACCGATCGCGACGTGCAACTTTCCTGCAGCCAGCGTCACGTTCGCCCAGCCGATTATCTTGTCGCTCCACAGCAGGGGCATTGCATAGTAGCCAAACAGCCGTCGCGACGGGGGCGTGTAGGCCTCGAACCTGTAAGCCCAGCCCCATAGGTGCTCGAAGCGCCGGCGATCCCAAACGATCGGGTCGAACGGCGCCAAGAGGCGGACGTCCCGCGGTGCCGGGCGGTGCCGCCAGTCGGCGTCGAGGGTCGGCCAAAGATAGGTCTCGCCGTCGACTTCCTCCCGCTCCAGCTCCCCAGTTCCGAGCGCCGCGACGATCACCGGCGCCAGCGGACCAAGGCCGGGGTTGCGCCGGGCCATCAACGCCAGCGCGCTCCGCAGGCTGATTGCGGACACGGGGGCAAGGATGCGGGCGACCCGCATGACGAGGCGCCGCGCCCGCTCCGCTGCTTCGGTCGCGGACGGCGGCGATGGCACTGCCTCGTAGATGCGAATGCCGTCCCGCCGCTGTGCCACCCGCAGCAGCCCGTAATGGTGCAGGCTTTCCAAAGCTCGGGTGGTCGCCTTCGAAAAGCCGCCCCAGCCGTTCACCGCACGGTCGCGGCCGAAACGCGCCTGCAAATCCTTGGGATGGGTGGGGCCGTTCGCCTGCACGAACGCCAGCACTTCCGCCGCAAGCCCCGCCGGAACATGCATCCCTGCCTCGCAATCCGGGTCTAGCCGGGGGTGAAGCAGCCGCTTGGTGGTGCCGGGCATGAAGCCATAGGCATAGAGGAAGTCCTCCTCCAGGTTCAGCCGGGCAAAGCTGCGTTCCAGGTCCCCGACGCGGTAGCCAGTCACCCGGTGCCGCAGAATAAGGTCCTGCGCGCGAGCGGGCGCGCGGATCGGATCCGCCTGGACGAAGCCGAGCTTATCCACGGCACCTGCAAGAGTGGTGGGCGCGAACAGCGTGGCCAGACGCGCGTGTGTGCGGAGGCGATCGAGAGTCGTGGCGGTGATCATGGCTGTGGGCAGGGTGGCGGCCTGGTTTCTTCCTGAAAACGCTGAACGTAGCAAACCGAAACCGTTTGCGGGACGACGCAGAATGTCCGCCCGCTGTTGGCGGGCCACGCCGGAGGTGCCACGATCCGCGCCATGCCCGCCTCCACTTCCGTCTATGACGGTCCCATCATCGATGCGCACCACCATCTCTGGGACTTGGCCAGTGGACGCTATCCGTGGCTATCGGACGGGTCCGGCATCGCCGCGCTCGGCGACATTGCCTACATGCGGCGCGACTACCTGCCAAACGACTACGCGGCCGACATCAGGGGACAGGGCGTGGTGGCCTCGGTGCATGTCGAGGCATTGTGGGACCGGACCCGCAGCCCGGTCGAGGAAACGGCGTGGCTTGCCGCCCTGCCCAAGCCGCCCGGCGTCGCCGCACGGGTCGTCGCCGCGGCGCCGCTGGCCGATCCTGCCTTGCCCGGGCTGCTCGACGCCCATGCCGCCTACTCCATCGTTGCCGGCATCCGCGAGACCATCCGCTGGCACCCGAACCCGGCCAAGCGCTGGACGGCGCCGGGCATCGTCAACGAATCCGCCTGGCGCGCCGGCTTGGCCGGGCTGGCGCGGCATGGCTGGTTGCTGGAGCTGCTGATGAACCCGCACCAGGCAATCGAGGTGGCACACCTGGCCCGCGACGTGCCGGGTCAGGTGTTTGTGGTGAACCATTGCTGCACGCCCAATGACCGCGACGAAGAAGGCATGGCCCGCTGGCGCCACGGCCTGACCGCGATGGGCCGGCAGCGCAACATCCTGATGAAAGTCTCCAACTACGCCGCATACTCGTCCGAGCGGAGCTTCGAGGCAGACCGGGATACGCTGCGCAGCTGCATCGACGCCTTTGGCCCCGACCGCTGCATGTTCGGCAGCGACTACCCCGTTGCCCGCCGCACCATGGCCTACCCGGACCTCGTGCAGCGGTTCCGCGAGATCGCCGCCGAATATACCGCCGCAGAGCAGCGTGACCTGTTCTATGGTACTGCCGCCCGCACTTATGGGATTCCCGGATGACGCCCGAACCCCTCGCGTTCATCGGAACCTGCGACCTGGCCGGCCTGGTGCGGGGCAAGTCGTTCCCGGCGGCCGACCTGCCGGCGCGCATGGCGCGGGGCGTGGGCATCACCCACAGCAACCTGCTGCTCTCGGCGTTCGGACCCATCTACGATACGCCGTTCGGCACCCGAGGCGACCTGATGCTGGTGCCGGACGCCACCACCGAGACGGCCATTCCCGCCCATGGCGCACCCGACATCCGCTTGCTGCTGGGTGACTTCCACAACATCGACGGCACGGCTTGGGACTGCTGCCCACGCGGCTTTCTGCGCCGCGCGCTGGACGCGCTGCACAACGAGTTCGGCCTGATCCTGTTGTCTACCTTCGAGCAGGAACTGGTCTATACCGGGGTCGAGACGCAAGCCGGCTCGCCGTACACGCTGGAGGCGCTGCGCCGGCAAGGCCCGTTCGGCGGCACGCTGCTGGCCGCGATGCGCCAGGCCGGTATCGCGCCAGACTCGTTCCTGTCCGAATACGGGCCGCGCCAGTTCGAGGTGACTGCCGGCCCCGTTGCCGGTATCGCCGCGGCCGACCAGGCGGTCCTGCTGCGCGAGCTGGCCCGGGCCGTTGCAGCCGGGCTCGGCCATCGCGCCATCATGGCGCCGATGATGACGCCGGACGGGACCGGCAATGGCACGCATATCCACTGGAGCCTGCTGGACGCAGCCGGCCAGCCTGCGGCCTATGACCCGGCCCGGCCGCACGGCCTGTCGGACGCCGCGCAACACATGGTGGCCGGCATGCTGCACCACTTGCCCGCCCTCGCGGCGGTGACCGCGCCTTCGGCAGCCTCGTACTACCGGCTGCGCCCGGGTCGCTGGGCGCCGACCACGGCTGATCTGGGCGTCGGTGACCGCGGCAGCGCCGTCCGCGTCTGTCCCGTCTATGCCACTGCGGCCGAGAGCGTCGCCCGTCAGTTCAATGTCGAGTTCCGCGTGGCCGACGCCGCGGCAAGCCCCTACATGGCGTTGGGCGCCATCGTCTGGGCCGGGGTGGACGGGCTGCGCCATCGCCGGCGCCTCGACGATCGCGAGGCGACCCCGCTGCCGTCCACCCTGGCCGAGGCGCTCGATCGCCTGCAGTCCACTTCAGAGGCGGCGGCCTGGTTCGGCCCGCTGCTCGATGTGTATCTCCGCTCCAAGCGCGCCGAAGTGAAGGCGCTCGCTGAGTTGGACGAAGCCGCCATCTGCGACCGCTACGCCGCCATCTACTGAGGACTCCGCCATGACGACAGATGCCACGCTCAGCCGAGAGGTCGAGATCGATCCCGCGCACGCCGCCCTGCTGTTCATCGACGTGCAGAACTACGTCGCAGGGCCGGACGGCGGCGAATACGCCCACCTGAACGCGGCCGAGCGGGAGGCAAAGTACGGTTTCTTCTTCCGGTCCATGCGCGAGACCGCGGTGCCGAACATGCAGCGCCTTCAGGCAGCCTGCCGAGAGGGCGGCATCGAGGTGATGTATACCGTGATCGAGAACCTGACCCGGGACGGCCGCGACCGCAGCCTTGATTACAAGATCAGCGGCCTGAACGTGCCGCGTGGCTCCTGGGACGGCAAGGTCATCGACGCGATCGCGCCGGGCGAGGACGAGATCGTGCTGCCGAAAACGTCATCGTCGGTCTTCATTTCCACCAACATCGACTACGTTCTGCGCAACCTCGGTGTGCGATCGCTGATCATTTCCGGCGTGCTGACCGACCAGTGCATCGACAGCGCGGTGCGCGATGCCTGCGACCTCGGTTACCTGGTGACCACCGTCACCGACGCATGCGCGACCCACAGCCAGGAGCGGCATGATTGGTCGCTGCGGAACAACCGGGGCTATGCGCGCCAGGTCACCACGTCGGCCATGCTGGACGAGATCTCCCGGCTAACGATGGCACGATAACTGCTCTGCATCCGCGGCTTGCTGCGAGGAACGATCTATGCGCCTACGCCTGTTCGCCGCCTTTCTTGCCTGCGCCGCCCAGGCACACGCCGCGGGCACTTTGCGCTTCGGGCTCGATTTCGACTTCGACACTTTCGACCCGGCCCGCAGCGGTTCCTACATTGAGCGGGTGGTGAATACCGCCATGTGCGATCAGTTGCTGGACGTCGACCCGCAGCTGAACTTGGTGCCGCAACTGGCCACCAGTTGGGAATGGTCGGCGGACCAGCTGGCGCTGACGCTGCACCTGCGCGCCGGTGTCGTCTTCCAGGACGGTGCGCCCTTCGATGCCGAGGCGGTGCGCGCCAACATCGAGCGCTACCGTACGGCGCCCTATAGCGCCCGCAGGGTCGAGCTGAAATCGCTGGCCGGCGTGGACGTCGTGGATCCCCTGACGGTGCGCATCCGCCTATTCCAGCCCTTTGCGCCGTTGCCGGCACTGCTGGCGAACCGCCCCGGCCTGATGCTGTCGCCGCGGATTTTGGACCAACCGACGGAGGCGATCTCGGCCCACCCGGTCTGCGCCGGGCCGTTCACCTTGGTGGAACGGGTGGCGCAGGACCACATCACCCTGCAGCGCTTCCCCGGCTACTGGAATGCAGCGAACATCCATCTCGATCGCATCGAGTTCAAGATCATGACCGACTCGACGGTCCGGCTGGTGAACCTGCAATCAGGGCAGCTCGACGTGGCGAACCGGCTGGGCGCGACGGACGTGCCAACGGTGCAGGCCGACGAGAAGATGCGCCTCGTGTCCTCGCCGTCGATCGGGTTCGAGATGATCTCGTTCAACCTCGGCAATGGCCCGGCATCCGACACCGCGTTCGGCAAGGACGTGCGCGTCCGCCGGGCCTTTGCCAAGTCGATCGATCTCGCGGGCATCAATCAGGTCGTGTTCGACGGTCGCATGATCCCCAGCACCCAGACCGAGCCACCGGGCAGCCGCTACTGGAACCCTGCCTTTCCCGTGCCGGCGCGCGATTTGCCTGGGGCGAAGGCGCTGCTGGCCCAGGCTGGTGTTCCACACCCGAAAATCGCGTTAAGCGTGGTTAACAACCCAACCGACGTGCAGGTGGGCGAAGTCATTCAGTCGATGGCGGCCGAAGCCGGGTTCGAGGTGACGGTGCGCAAGGGCGAGTCTG
>CAZZWN010000224.1:0-5921 GCA_964657765.1 uncultured Acetobacteraceae bacterium
GGCTGGAAGTTGCGCAGGGCCTGACGTTGAGCAACAGCTACTACTGGGACCTCAATGACCGCACCCGGGCGTTCAACGAGCGGGTGCGGTCGAAAACTCCCAACAACTGGCCTGGAATGCTGCACGCCGGCTGCTATGCGGGGACGCTGCATTACTTGAAGGCGGCTGCCGACATGGGCGTCGCGGCGGCACAGGCGGATGGTGCTGCGGCGATCGCGCGGATGAAGGCGATGCCCACGGACGACGACTGCTTCGGCGTCGGCTCGATCAGGGCCGACGGACGGAAGCTCCATCCGGCCTATTTGTTCGAGGTGAAGCCGCCGTCCGAGAGCCGCGGGCCATGGGACTACTACCGCCTGCTGGCGAGCGCCCCCGCCGCGGAGGCGTTCCGTCCGGTCAGCGAGAGCAGCTGCCCGCTTGACCGCGTCTGAGCCTCCGCTGCGGTGAGGTCACGGTTTAAGAAAGGCGCCCTTCCCGCGTGCAAAAACGCAAGAACAGACATGCGTAAAAGCTAGCTACCTATCCCGGGCTGATGTGGGCAGGCTGTCGGCGGATGGTATTCGCGGTCGGCGTTCGCCATCGTGACGAATGGCGACTTACCAAATGCCGCTGTGGGCCCATTTCCTCGATAGATATTGACAATAGGTTAATAACGACGTCAAGCGGACGTCCATCATTTATCGGCGGACATATCGACCTGATCCACCCAGTCAACCGGATTGGGATTGGACGCTATTTTTGTCAGGAGTTATCATTGTGCGTAGTTCGGCTGCCGTTCTCTTGCTTGTAGTTCTCTCGCTCGCCGCCTGTGCACAGGAGTCGACGGCGCCGCCGATCTCGACCGACATGATCGGACCGTCGTCGCAGATGCCGCAGGCGCCCAACAGCCTGCCGCGCGGATCGGCGGTGAACGCGCCGCTCGACCCGGCCCAAGGCAATCTCGGGACGACCAGGGTCAGTCCGGCCCGCTAGGCTGGGCAGAAGGCCGGTTCGCAACGACCGCTAGTCGGCGAGCCGGCCGACCCAACCCATCGCCCTCGCGCCCGGCCACACCGATGTGGGGCGCCCTCTTATTCCGCAGGATGCTTGCGCGGCGCGAGCACTAGATGCGGCTCTAGGACAGCGTCTTAGCCTTTATGATGACCGGATTAAGCGACGGTAGCACCAACAGCATCAGCAGTGTCGCGCTCACCAAGCCGCCGCTCACGATGGTCGCCAGCGGCCAGGCCCAGGTCCCGGCGATTGCATCATGGAAGCTTTACAACATCGTCGTTTATTGGATGGGTGCCCGGGTAAACGCGCCCTGGGCGGCCAGCATAAGCGCGCAAGCGGCAAAACGCGGCGGCACAACGGCGAGAAAGGACGGAAGCAGCGCGTCCGGCCTCGCCGCAATCATCCTCAAGGCAGGCGCGCTGCGTTTTCCTGCGGCGGGAGCATGCGGCTCAGCAGCCCGTCCCGCCGCACGGCCACGTGCCAGACGGTCGCGAGCACGTGCAGGCCCACGAGCGCATAGATGCCCCATTGCCCCGCCAAGTGCACGGCCTTGGCGATGTCGTCCAACCCCTTGTTCTCAGGCAGCGCCGGCAAGTTGAATAGCCCAAAATAGGACACCGGCCGGCCGCTTGCCGATTGCAGGTATCCCGAGACCGGCATCAACAGCAGCAGGGCGTAGAGCAGCCAGTGGGTGAGCCGGCCGACCAGTTCCGTCACGCGCGATGTGCCGCCGGGCAAGGGCGGCGGAGGATTGATGGCGCGCCAGATCAGCCGTGCCGCCACCAAAGCGAGAATCGTGATGCCCAAGGACCGGTGCACCACGAACAGCCACGACTTCTCCGGGCCTTGCGGCAGGGAAACCACCACCCAGGCCACCGGCAGCACTGCGAGGATCAGCAGCACAGTCAGCCAGTGCAGTGCCTGCGCCGTTAGGGTATAGCGTGTAGAGGCCGGCAGCGGTACAGCCGCGTTCCAGGCCTTGGCTGGTGTTTGTTGCATCGATATCCTTGGGTTTACTCGTGGCGGGTTGGCAAGCGACGTCGAGGCAGCGTTCTTTCAAAGCCTCCAGCCGACCGGACCCATGACGAATGGGCGGCGAGCCTCGTTGCGCACCAAACGGTCACACATCCGTGTAGCCGCGCCAGGGCCGCATGCGGGCAGGTGCCTCACCTGCAGTCGGCTCGCTCATTGGCGGTCCGTTGCCGGACAGCGAAGCCCGGCTGCCGCTGCCAGGCGTCGCGCTGCCGGGTGAACGGCAGCGCCAAGCTCGGGCGCAGCCTGATCTCGGCGGGGTCGCGATAGCCGGGCACGCCGACCTCGATTCGACCCAGGGCTACGTCATGCCGGAACGTCCGGTGCAGGTGGTCCCAGAGGCTTAGCCCGCTGGACCAGTTCGAGTCCGTCTCGCTGCGCACCGTCGAATGGTGGACGCCGTGCATGCCCGGCGTCGTGAACACTCGGGCCAAACGCCGGTCCCAGCCTGGCGGCAGCCTCAGGTTGGAATGGTGGAACAGCACCGACGCGAAGAAGAATGCCTGCCATAACCGCAGCGCCCGGGGCGACGCGCCGACCAGCGCCACCTGCGCCGCGCGCCAGGGCACGGAGACCAGCATGTCGGCCGCGTGGAACCGCAGGGCCGTCGACGCATCCATGTCGAGGTCCACATGATGCACGAGATGCAGGCGCCACAACGCGGGAACTTTGTGCGTCAGGACGTGCCAAAGATAGATCGTGTAGTCCATCGCCAGGAACGCCAGCGCGTCCCGCAGCCAGGCCGGCCCCGGGACGCGTTGAACGAGCCCTTGGCGGCGGACGGCCGCCCGTTGCGCGAGCCGCTCGACCAGAGGCCTTTCCACCGTGGAGACGACCGCCATGCTGAGCGCGCCGAGAACCAGGTTGCGGACCGTGCGCGCCGGCTCCGTCTGCGTGCGCCGGCGCTGCGGCGACCGCCGCTCGGCGATCAGGACCGCGGCGGCCACACTTAGGGTGAGCGCGGGAAGCAGCCAACTGGAGAAACGCGATCGCATGCCAGCGCACATGCGGGCACTGCACGGTCCCCGCAAGGCTCGGCTCTCACCGGCCATGGGGCGGGGGCCGGGCGGATGACGGATGTTGCGATCGTGATCCCGATGCTCAATGAAGCCGCAGTGCTGCCACGGCTGCTGCGTTCGCTGGCGGCGCTCGACCCGGCGCCGGCCGAGGTCGTGCTGGTGGACGGCGGCAGCAATGACGCCTCGGTTGCGATCGTCCGGGCCGCCGGGCGGCGGGTCGTCTGCCATCCCATCCGGGGGCGGGCGGCGCAGATCAACCGTGGCGTGGCCGCGGTATCGTCGCCGATCGTCTGCATCCTGCACGCGGACACCTTGCTGCCGGACGACGCGGTCGCGGTGATGCGCCGCGCGCTCGACGATCCGCGGGTCGCGCTGGCCGGGTTCACGCCGCTGCTGAGCGGGCCGGAGACGGTGCGCTGGGGCACCAGCTTCCACAACTGGATCAAGACCTGGTATGCGCCGCTGCTGTTCCGCCCGCATCTGTTCCTTCGCGGCGGTCGGCTGCTGTTCGGCGACCACGCCATGTTCTTCCGCCGCCGCGACTTCGTGGCCGTCGGCGGCTGCGACCCGGCCCTGTCGGTCATGGAGGACGCCGACCTCTGCATTCGGTTCGTGCGGCTCGGGCGCATCCGGCTGGTCAACCGCGTAGTGATCACCAGCGACCGGCGGGTGGCGGCCTGGGGTGGGCTACGGGCGAACTGGATTTACTTCAAGGTCGGCGTGCGCTGGGGCCTCGGGCGTCGCGAGCGGTTGGACCGGGATTATCCGGATGTGCGATGACGTTGCATGGAGGCGCGGATGCAGTGGACCCACGACCTGATCGTCATCGGCGCCGGCGCCGCCGGGCTGACCGCGGCGGGCGGCGCGGCTCGGCTCGGGCTGCGGGTGGCGCTGATCGAGCGGGACCGCATGGGCGGCGAGTGCCTGAACACCGGCTGCGTGCCGTCCAAGGCACTGCTCGCGGCGGCCCGGCGGGCGCATCTGCTGCGCAGCGGCAGCGCCATGGGCGTGACGGCGGGGGAAGCGTCCATCGACTTCGCTGGCGTGCGCCGGCATGTCCACGCCGCCATCGCGGCCATCGCGCCGCATGACTCCCCGGAGCGTTTCCGCGCCTGGGGGGTCGAGGTGATCCACGGCCAGGCCCGCTTCACCGGCCGCCGCAGCGTCGAGGTCGATGGCCGACCCCTCGCTGCGCCGCGTATCGTCGTGGCGGCCGGGTCGCGGCCCGCGGTGCCCGATATCGAGGGGCTGCAAGCGGCGCCCTATCTCACCAACGAGACGCTGTTCGACCTGCAGGAACTGCCGTGCCATCTGATTATCCTGGGCGCCGGGGCGGTCGGGCTGGAGATGGCGCAGGCCTTCCGCCGGCTGGGCTCGGCCGTCACGGTGATCGATGCTGGCCGTGCCCTGGCCCGCGACGACGCCGACGCCGCTGCCGTGCTGCTGCAGCAACTCACGGCGGAGGACGTGACAGTCCTCGGCGAGACGCGCGCACTGCGTGTTGCCGCCACGCCGGAGGGCATCCGCGTCGAGGTCGCGCCCGGGGCGGCAATCCACGGCAGCCATCTGCTGGTGGCGGTTGGGCGCACGCCGTCGCTGGAGGGTCTCGGGCTGGCGGTGGCCGGCGTGCAGGCGACGGCGGCCGGCATCACCGTGGACCGCCGCCGGCGCACCAGCAACCGGCACATCATGGCCATCGGCGACTGCCGCGAGGGGCCTCGCCTGACCCACGCCGCGGGCTACGAGGGCGGCCTGGCGGTGGTGAACGTCGCCCTCGGCCTGCCCGCCGCGGCCGACTATGCTGCATTGCCTTCGGTGACCTACACCGACCCCGAGCTGGCGCAGGTGGGCCTGACCGAGGCCGCGGCGCGGGAGCGGCATGGCCGCGTCCACGTGCAGCGCGTGGAATTCGCCGACAACGACCGCGCCATCGCCGAGGGCGCCGTCGCCGGCTTCATGAAGATGGTCCGGGTGCGGGGCAGGCTGGTCGGCGTCACCATCGTCGGCGCCGGCGTGGGCGAGCTGCTGTTGCCGTGGAGCCTTGCCCTGCGCGGCCGGGCGTCGCCCTGGGCGGTTTCGGGCGCGATGGTCGCATATCCCACCCGCTCGGAGACGTCGAAGGCGCTGGGCTTCGCGGCCTACGAACCCTTGATCTTCGGCCGCTTCGCACGCGGCTGGGCGCGGACGCTCGCCGCCCTGCGCCGGCAGGGCAGGCCGGACGCAACGGCCGCGGCAACCAAGCCCGGCTACGCCGCCGCGGATTGACGCCTTACAAAGAACAAGATCGCAGCGTTTCTTTATCGTTAATCTCTGCTTTTCATGGCAGTGTATCGATCGTCGGCAGTTGCCATTGGCCTAGGAAGCAGATCATTGGCCACCCACGAGATCATCGACATCAGCGGCAGGCAAACCAGGCAGCGGCGGCAATTGCTCCGGCGCGTCGGCGGGCCGGTGCTGGGCGTAGGGCTGGTCGTCCTCTCCATCCTCGGCATCTCGCTCTATAGCTATCAAGCCAACCGCGCCGGCGCGCTCCTGCTATCGGGCGCGGTGCTGGACAGCCTGCAGGCGCGCGTCGCCGGCGAGGTAAGCAGCTATCTCAGCCCGGCCACTCAGGCGGCGCTGGTCGCGCGCGACATGGTGGCGCGCAACGCCATCTCCGACGGCCAGGCCGCGATCGAGGGCTTTGCCGCCAGCATGCTCGACCAGGTGCCGAACCTGGAGGGCTTCTATGTCGCCAACGGCGATGGCGACTTCACCATGGTGCGGCGCGACCCGGCCGGCGGCACGGACACCAAGCTGATCGCCAACCACCCCGGCGCGCGCGAGGTCTCGGCCGTGCATCTCGACGCGGCCGGCCAGGTGGTGGACCGGACGACC
>CAZZWN010000225.1:0-5876 GCA_964657765.1 uncultured Acetobacteraceae bacterium
GAAATGGAGCGCCTGCTGCGCCTGAATGAGGACGTGCTGCGCTTTATGACGATCCGCGTCGACGAGATCACCGAGGAGCCGAGCGCCATCCTATCGCGCAAGTCCGACGACCGCGAGCGTGGCTTCCGTGGGCCGAAGCCCGCCGGCCGGTTCGAGAGCGGCCGCAAGCGCGGCTTCGACGACCGCGAGGAATACCGCGCCCGTTCCGACACCGATGGGTTCCGCCCTCCCGAAATGGGCGAGGAGTAAGCAGCCATGTCCGACCGTCCAGACCGTTCCGACCGTAATTCATCCGATGGCGACAGCCGTCGCGGCGGTGACGCCGGCGGCGCTGCGGGCGCGCGCCGTCCATTCTACCGCCGCCGCAAGAGCTGCCCGTTCAGCGGCCCGAACGCGCCGAAGATCGACTACAAGGACGTCCGCCTGCTGTCCCGCTTCCTGAGCGAGCGCGGCAAGATTGTGCCGAGCCGCATCACCGCCGTATCCGGCAAGAAACAGCGCGAGCTGGCCAACGCCATCAAGCGCGCCCGCTTCCTGGCGCTGCTGCCCTACGTCGTGGCCTGAGGAGCGGAAATCATGGCAGTCGTGGAACTGATCCTGCTGCAGCGGATCGAGAAGCTCGGGCAGATGGGCGACGTGGTGAAGGTGAAGCCGGGGTTCGCCCGCAACTTCCTGCTGCCGCAGAAAAAGGCGCTGCGGGCCAACAAGGCCAACATGGCGCAGTTCGAGGGCCAGCGCGCCCAGCTCGAGGCGCAGAACCTCAAGCGCCGCGAGGAGGCCGAACGGCTGTCGGAGCGTATGGCCGGGCTGTCGGTCGTCATCGTGCGGCAGGCTGGCGAGAGCGGGTCGCTCTATGGCTCGGTGTCGGCGCGCGACATCTCGGATGCCTGCACCGCTGCCGGGCTGACGACGAACCGCAACCAGGTGGTGCTGGAGCAGCCGATCAAGTCGCTTGGCCTGGTCGGCGTGAAGCTCGTGCTGCATCCGGAGGTCGTATTGCCGATCACGGTCAACGTGGCCCGCAGCACCGAGGAGGCCGAGAAGCAGGCCCGCGGCGAGCAGGTCGGCCTGGCCGGCGAGGAGGACGTGGAGCCCGATGAGGTGCTGGAGTTCGGCGCAGCGCTGGCCGAGGCCGGCGGCGACCGCGACCGGGATCGCCAGTGAACCCGGCGACAGTGAACCCGCCCTAAATTAACCGTCCCTGGACCATCTTTCACTGCGCCGGCGCTTCCCACTCGGGAGCGTCGGCGTTTGTGTTTTGACGCCGGCACATTGCGCGGGCATGGACGCGGATGACCATGCGATACATTCTCGACGTCCTCATCCGGCGGTTCCTCGTCATCGGCAGCCTGTCGGTCCGCTATCCCGACGGCCAAACGTCATCGCACCAGGGGCGGGACCCCGGCCCCAGCGTTGCCTTCCACGTCACGGAGTGGCGCGCGATCCGCCAGATGGTGCTGAACCCGGCGCTGGCGTTCGGCGAGGCCTACATGGACGGCACGATCGTCCCCGTCGGCTGCAGCATCTATGACGCGCTCGATCTGCTGCTGACCAACGTCGCGGCGGGCGGGCGGCAGCCGGTGATGGCGGTTCATGCGGCGCTGGGCGTGGCCCTCAAGCGGTGGGCGCAGTTCAACCCCGTCCGCCGGGCAGCGCGCAATGTGGCGCACCACTACGACCTGAACGGCCGGCTCTATGCGCTGCTGCTGGACCAGGACCGCCAATACTCCTGCGCCTACTTCGCCACCGGCCAGGAAACGCTGGACGAGGCGCAAGCGGCCAAGAAGCGGCACATTGCAGCGAAGCTGTGCCTGCAGCCCGGCATGCACGTGCTGGACATCGGCTGCGGCTGGGGCGGGTTGGCGCTTACCCTCGCCCGCGACCACGGCGTCCGCGTGACGGGCATCACCTTGTCGCAGGAACAACTCGTCGCGGCGCGCGCCCGCGCCGAGCAGGCGGGCCTCGCCGACCACGTCCGCTTCGAACTGATGGACTACCGCGACCTGCTGAACGCCTTCGATCGCCCCGCCTTCGATCGTATCGTCTCGGTCGGCATGTTCGAGCACGTGGGCGTCAGCCATTATCGGCGATTCTTCCAGGTGCTGCACCGCAGCCTGACGCCGGGCGGCATCGCGCTGGTGCACTCGATCGGCCGCAGCCATGGCCCGGCGGCGACCAATCCCTGGCTCGCCAAGTATATCTTCCCCGGCGGCTACTCCCCCGCGCTGAGCGAGGTGCTCCCCGACGTCGAACGCTCGGGCCTGATCGCGACCGACATCGAGGTGCTGCGCCTGCACTACGCCGAGACGCTGCGGCACTGGCGTCGCAACGCGGCCGCCAAGCGCGACGCGATCACCTGCCTGTATGACGAGCGGTTCTACCGCATGTTCGAGTTTTATCTGTCCGGTGCCGAGCTGGCATTTCGCCACAAGGGCCACATGGTCTGGCAAATGCAGCTCGCTCGGCAGGTCGATGCGGTTCCATTAACGCGCAATTACATTTCGGTTATGGATTCGACAGTGGCGCGCGTACCACAACGGGTATGACCGCCGGGGTTGTCCCCCTGATCCACAGATGTCCACAGGCCAGCGCCCTGCCCCGCCGCTTGCGGATGCGCTATTGTGTTACGGAATGAATAGCATCGACTCGCCGCTGCTCGGCCTTTCGCAACGTCAGCCGCCCTCCAACGAGCGTGCGGAGATGGCGCTGTTGGGGGCGTTGCTGGCCAACAACAAGGCCTATGAGCGGATCAGCGAGTTCCTGGCGCCCGAGCATTTCGCCGACCCCGTGCACGGTCGCATCTACCAGGCCATCGTGCGCCGCGTGGAGGCCGGGCAGCTCGCCGACGCCATCACGCTGAAGGCGGAGTTCGAGCACTCCGGCCTGCTGGACGAGGTTGGCGGGACCGCTTATTTTGCCCAGCTGCTGACCTCGATGGTCGGCATTATCAACGCCGGCGAGTATGGCAAGGCGGTGCACGACGCCTGGCTTCGGCGCCAGTTGATCGACATCGGCGAGGTCGTGGTCAACAACGCATTCGGCGCCGAGGCCGAGATCGACGGCCGCCAGCAGATCGAGCTGGCCGAGAGTGCGCTGTTCCGGTTGGCGACCCAGGGCGGCAACGACGGCGGCTTCGTCACCTTCGAGCGCGCGCTGACCGAGGCGATCCTGGGCGCCGAGCGGGCGTTCCGCCGCTCGGGGCACGTCAGCGGGCTGACGACCGGGCTGCGCGACCTCGATAAGAAAATCGGCGGGCTGCACACGTCCGACCTGATGATCCTGGCCGGGCGGCCCGGCATGGGCAAGTCGGCGCTCGCCACCAAGATCGCTTTCGGCGCAGCGCACGCTTTGATGCGGGAGGCGCGGGCGGAGGATCCGAACGGCGTTCCCAAAGGCTCGGTTGCCATATTTAGCCTGGAGATGAGCGCCGAGCAGTTGGCGACGCGCCTGCTGGCCGAGGAGTCGCGCGTCAGCGGCGACCGCATCCGCCGCGGCGAGATCGGCCAGCGCGACTTCGACCGCTTCGTGCAGGTCAGTCGCGAAATCGCCGGGCTGCCGCTGCACATCGACGACACCCCCGCGATCACGCTCTCGGCGCTGCGCACCCGCTGCCGGCGGCTGAAGCGCACCAAGGGGCTGAGCCTGGTGGTGATCGACTACCTACAGCTGATGCGGCCGAGCGTGGGCACCAAGCCCGAAAGCCGGGTGCTGGAAATCAGCCAGATCACCCAAGGCCTGAAGGCGATCGCCAAGGAGCTCGCGGTGCCGGTGCTGGCGCTGTCGCAGCTCTCGCGCGCAGTCGAGAGCCGGGAGGACAAGCGGCCGCAGCTTTCCGACTTGCGCGAAAGCGGCACGATCGAGCAGGACGCCGACATGGTGCTGTTCATCTATCGGGACGAGTATTACCTGCAGCAACGTGCGCCGAAACAGATGGCGTTCGACAGCGAGGACAAGTTCCAATCCGCGCTCGACAAGTGGCAGCGCGACATGGAGCTGGTGCACAACAAGGCGGAGATCCTGATCGAAAAGCAGCGGCATGGCCCGACCGGCAAGATCGATGTGCTGTTCGAGGGCGAATATACCCGCTTCGCCGACCTAGACGTGATCCACGCGGGCGACGATTGATTTCGAGCTCCAGCGCCGGTGCCGTGCTGGAGATCGATCTGGGCGCCATCGCCGATAACTGGCGTTTGATCTCCCGCCTGCATTCCTCGGGGCCGGTCGCCGTCGTCTTGAAGGCGGACGCTTATGGCCTCGGTGCGCCGGCCGTGGCGTCACATCTGCTCGCCGCCGGGTGCCGGCATTACTTCGTGGCGCATCTCGATGAGGCACGGACGCTGCGTCCCCTGTTGCCCGGCGCGATGCTGGCGGTGCTGAACGGCCTGTGGCCCGGCGATGCGCCCGCCTATGCCGACGCCGATATCGCGCCCGTCCTGGGCTCCCTGGCCGAAATCGAGGAGTGGTCCGCCCACGCCCGGTCGCTGGGCCGTGATCTGCCGGCATTGCTGCACGTCGATACCGGCATGAACCGCCTGGGCCTCTCCCCAGCAGAACTCGACGCGTTGGCGGCCGAGCCGGCCCGGCTCGACAGGATCCGCCTACTGTATGTGATGACCCACCGTGTTTCCGCCGAACAACCGGCGGACTCGATCAACGTGCTGCAGCGGGACCGCTTCGCCCAGGCCACCGCCAGGTTGCCGCCGGCGCCGCGCAGCCTGGCGAACTCGTCCGGCTGCTTCCTCGGGCCTGATTTCGCCTCCGACCTCGCGCGGCCCGGGGCGGCGCTATACGGCGTCAATCCCACGCCGGGCCGGGCCAACCCGATGCGCGCCGCGGTGCGCCTGCGGGCGCGCATCCTACAAATTCGAACCGTGCCGGCAGGCGCCTCAGTCGGCTATAACGGCGTCTGGACCGCCAAGCGGCCAAGCCGGATCGCGACGGTTTCGGTCGGTTATGCCGATGGTTACCCCCGCGCGCTCACCAACTGCGCGACCGCGTGCTTTGACGAACAGGCGATCCCGCTGGTAGGGCGTGTGTCCATGGATCTCTCGACCTTCGACATCACCGACGTGCCGGCTGCCAGTCCCGGCAGTTGGATCGACCTCATTGGGCCCGGCATTCCCATCGACGAGGTGGCGCGGGAGGCTGGGACCAATGGGTATGAAATTCTGACGCAACTTGGCATGCGGTATCGCCGGGTCTATCTGAACGCATGATCGAACCTTTGGATACGGTCGCCGCCGTCGGACGCGGGACGCTCGGCGCTGTGCGCACGACCGGAGCGGTGGCATTGTTCGGCGCCTTGGGCCTGTCGCATCTGCTCCGCCCGCCGTTCTACGGCCGCATGTTCATGCTGGCGTTCGTCGATTTCAGCTACTTCAGCCTGCCGGTCGTCGCGTTGACCGCGGTGTTCTCCGGCGCAGTCATCGCGCTGCAGTCCTACACCGGCTTCTCCCGTTTCAACGCCGAAAGCGCCATTGCCGGCGTCGTCGTGCTGTCCGTGGTGCGCGAGCTCGGCCCGGTGCTGGCGGGGTTGATGGTGGCGGGCCGGGTCGGCGCGGCGACGGCGGCCGAGCTCGGGACGATGCGCGTCACCGACCAGATCGACGCGTTGGGCACGCTGTCGACCAATCCGATGAAGTATCTCGTGGCGCCCCGGCTGCTGGCGGGCGTGCTCGCCTTGCCATTGCTGGTCGCGGTGGCCGACGTACTCGGGGTCGCCGGCGGCTTCCTGGTGAGCATCGTGAAGCTCGGGTTCAACCCGTCGTCGTACCTCGCCAACACGCTCGCGATCCTCACGACGACGGACATCGTGGCGGGGCTGGTGAAGGCGGCGGTGTTCGGCTTCCTGATCGCGCTGATGGGCTGCTACCACG
>CAZZWN010000226.1:0-5867 GCA_964657765.1 uncultured Acetobacteraceae bacterium
TCCGGCTCCTCGTCGCAGCCGTGGCTGCCGTTCGAGCTGATCGTGCGGCTCCGCCCGCTGTTCGCGCTGCAGAACCACATCGCCTGGGTGAAGTCGATCGCCACGGGCGACGACGCCGTAGGCCATTTCAAGCCGGTGCCGGGCGAGCGCTTCCTGCATCGCAACCACGAGCATCTGTTCCACCTGACGCACCACGGCGACGTGCGGCTCGACCGGCTGGCGGTCGGCGTGCCGTTCAAGGACAAGTCCAACATCGCCCGGCGCGGCCATGCGCAGGACTTGCGCTGCCGGGGCGACACCTGGTTCGTGCCCTATCCCACCGTGCGCAGCCGGACGCAGAAGTTCAGCCATCCCGGCACCTTCCCGGTCGACCTGCCGCGCTGGTGCATCCGGCTGCACGGCAAGCCCGCGCCAGTGGTGCTCGATCCATTCGCGGGCACGGGCACGACCTTGGTGGCGGCCGGGCTGGAGGGGGGGCACGGGGTCGGCATCGAGATCGACCCGGAGTATGTCGCCACCGCGCGGCACCGTCTGGCGGAAGCGGCCGCGGCTGCCTAAGTTGGAGAGATGCTCCAGACCCGCCCGCGCGTTGCGTTGTTTGTCACCTGCCTCGTGGACCTGCACCGGCCCACGGTAGGCTTTGCCGCCATCAAGCTGCTGGAACAGGCAGGCTGCCAGGTCGAGGTGCCGCGCGCCCAGACCTGCTGCGGCCAGCCGGCGTTCAACAGCGGCGACCGCACGACGGCGCGCGATATCGGGCGTCAGGTGCTGGAGGCGTTCAGCGGCTACGACTACGTCGTGGTCCCGTCCGGCTCGTGCGCCGGCATGATCAAGCATCATCTGCCGCACCTGTTCGACGACGATCCCAACCTGCGCGCCCGGGCGGAGGTGCTGAGCGAACGCACGTTCGAGCTGATCGGCTTCCTCGCCGACGTGATGGGCGTGACGGACGTCGCGGCGAGCTACCCCGGCATCGCGACCTACCACGATAGCTGCTCCGGCCTGCGCGAGATGGGGCTGAAGGCGCAGCCGCGGGCGCTGCTGGCGGGGGTCGATGGCCTGGAACTGCGCGAGATGGCGGATGCGGAGGTCTGCTGCGGCTTCGGCGGCACGTTCTGCGTGAAGTATCCGGAGATCTCGACCCGGATGGTGTCGGACAAGGCAGCGCATGTGGCGGCGTCCGGGGCGGACACGCTGCTGGCCGGGGATCTCGGCTGTTTGCTGAACATGGCCGGCCGGCTATCGCGCGAGGGCAGTGCGATCCGGGTCCGCCACGTCGCCGAGGTGCTGGCGAACATGACGGG
The DNA here is from genome assembly GCA_964657765.1 of uncultured Acetobacteraceae bacterium. Classification (GTDB taxonomy): domain Bacteria; phylum Pseudomonadota; class Alphaproteobacteria; order Acetobacterales; family Acetobacteraceae; genus CAHJXG01. The sequence continues at coordinate 1,305 of CAZZWN010000226.1, forward strand.
CGACGTGCCGCCGATCGGCCAGGTCCGCGCGCGCGGGGCTTGAGGGCCAATAACGCTGTTGAACTGTCACGCTGCTATCGTCCGCGTGGCCTATGGTGAAGTCGAACGGGAGACGAACCATGAAGGCCATGAACGATTTGATGCTGCATTTCATGCAGGACATCTACTACGCCGAGAAGCTGGGCATCCGCGCGATGGCGAAGCTGGCGAAGGCGGTCGACAACAAGGAGCTGAAGGACGCGATCCTGGCGCACCGCGAGCAGAGCCAGCACCAGATCGAGCGGCTGGACCAGGTGTTCGAGGCCCTGGGCAAACGCGCCAAGGGCAAGACCTGCGCCGCGATGAACGGATTGGTCGAGGAGGGCGAGGAGGCGTCCGACGAATTCGAGCGCGGCCCGGTGCTCGATGCGGCGCTGATCGCCTGCGGCCAGGCGATCGAGCACTACGAGATCGCGCGTTATGGTGCGATGGTGGCCTGGGCCAAGCAGCTCGGCCTGACCGAGGCTGCGGACCTGCTGCAGCAGACGCTCGACGAGGAAAAGGCCAATGACGGCGTGCTGAACGAGTTGGCGGAGCGCGTGCTGAACCCCGCCGCATTGGCGGAGGAGTCTGACAAGGACAACACCGACGACGAGGAGGACGAGAGCGAGGGGATCGACAAGGGCGACGAGCCGAAGGGCGAGACCAAAAAAAAGCGCGGCAAGAAGTAGGCCTACCCCGCCATCCTGCATCCAGACGCGGCCGCGGTCCGGAATGCCTGATCGGCGGGAATGGTCCGCAGTCGCCGATAGATGTCCCATGGCCCGGCAGACTCGTCCGGGGCCTTGACCCGGAACAGATGCATCGGATGGGTGACGCTGCCGTTGGCGAGCAGCGTGCTCCGGCCAAACAGCGCGTCGTCCGCCGGAAGCCGGCGCATTGCGGCGATGGTGGCGGCGCCGTCCGACCGATCGGCGCCGCCCCGCACGGTCCGCAGCAAATGCGAGACGGCCGAGAATACGCCGGCATGGATCATCGTCGGCGGAATGCCCCGGTTGCGCGGCGCGAAGGCGGCGGCGAACGCGCGGGTCCCGGCGTCGTGATCCCAATAGAACGGTTCGGTCACCAGCAGGCCCTGGGCATTCTCCAACCCGATCGCGTGCACGTTGGTCGAGAGGCAGAGCAGGCTCGCAAGCCGCTGGCCATTTTGGGCAATGCCGAACTCGGCCGCCTGTTTCACCAGCGTCTCGAATGGCAAGCCCGTGCAGGCGAGGCCGATCACCTTGGCGCGGCTGGCCTGCGCCTGCAGCAGCAGGGCAGAGAAGTCGAGCGTCTCGTTCGGAAACGCGGCGGAGCCCAGCGACCGTCCGCCGGCCGCCTGCACCACGGCGGTCACGTCGCGTTGCAGGGCATGGCCGAACGCGTAGTCGACGGTGAGGAAAAACCAGCTGTCGCCGCCCTCCGCCAGCATGGCCGTCGCCGTGCCGGCCGCCAGCGCCGCGGTGTCGTAGGTCCACTGCAGATGGTTTGGGCTGCAGGCTGTCCCGGTGAGCGCCGCTGTGCCGGGCCCGCTGAACAGCGCGATCCGGTTGCGCGCGCGCACGATCTCGGCGACGGCCAGCGCGGTAGCCGAATTCGGCACGTCCACCACCGCGTCCACGCCGTCTCGGTCCAGCCAAGCCTGCGCCAGCACAGCGCCGATGTCTGGCCGGTCGCCCATGTCGGCGGCCAGGATCTCGACCGCGAGGTCCGGCTGCGCCTCGGCCGCCATGTGGGCCGCGAGCACCGAGCCGCTGCCGGCGCCGTCGGCGGCCGGGCCGGACAAGCTGGTGAGCACGCCGATGCGCAACGGCCGGGCCTGCGCGCGGGCACGTGCCGACGACAGGCTGGCGAGGACGCCGGCGACGGCAACACGCCGGGGCAGGATCATTCGCGGCATCATCGCAGGCGGTTTGGCAGGACGGCGCGTATGCGTCCATAGCCGGGGCTGGCGTATGGCTGCGGCCACGCTAGATTATGAGTGATATTCGCCACATCCGCTGCCTGTGGCCCGGGAGACGCCCATGCTGACCACCTCGCCCGAGTTCAAGACCAACGCGCACAATGCCTTGGCAGACGCCAGCCTGCAGAAGGCGCTGGCGTTCAGCAAGCCGCAGTTCATGGCCCGGCGCAGCGCCGCCGTCGCCAACTTGCCGGAGTTCGAGCGGTTGCGCGACATCGGCCGCGACATCAAGAACCACGCGCTGGCCAACCTCGACTTCTATCTGGAGACGTTCGAGGCCAACGTGCAGCGGGCGGGCGGCCACGTGCATTGGTGCAGCACCGCCGACGACGCACGCGCCGCCGTGCTGGAGATCTGCCGCAAGGCCGGCGCCCGCACGGTGACGAAGGGCAAGTCGATGATCTCGGAGGAGCTGGGCATCAACGCCCACCTCGAGGCGAACGGCATCGCGCCGATCGAGACCGATCTTGGCGAATACATCATTCAGCTCCGGAACGAGACGCCGAGCCATATCATCGCGCCGGCGTTCCACCTGAACCGCGAGGACTGGGAGGCGCAGTTCCGCCTGTCGCACACCGACCTGCCAGTGGACCGCGTGTTCGCAGAGCGGCGCGATATCCTGACGGAGGCGCGCGGCAAGCTTAGGGAGAAGTTCCTCGCCGCCGACGTCGGCATCACCGGCGCGAACTTCCTGATCGCCGAGACCGGCAGCAGCGTCATCGTAACCAACGAGGGCAATGGCGACCTGACGCAGACGCTGCCCCGCGTGCATATCGCGCTGGCGAGCATCGAGAAGGTGGTGCCGACGCTCGAGGACGCGACGAGCCTGCTGCGCATCCTGGCGCGCTCGGCGACGGGCCAGGATTTTTCGGTTTATACCACGTTCAGCACCGGCGGGAGGCGGCCCGGCGACTTGGACGGGCCGGAGGAATACCACGTCGTCATCGTCGACGCCGGACGGTCGGCGATGATGGGGACCGAGTTCCAGGACATGCTGCGCTGCATCCGCTGCGCCGCCTGCATGAACCACTGCCCGGTGTATGGCGCGGTGGGCGGGCATGCGTATGGCTGGGTATATCCGGGTCCAATGGGCAGCGTGCTGACCCCGAGCCTGATCGGCGTCGACAAGGCCGGGCACCTGCCGAACGCCAGCACGTTCTGCGGCAAGTGCGAGAGCGTGTGCCCGGTGAAGATCCCGTTGCCCAAGATGATGCGGCATTGGCGGGAACGCGAGTTCGAACGGCATCTGCAGCCCGGCGGTATCCGCACCAATCTGGCATTGTGGGCGTATTTCGCCCGTCGGCCGGCGCTGTATCGCATGGCGACGCGGGTGGGTGCGGCGGCATTGGGTTTGATGGGCCGTCGCCGGGGGCGGTTCGCCAGCTTGCCGCTCGCGGGCGGCTGGACCGCCGGGCGGGACCTGCCGGCGCCTGAGGGGGACACATTCTTCGCCCGCTACGCCCGCGAGCAACGGGCCGATCCCGCGGCGGAGCGGTCGACGATATGAGCAAGGAGGCGATCCTCGGCGCGATCCGCCGCGGGCTGAAGCGCGGGCCATTGCCGGGCGACCAGGCGGCGATGCTGCGTGAGCGCATGGCGCATCCGCCGCGGCATCTTGTCCCCGCGCGCAGCCAAGTTCCGCGCCCCGACCAGATCGCGCTTATGATCCGCAACATCGAAAAGGAGTTCGGCACCGTCACCCGCGTGCCGGACAGCGGCGAGGTGCCGGAGGCGGTGGCGAGCTACCTCGCAGGGCAGAACCTGCCATCGAGCTTCGTCATGGCACCGCATCAGGAGCTGCGCGCCATTCCGTGGTCCAGCCGCCCGCTGTTGCTGGTCCGCGAGGGCCGGGCGGAGGCGACGGACTTGGTGAGCCTGCAGCATGGGTTCGCCGGCGTCGCCGAGACCGGCACATTGATGCTGCCCAGCGCGCCGGAGCGTCCGACGACGCTGAACCTGTTGGCGGACACGGCCATCGTGGTGCTGCGCAGCAGCCGGGTCGTGGGCGCATACGAGGATGCATGGGACCTGCTGCGCGCCGAGCGGCAGGACGCGCTGAGTGGCGGCTTCATGCCGCGCAACGTCATGTTCGTGACGGGTCCGTCGCGCTCCGCCGATATCGAGCAGACGCTTGAGCTTGGCGCGCATGGGCCGCGCCGCCTGCATGTGGTGCTGATCGAGGACGACCCGGCCGCCCGCACCGCCTAGATGCGCATCTCGCGCCGCAAGGTCTTGTCCGAGCACGACCGCGCCACGTGGGCGCTGTATGTCCGCAACGTCTCCCCGCTGTCGGGCGTTCCTGTGCCGGATGCGCCGCCCGAGCCGGCGCCGATGCCGCAGCCATCGCTGCTGTCCGTGCCGCGGGTGTCTGTGCCGACCGTGCAGCGCTTATCGTCGGTGGCGATCGGCGATCATCCGCCCGGCGTCGACAAGGCAACCTGGAACCGCTTTCGCGCCGGTAAGCTGCCGCCCACCCGGACCCTCGACCTGCACGGCCGCACGGCGCAACGGGCGTTTTTTGCGTTGCAGGAATTTTTGGGCAGCGCCCACGCCGAACGGCTGCGCTGCGTCGAGGTGATCAC
>CAZZWN010000227.1:0-1474 GCA_964657765.1 uncultured Acetobacteraceae bacterium
TGTCGGCCACCATCCTGTGCCGGGGCGTGCGTGCGCGGGGAGCGGGCCGGGTCGTGTCGGTCGAAATCGATCCGGCGTTCCAGCAGGCCACCACCGAGGCAATCCGGCGCGCCGGCCTGGCGCGGTGGCACCAGATGCGCGCGGGCGACGCCGGGACGCTGCTGCAGGGCGCAGTGAGCCGCGGCGCACGGTTCGGCGTCGTGTTCGTCGATCACGACCATGGGCTAGAGGCGTCGCGACTCGTGTGCCGCTTACTGCCGCAGCTGCTGCTGCCGGGCGGGATGGCGCTGTTCCACGACTTCAACGACGCGCGCAACATCGGGGGCGAATACGGGGTATACCAGGCTGTCCGGGAGATGCTGGAGGCCGAGCCCGGCCTGGCGCTGTACGGGCTGCCGGGCTGCTGCGCGCTGGTGGGATGGGCCGCATGACGCCGCGCGTCACCGTGATCATGCCGGTGTTCAACGGCGAGCCGTATTTGGCCGCCTCGATCGGCAGCGCCGCCGCCCAAACGGCGCCGCCATTGGAGATGATCGTGGTGGACGACGGCTCCTCGGACGGATCGGTCGAGCTGGCGGAGCGACTCGAGACGCCGTTCCCCAAGCGCGTGCTGCGGATCGCGAACGGCGGCCAGTCGCGCGCGCGCAACATCGCGGCGGGGATGGCGGAAGGCGACTACCTGGCGTTCCTCGACCACGACGATATCTGGCACCGGGAGCACCTGGAACGGCTGCTCGCACCGTTGGAGGCCGATCCTGGGCTGGGCTGGGCCTATAGCGACATCGACGAGATGGACCACGACGCACAGTTGGTGCACCGCAACCTGCTGCGCACGCTCAATCCGGGGGTCGAACACCCGAAGAGCAGCCTGTATAACCTGCTGGCCGCCGACATGTTCATCTTTCCCAGCGCCGCAGTGGTGCGGACGCTGGCGTTCCGCGCGGTGGGTGGGTTCGACGAGCGCCTGGCCGGATACGAGGACGATGACCTGTTCCTGCGGCTGTTCCGCGACGGCTGGAGCAACGTGTTCCTGCCCGACAGCCTGGTGCGCTACCGCCGCCACCTATCCAGCAGCGCATTCAGCGAACGCATGTGGCGTAGCCGGGAAATCTATGCGCAGAAGCTCATGGCGGCGTTTCCCGACGATCGGGAGTTCGCCCGGTTCTGGATACGCGACCTTATCGCGCCGCGCTTCTTTCGCAGCGGCGTCGACGAGTATCTGCGGCATCTCGCCCGCGGCCGCTACGACCTGTGCCTCCGCGCGCTGGACCTGGCGCGCCGCTACGCCGCCCTCAGCCGCCCGTCCTTCAAACGCCGCCTGCGCCAGGCGACCGCGTTCCGGCTGATGCGGCACCCTCGGCTGTTCGCCCGGCTGTATCCGCTGCTGCGCACCGACGTGCGATTTCGGTAGGCGGACGCCGCAGTATTGCCGCCCCGGCGCGTTATGGGCGAAACTGCGTCGCGGGAGACGATG
>CAZZWN010000227.1:1574-5771 GCA_964657765.1 uncultured Acetobacteraceae bacterium
CAGCATTCCCCGACGCAGCTCGGCGCGCTCTGTGTGGCCGAGGCGCTGCGCCGTGCGGACCTGCCCGGCGACCGCGTCCAGCACGTCGTGTTCGGCAACGTCATCGTCACCGAACCCAAGGACGCCTATCTCGCGCGCGTCGCCGGCGTCGAGGGCGGGGTGCCGAAGGATGCGCCGGCATTGACCCTGAACCGGCTGTGCGGCAGCGGCGTGCAGTCGATCATCTCCGCCGCGCAGATGATCATGCTGGGCGATATCGACGTCGCGGTCGCCGGCGGCGCCGAGAGCATGAGCCGATCGCCGCATCTGCTGCATGCCGGGCGCTTCGGCCAGAAGATGGGCGATGTCGCGATGGTGGACCAGCTGACCGGCGTGCTGACGGATCCGTTCGGCAACGGCATCATGGGCATCACCGCGGAGAACGTCGCCACGCGCTGGCAGATCGGCCGCGAGGACCAGGATGCCTTCGCGCTCGAGAGCCAGCGCCGCACCGCCGCCGCGATCGAGGCCGGGCGGTTCCGCGAGCAGATCCTGCCGATCGAGGCCAAGCGCGGGCGCGCGACCGCCACGTTCGACACCGACGAGCATCCGAAGCCCGAAACCACGGCGGCGATGCTCGCTGGCCTGCGCCCGGCGTTCCGCAAGGACGGCACGGTTACCGCGGGCAACTCGTCCGGCATCAACGACGGCGCGGCGGCTGTCGTGCTGATGGAGGAGGAGCTGGCGGGCCGCGAGGGGCGTAGCGTGCTGGCGCGCATCGTCGGATATGCCCATACCGGCGTGGAGCCCTCGGAGATGGGCATCGGCCCGGTGCCGGCGGTGCGCCGCCTGCTGGAGCGGACCGGCCTGCGCGTCGGCGACTTTGACGTGATCGAGAGCAACGAGGCCTTCGCCGCCCAGGCCTGCGCAGTGTCGCGGGAGCTGGGGTTCGATCCCGCCAAGGTGAATCCCAATGGCGGCGGGATCGCGCTGGGCCATCCGGTTGGCGCGACCGGGACGATCCTGGTGGTCAAGGCGATGTATGAGCTGGCCCGCATTGCCGGGCGTTATGGGCTGATTACAATGTGCATCGGCGGCGGCCAGGGCATCGCGCTCGCCATCGAGCGCCAGGCTTAGCGGACGTACCGACCGCGCCGGGAACCGCGGCGGCGCTACTCGAACATATCGGGCTGCGTCGCCGCGATCTGGTCATACAGCGTCTGGAAATGCAGCCAGCCGATGAAGTCGTTGCCGACGTGCTCGGCGCTGTAGCGGGCGCTTTTCTCCGACACGGTCTGCGGCTTCACGCCTGAGGCCTCGATCAGCAACTGCACCTGGCAGCACCGTTCCAAAGCGATGAACCAGAACGCCGCGTCGTCGATGCTGTGCCGGCTGGCGGTCAGCAGCCCGTGGTTCTGATGCAGCGCCGCACGGTTCTTGCCGAACAGCTCCGCGACCGACTGGCCCGACTCCCGCTCGACCGCGACCGCCCCGGCCGAGGCGCCGATCACCACGTGGTTGTCGTAGAAACACGCAGCGTCCTGGCTGATCATGTCGAGCGGACGCCCGGTGGCGCACCACGCCGTGCCATATGTCGTGTGGGCGTGGCACATGGCGACGATATCGGGATGCGCCTCGTGCACGGCCGAATGCAGCACGAAGCCGGCGCGGTTGATGGCGTGGGTGCCCTCGACGACGTTGCCGGCATGGTCCGCCAGCACGAGGTTCGAGACCTTCACCTGCGAGAAGTGCACGCACATCGGGTTGGTCCAATACAGCTCCGGCCGCTCCGGGTCGCGCACCGTCAGGTGCCCGGCGAAACCGTAGTCGAAGCCGTGCATCCCGAAGGCGCGCGTGGCGGCCACCAGATGTTCCTTGCGGTATTTCCGCTCCTCGGCATGCGTGGCGAAGGCGGGGATCTCCGGGAAGATCAGGCCCGCCTGCTCCGGCTGGTAGATCGAGACGCGGGTGTCGACGGTATCCAGCATTGTATTCCTCCTACTTTTGGGCCCGTGGGTTCAAGCCGATGCGGCGCTAGCGGTCGGGCACCACTAGATCCCGCTATACCAGTTGAACCCCTGGTCCTCCCAATAGCCGCCGGGATAGGTGTTCGTCACCTCGATCGCGGTGATCCACTTCGGGTTCTTGAACCCGAGCTTGGTCGAGGTCCGCAGCCGCAACGGGTAGCCGAACGGGTCGGCCAGCGCTTCCCCGGCATACTTGGTGGCCAGCAGCGTCTGCGGATGCAACGCGGTCGCCATGTCGATGCTGCTCGGATAATCGTCATAACACTTGAACGCCACGTACTTCGCCCGCAGGTCGGCGCCCACCCGCTCCAGGAACGTCCGCATCGGCACGCCCGACCACTGGCCGATGTAGTCCCAGCCCTCGACGCAAACGTGCCTGACGATGATCTCGCGCTCCGGAAGCGCTGCCATGGCTTGCCGGGTCCAGGGCCGCTTGTCGTCGATAAGCCCGGCCAATTCCAGCCGCCAGGCGTCGCCATTGACGGGCTTCACGTCCTCCACGTCGTAATAGGCGTTGAACCGCGGCGGCTTCTGCACCATCGACTCCGGATAGGTTGGCGCCAGCTTATTCGGGTCGAACAGCAGCGCCTGAACCCGGTCGTTGAGGCTCGACACGGCGCGGAGTGCGGCCTCGACCGCGCTGTCGTTCTCCACGTCGCATCCGGTCAGCATCGACAGCGCGCCCAGCGACAGCCCGCCGCGTAGCAGGCCGCGACGCTGCATGGAGCGGATCAGCGGCCGATGGTTGTCGAGAATGGCCGGGTTGGGGACGGTGGCGGGGCGAAAGGGGGACCTCACGGGCGCGCTACCCCGGTCGCCTTCGACGCATCGAGCCGCGGCCCGCCGGTCAGCATGGCCCACAACGTCTGCGGCACCAGCAGCGACAGCGCGACATGGACGACCAGGAAGCCGACGATGACCGACATGCCCGCGAAGTGGATCAGCCGCGCCGCCTGGAACCCGCCCAGCAGTGCGGTCAGGCCGGAGAACTGCACGGGCTTCCAAATCGCCAGGCCCGTGACGACCTGCGACACCCCGGCCAGCATGACGACGATATACAGCACCTTCTGCACGGCGTTGTATGTCGTGAGGTCCTCGTGCGCGACCTTGAAATGCAAGGTGTCGCGTAGGGTCCGCAGCAGGTCCGCCACACGGATCGGCAGCAGCCGCTCGCGCAGGCGTCCGGTCACGACGCCGTAGATCAGGTAGGCGCCGCCGTTCAGCACCAGCAGCCACATCCCTGCGAAGTGCCACAACAAGCTTTGTGCCGCCCAGGAGCCGAGCTTGATCGACTTGGCGAAATGCAGGCCGCCGAAGATCACGCTGTCGTTGTAAATGCCCCAGCCTGAGCCGATCATGACCAGCATCGCCAACGCGTTGGTCCAATGCATGAGGCGCACCGGCACAGGGTGCAGCCGTCGTGCCGGGCGGCCGGGTGCCGAGCCAGGAAGGTTGGTGGAGATGACGCCCATGATGCCTCGGCTTCGTTTCCAAGAGCTCCGTGATACCATGCTGACTGTAAAGCCGGCGCTGAAATTTGGTTATCGATTGCCTAATGGGCTTCTGTTGCAGCTTTGGACAGGGCCGGGCTGCGCCTGCGTGGTCTCGACGGCCTCGGTCCCGCAACCCCTCGCGCCGAGGCAATCGCCAATGTTGCTGCGTTGCCTGCTTGCATTCATCCTCCTGCTCGCGACCGGTCCAGCGCTGGCCCAGCGCGCGGCGCAGCGCTACCCGCAGCCGATTCGGGTCGGCGAGCTGGTCCACCGCCAGGTGCTGCGCCCGGTCGAGCAGCAGGACGTGCTGGGCCGCGTCGCCAGCGTAGTGCGCCGTCCTGCCGGCGCGATCCTGGTCATCGTGGATTTGGGCGGCGTGCTCGGCTACGGCACGCGGCCGGTGGCCGTGCCCCTCGAGGCAGTGGCGCTGCTGGGCGAATATTTGGCGGTCCTGGACCTCACGCCCGAGCAGCTTCGGGCGCTGCCGACCTTCGACGGCGCCGGGGCCGTCCCGCTCGAGCCGTCCGCAGTGATCCGCATCGGCCTGACCCGGCCATTCCACTAGTGCGAACATGAGAGTGGTGCAAATCGGACAGATGCTGCTGTCTGACTTGCACCACTTAGCGCGCCGCCTCAGGCGTGGGCGACGACGATGGAGAAGTGCTGGGTTGATGTTGTCATCAACGTCGCCGCCGTGC
>CAZZWN010000228.1:0-5749 GCA_964657765.1 uncultured Acetobacteraceae bacterium
CGCCGCCCAGCGCCTGCGCGCCTTGGGCATACCCGACGACGAGATCGCCCGGCTGCGGCGGACGGGCAAGGCAGCGCAGCGAATCCCGGTGCTGGCGCCGGCCGACGGCATCGTGACGGAGAAGATGGTCGTGCAGGGCACCCGCGTCGGGCCGGAACAGCCGCTCTACCGGACCGCCAGCCTCTCTCCCATGTGGCTCATCGCCGAGGTGCATGAGCAGGATCTGGGCGCCATCCGCCCTGGGCAGCAGGCCAAGGCGACGTTCGTCGCCTTCCCGGGCCGTGGCTTCGACGGCACCGTGGACTTCGTCTACCCGAGCCTGTCGGCCGAAACGCGCACCGGGCGCGTGCGGATCGTCATGCCGAACGCGGACGCGGCCTTGCGTGCGGGCATGTTCGCCAACGTGGAGGTCGAAACGCTCGCCGGAGCAGGAGCCGGACCGACGCTTGCCGTCCCGTCCTCAGCCGTCCTCGACAGCGGCACGCGCCAGGTTGTCCTCGTTGACCGGGGCGAGGGACGGTTCGAGCCGCGCCCGGTGCGCGTCGGCGCCCAGGGTGACGGCCGGGCCGAGATCCTCGACGGACTCAAGCCGGGCGAGAGCGTCGTGGTCGGCGCCAACTTCCTCATCGACGCCGAGAGCAACCTGCGCGCCGCGCTGCAGGCGTTCACGGCGCCGAAGGAGCCGGGCCAAACCAGCGGGCCCGGGAGCAAGGCCCCATGATCGCCCGGATCATCGCCGCCTCGGCGCGCAACTGGCTGCTCGTCGTGCTCACGACCGTCTTCCTCGTCGGCGCGGGGATTTGGGCGGTGCTGGCGACACCGCTCGACGCCATCCCCGACCTCTCCGACACGCAGGTGATCGTCTACACCGACTATCCCGGCCAGGCGCCGCAAGTGGTCGAGGACCAAGTCACCTACCCGCTCACCACGGCTCTGCTCGCCGTGCCGCGGTCGAAAGTGGTGCGCGGCTTCTCGGCCTTCGGGGCTTCGTTCGTCTACGTCGTGTTCGAGGACGGCACGGACTTGTACTGGGCCCGGAGCCGGGTCCTCGAATACCTCAACTTCGCGCAGAAACGGCTGCCTGCGGGCGTGACGCCCTCGCTCGGCCCCGACGCGACCGGGGTCGGCTGGGTATATCAGTATGTCGTGGTGGGCGCGCAGCATACGCTGGCCGAACTCCGCAGCCTGCAGGACTGGCTCATCCGCTTCCAGCTCACCAAGGCATCCGGCGTGGCCGAGATCGCCTCGGTCGGCGGCTTCGAGAAGCAATATCAAGTCGTCGTAGACCCACGGAAGCTGCAGGCCTTCGGCATCCCGCTGTCGCGGGTGACGGAGGCGGTGCGCGGCAGCAACCGCGACGTCGGCGGCCGCACCATCGAGATGACCGAGACCGAGTACATGGTCCGCGGGCGCGGCTATCTGACCGGCGTGGGCGACCTGGAACGGGTGGTGCTCCGGGCCAACCCGAACGGCACGCCCGTGCTGCTGCGGGACGTGGCCCGGGTGCAGATCGGCCCGGCCGAGCGGCGCGGCCTGTCGGAGCTGGACGGCACCGGCGAGGCGGTCGGCGGCATCGTCGTGAAGCGCGACGCCGCAGACGCGCTGACCACGATCCAGAGCGTCAAGCAACGCATCGCCGAGCTGCTGCCGAGCCTGCCCGCGGGCGTGTCGATCCAGGCAGTTTATGACCGCTCCGAGCTGATCGGACGGGCCATCGCCAACCTCAAGCGCACGCTGATCGAGGAGAGCCTGATCGTCTCGCTCGTCTGCGTCGTGTTCCTGCTGCATGTGCGCAGCGCGCTCGTTGCAATCGTGACCTTGCCGATCGGTGTGCTGCTGGCCGTGCTCGCCATGCACGCGATCGGCGTCGGCTCCAACATCATGAGCCTGGGCGGCATCGCCATCGCGCTCGGCGCCATGGTCGACGCGGCCATCGTCATGATCGAGAACGCGCACAAGCACATTGAGCGTCTTAAACCGGGGGAGCCCCGCGGGCCCGCGCTGATCGCAGCCGCGCAGGAGGTCGGGCCGTCGCTGTTCTTCAGCCTGTTGATCATCGTCGTGTCGTTCCTGCCGGTGTTCAGCCTGGAGGGGCAGGAGGGCCGGATGTTCAAGCCGCTGGCCTATACCAAGACGTTCGCGATGGCCGGCGGCGCCCTGCTCTCGATCACGCTGGTGCCCGTGCTCATGCTGGCCTTCGTGCGGGGCCGGATCATCCCGGAGCGGCGCAACCCGATCAACCGCGCGCTGATCTGGCTGTATCGGCCGCTGATCCGCGGCGTGCTGCGCGTGCCGCTGCTGCTGATCGTGCTGGCGGCCGGGGCGCTTGCCGTGACCATTTGGCCTGCAGGGCAGCTCGGCAGCGAGTTCATGCCGGAACTGCGCGAGGGCACGCTGCTCTACATGCCCGTGACCCCACCGGGGCTGTCGATTACCAAGGCGGCCGAACTCCTGCAGACCCAGGATCGCATCATCAAAGGCTTTCCGGAGGTCCAGTCCGTGTTCGGCAAGGCCGGCCGGGCCGCCACCGCGACCGACGCTGCACCGACCGAGATGACGGAGACCGTCATCAACCTGAAGCCTGAAAACGAGTGGCGCGCGGGCATGACGCTCGACAAGCTGAAGGCGGACATGGACGAGGCGCTGCGCCTGCCCGGGGTCAGCAACGCCTGGACGCAGCCCATCCGCGCCCGCATCGACATGCTCTCGACCGGCATCAGAACGCCGGTGGGCGTGAAGGTGTTCGGTCCCGACTTCGCCCAGCTCGCGTCCGTGGCCGCCCAGGTCGAGCAGGTGGTCCGCAACGTGCCGGGCACCACCAGCGCCTTTGCCGAACGACTGGAGGGCGGGCGCTACCTCGAGATCGCGCCCGACCGTGACGCCATCGCCCGCTACGGCCTGTCCATCGGTGACGTTCAGGACGTCGTGGCGACGGCGCTCGGCGGCGAGACGGTCACGACGACCGTGGAGGGCCGGGAGCGCTACGGCGTCATCGTCCGCTACCCGCGCGACCTGCGCGACGACCCCGGGTCCATCGGCGACCAGGTGCTGGTGCCGACGCCGGGCGGCGCGATGGTCCCGCTGGGCCAGGTGGCGCGGATCGGCTTGACCGGCGGACCGCCCTCGATCCGGACGGAGAACGCGCAGCTCGCCGCCTATATCTACGTGGACATGCAGGGGCGCGACATGGGCAGCTACGTCGCCGACGCAGCACGGGCGGTGCGCGAGCAGGTGCAGCTTCCGCAAGGCTACCGCATCGAGTGGAGCGGGCAGTTCGAGAACCTGGAGCACGCCAAGGCCAGGCTCAAGCTGGTCGTGCCGGCGACGCTGATCGTGATCTTCCTGTTGCTCTACCTCAACTTCGGCCGGATCGCGGAGACGCTGACCGTCATGCTGTCCGTACCGTTCGCCCTGGTGGGCGGCGTCTGGCTGATGTGGTGGCTCGATTACAACCTCAGCGTCGCGGTCGTGGTCGGCTTCATCGCGCTGGCCGGCGTCGCCGCCGAGACCGGGGTCATCATGCTGATCTACCTTGATCACGCGCTGGAGGCAGTCCGGGCGGAGCGGGCCAGGGAGGGCCGTGCGCTGAGCCGGGCCGATCTGAATGCCGCCATCATGGAGGGCGCCGTCGAGCGTGTGCGCCCGAAGATGATGACGGTCGTGGCGATCATGGCCGGCTTGGTCCCGATCCTCTGGAGCACTGGAACTGGATCGGAGGTGATGCGCCGCATTGCCGCTCCGATGGTTGGCGGCATGGTGTCCTCGACTGTGCTGACCCTGCTGGTCATCCCGGCGCTCTATGCTCTGGTCAAGGGCTGGCGGCTGCCGCACGGAAAGGCGGCTGCCGTGAAACCGCGCCTGCCCACCGCGTCCAATGCCGCTGAATAGGAAGGCGCGAGTTTGGTCGAACCGTCGTCGTACGACCGTGTACGATTATCGGAATGTCTTTGATGAGTCTGCTCGGTATCGGCTCCACCATGCCGCTCGAGTGGCGCAACGTTGAGATCTGTAAATGGTGGGCCTATTCCAGCCGCAGGCTTGCATCGTGTCAGGTTGAGTTCTTTCGAACGCTATGGCGAGGTATTAAGTGCTGCGTTCTCGCCATGGTCGGCGTGGCCTTCTGGCTAGGCCGCTCCTGTAAGCTTGCGCGGAGCGCGAGACATTCGCTTGACTTTGCCCCATGGGATGGTTGCAGGCTAATTTCGTGATGCCGGTAAGCGTGACCAACATTCTTCAAAGGCTGGCGGCGAGCGTGTTTATGCTCGCGCTCCTGCTGTTGGGCGTTGTGCATCCCGCATCGGCCCACGGCACCGGGCACCATCACACCGCCTCGCAAAATTCTGGACAGCTCGTGATGGCCGACTACCGCTCCGGAACCCCGGATACCGGCCGACGCTGCGACGGCTGCCCGGACTGCTGCGCCATAGGCCAGTGCTCCATGGCCAGCATCGCGCTGCCGAGCAGCCCGTCTGTGCCGATGTGGCTGACCCGTCAGTCCGCCATCTATGGCGGCTACGCAGCACGGGACGCCGCGGGTCCGGGCACCGCACCGGCCACCCCGCCCCCCAAACTGGACGCCTGACACCCGGACTCCGTCCTGAGCGGAGTCACGGCTGAGGCTTTCGACGTGGTGGCGCTTCGTAGAGCGCGGCCACGCTGGCGTCCCTTGATCCGGTGCACGAGTCGCAATGCGTTTCAGATATCCTTCCCGCGTCAGCGTCATCGCATGCGCTGTCCTCACCTCGGCCGTCCTCTACGGCCCGGCGGTTGCACAGACGCTACACGACTTTGTCGAGGCTGCCGCAGCACGGAGTCCCGAGCTTGCGGCATTGCAAGGGCGGCGCAAGGCCATCGGCGCCCGGCAGCAGGCGGCCGACGCTTTCCTGCCGGGCGCTCCGACCCTCAATGGCAGCTACCTCACCGACCAGGCTATCCGGAACCGCAACCAGCGCGAGGCGCAGATTGGGGTCAGCACTCCGGTCTGGCTTCCTGGAGAGGGCACTGCGAGCCGCCGCCTGGCTGATGCCGAGTTCGGCCGCAGTTCGCCACAAGCGGCGTTGCTCAAGCTCAAGGTCGCGGGACAGATCCGGGACGCCCTGGCGGAGTTCGCGCTGGCGCAGGCGGAGGTCGGCGTATCGGAGCGCCGCCTCCGCGATGCCCGTGCCCTGGAGGGTGACGTCGGTCGGCGGACCCGTGCACGCGAGGCGTCCGACGCCGACCTTCTGCTGGCCCGGGCGGAGCGTATCGCCGCCGACGCCGAGCTCCGGGACCGGCGGTCGACCGTCGAGCAGAGCAGGCTCGAGTTCCAGGGTCTGACCGGGATGGTGCCGCTCGCGGCCGCGCTGGCCGAACCGGTGCCGCCGGGCACCGGGACCGCCCATCCCCGCCTTGAGGAGGCAAAAGGCGCAATGGATGTCGCACGCGCAAATCAGGCCCTGGTCGACCTCCAGTCCCGTGACAGCCCCGAGGTCGGCGTGATCGCCCGCCAAAACCGCGACATCAACGGCAACGTCTTCGACAACAGCGTGGGCGTCGAGTTCCGCCTGCCGTTCGCCACCCAGGCCCGCAACGGCCCGAGGAATGCGGCCGCCCAGGCCGACGTCACCGAGGCATCGGCTGGCTACTCGGCAGCACAGCGCGAGGTCAGCACCGAACAGCAGAAGGCCCGGGTCGGCTACGCCAGCGCGCTAGGCCAGCGCGACTTGGCGCGCGAACGGTCCAGGACGCTCGCCCAGCAGAGCGGGCTGGT
>CAZZWN010000229.1:0-5665 GCA_964657765.1 uncultured Acetobacteraceae bacterium
CTTCGGACAGGTCGCCCTTGTCGAGCTTCACATGCGTCACGGTGTTGCGCACGCCGCGGCTTGCCTGCTCGGCGAGCTGCTCGCCGAAGAAGCTGACCATCTCCGGGGTCGCCAGCGTGCGCAGCGCGTTCAGGTCCTGCGCCGACCAGGCAGCCTGGACCTCATGCAGGGTGCGGTCGAAGGCTTCGTAGTCGGCCTTGCCGATCTGCACTCCCGTCGCAGGGCGGGCCGTGCCGGGCATGACGCCAGGCTGCTGCATCCGCATGAAGCTGGGTCCGGACGGTCCCGCGCCCGCTCCCGCTGCGGCCATGCCCGGCTGACGGCGCATGAACATGCGATACAGCCAACGCACCGCAAAGAACAGCAGCGCCGCCTGCAGCAGCAGGCCGATGAAGCCAAGCCCGCCCATGCCGCCGGAGCCGCCGAACATGCCGCCGCCGAACAGCATGCTGCCGATGCCGACGCCCAGCAATCCGCCGAGCAGGCCGGACCCGAAGGCCGAACGTCCGCCGAATGCGGGCGACGTCGGCGCCGGTGTGCCGTAGCCGGGGCTAGGCGCCGGGCGCGCGGTCATGGTGCGGTCCATAGGCGCTGCGGAGAACGGCGAGGTGTTGGTCGTCGGCGGCGCCGTGAAGGTGCGGCCGCCGCGGCTGCCGAACGAGAAGCCGCCACCGGCCCGCGCGTCGGCAAGCGAAGGCGCGAACGCCAAGGCAGCAACCGCAACGGCAGCGATGAATGAGGAAGAACGGCGCATTTGACTAGTGTCTCCGGTTGGCAGGCATGAATATAGTCCGGGCCAGAGCTGAAAATAGGGGTCCCTGCCGCTGCGTTGACAAGCCTTGGCGCGCCAGCCCAGCCTACAGACCGGGCATTAACTTTGGATAAAGGGAAACATGCGACATTCGGTTGCGGCCGGGCTCGGGCTATGCGCGTTGCTTGTGGCAGCGCCGGCAACCGCACGGCTCATTCAGCTGGCTGTCCAGTCGCAGGAACCCTTTGCCGGTGGCGCGAGCTTCGGCGACGCCGGGCCGTATGTCCGCATCCGTGCCCTGGCGCGGGGCGAGCTCGATCCGAACGACGCGGCAAACAGCGGCATAGCCCTGCTCGGCCAGGCGCCGCGCAACGCACGCGGCATGGTCGAATACGATGCGGACGTGTTCATCTTGCGCCCAGCCGATCCGGCCCGCGGCGACGGCGTGCTGCTGTATGACGTCACCAACCGCGGCAACAAGTTGCTGATGTCCTGGCTCAACGACGCCCCGGAGCCGCCAAACGGCGGCGTCAATGACCCGCGCACCCTGGCCGACGCCGGCAACGCCTTCACCTTCCGCCGCGGCGACACGATGGTCTGGTCCGGCTGGCAGCCGGAGGTGACCGGCGCCAACAACGGCATGGGCATCCGGGTGCCGATCGCCGCCCAGGGCGGCCTGGGCCCAAAGCTGGATATCGTGCAGCGCATCCGGCACGAGTTCGTCGCCGGAACCCGCAGCGCGGATCCGATGCAGCGCATTCGCCTGCCCTATCCCGTCGCCAACACCGACACGGCGCGTCTCACGGTGCGCAGCCGCGAGGCCGACGCGCCGACGCCGCTCGGTCCGGACGCGTTCGGCTGGGTGGACAGCAGCACAATTCAACTCATGCCGTTCGGCACGGTGCCGACGCCGCGCCGCATCTACGAGCTGACCTATGAGGCCGCGCGGCCCACCGTGGACGGCATCGGCTTTGCCGCGACGCGCGACTTGATCAGCGCGATGCGGACCGAGCCTGGGATACGCCGCACCCTGGCGATCGGCGTCTCGCTCAGCGGCCGGTTCCTGCACCATTTCCTCGATCTTGGCATGAACCGGGACGAGGCGGGCCGCCGGGTGTTCGATGGCGTGCTGCCGCACATCTCCGGCGCTGGCAAGGTGTTCGCGAACGAGCCCTTCGCCATGCCGTTCCGCACCGCGACCCAGCATGAGGACCGGTTCTATCCCGAGGTCTGGCCGCCGTTCGGCTACGGTCCCGGGCTCAGCCTGCTGCATGGCGACGGCAGCGATCCCTTGATCATCGAGAGCAATACCTCGACCGAATATTGGCAGAAAGGCGCGTCGCTGGTGCATACGGACAGCGCGGGCGCGGATGTCGCGCTGCCGCCGGGCGTGCGGATGATGCTGATTGCGGGCACGCAGCACAGCGGTCACGCCGGCAGCCAGGACACGCCGGGCGCCTGCGCCAATCCACGCAATCCAAACAGCGCCGGCCCTGCGCTGCGGGCCATGCTGACCAACCTCGACGCTTGGGTCGCGGCGGGGACGGTTCCGCCGGACAGCATGGTGCCCCGGCACGGCGACGAGACCGGGATTCCCGCTGCGGCCGTGCGCATGCCCGCGGTGCCCGGCGTGACCTGGGCGCCGGGCGACAATGCGATCGGCCGGCCGGTGGACTGGACCAATCCACCCGCAGCGCCGGTGCAGCCCTACTCAACGATGGTCGCGGCCGTCGACAAGGACGGCAACGAGATCGCCGGCCTCAGGCTGCCGCATCTTGCGGTTCCGCTCGGCACTTATACCGGGACCAACGTGTATAAGGACTTAACGTCCGAGCTGTGCGACCGCGACGGCACGTTCGTTCCGTTCGCCCGCACCCGCGCCGAACGCGAGCGCAGCGGCGATCCCCGGTTGTCGCTGGAAGAGCGCTATGGATCGCGGGACGCTTATGTGACGAAGGTGAAGGCTGCGGCCGACGCGCTGGTCGCGGCACGGTTGCTGCTCGAGGAGGATGCGGCGCGTTATGTGGCGGCGGCGGCGGCCAGCGACCGGTTCTAAATCGATCGGGCGTAGGGGGCAGCATGACCCGGCAGAATGAAGTTACGGAAAGATAATCCAGATCCAATCCAAGCCGATGACACCGGATGAGTTTCTGGCCTGGGAGGCTGGCCAGGAGCTGAAGTGGGAGTTCGACGGCTTCCAGCCCGTTGCCATGACTGGGGGCACAAGGGCGCACGCCGTAATACAGGCCAATCTGGTCACGGCGCTGACCAACCGCCTACACGGCAAGCCCTGCCGAGCCTACGGCAGCGACCTCAAAGTCCAGATCGGCCTAAGCTACCGCTACCCGGATGCGTCGGTAAGCTGCACTGCATTCCCGGATAGCGAGACGGTCGTTGTAGAACCCGTGGTGATCTTCGAAGTGCTATCGGCCAGCACCTCGGGCGACGACCGGACCGTCAAGCTCGCCGAATACATGTCGCTGCCGTCTGTGCGGCGCTATGTCATGCTTGAGCTGGACCGCATGTTCGCTTCGGTGATCACTCGTTTGGGCACGGGCTGGGACCACGCCCTCGCTGGCCCAGATGGCACGCTGGCCATGCAGGAGATTGGCGTCGAAATCCCGATGGCGGAGTTGTATGACGGGCTGGAACTCGCCGCCCTTAACGCGATACCCGCCCCACCTCGGCCCTAACCCCCCGCCAGCGTCATCCCCTCGATCCGCACCGTCGGCGCGTCCGTCCCGCGGCGCAGCACCAAATCATTCGCCGGCACCAACTCCCGGAACATCGCCGGCAGCATCCCGGCGATCGTGATCTCCGCCACCGGCTCGGCCAGCACGCCGTCGCGGATCATGAACCCGGCCGCGCCCCGGCTGTAATCGCCGGTCACGCCGTTTACGCCCATGCCCAACAACTCCGTCACATACAGGCCCTCCCGGATGTCCGCCATCAATGCAACCGGTGACATCGTGCCCGGCGCCATGAACAGGTTGGTCGGCGACGGCGACGGCGGAGCGCTCGTGCCGCGGACCGCGTGCCCGGTCGATTGCAGGCCCAACTGCCGAGCGCTGCGGCTGTCCAGCAGCCACGTCGTCAGCACGCCGTCCTGCACGATGGCGCGGGCAGCGGTCGGCACGCCCTCGCCGTCGAACGGCTTCGAACGCAGGCCGCGCAGGCGGCGGGGGTCGTCGTGCACCTGAATGCCGGCGGCGAACACCGCCCGGCCCAGCATATCCTTCAGGAAACTGGTGCCGCGCACGATGGCTGCGCCGTTGATCGCCGTCACCAAATGGTTCAACAGGCTGCCGGACACCCGCGGGTCGTAGACGATCGGCAGCTTCGCCGTCCGCGGCCGTTGCGGGTTCATCCGCGCCACCGCCCGCGTCCCCGCCGTATGGCCGATTGCCGCCGCATCCTCCAGATCCGCCAGATGCACCGCCGAGGACACGTCGTAGTCGCGCTGCATGTCCGTCCCGGCCCCGGCGAGCGCCACCGCCGACACCGAATGCGACGTGCGCAAATACCGTCCGGCGAACCCAGCCGATGTCATCAGCGCCACCTCCCGCCGACTGTAAGAAGCCTCCGCCCCCTCCGAGTTCGTCACCCCGGACACGCCCAGCGCAGCCTCCTCGGCGGTCGACGCGCGGGCGACCAGCGCCGCCGCGTCGGGCTCGGCCGGGTCGTCGATGTCGAGGGCCGCCAGGTCCGGCGCGGCCGCCTGCTCGGACAGGCCGCCGTATGGGTCCTCCGGCACGACTCGCGCCATCGCGACCGCCCGCTCCGCCAGCGCTGCGAACCCGGCCGGGTCGGCTGCCGAGGACGACACGATCGCCGACCGCCCGCCCACGAAAACCCGCAGCCCGAGATCCCGCGCCTCCGACCGCTCCAATTTCTCGGTGCGGCCCATCCGTCGCTCCACGGAGATGGATGCGCCCGACAGCAGGATGGCGTCGGCAGCATCGGCGCCGGCGGCCTTGGCCCGGCCAATCAAGTCGGCCAGCAAATCCAGTTGGTTCATGCCGCCAGCTTGTCGATGATGGCGGGCAGATGCGGCACCTTGTCGGCCGGCCCCATCACCGCAAGCGTCGGGGCGGCGCGGAACAGCCGCATGGCGGCGCGGCGCACGCTGTCGACCGTCACGGCATTCAGCTTGGCGACCGTCTCGGCGGTGGGCACGATGCGGCCGAAGACCTGGATTTGCCGGGCCAACTGCTCGCAGCGGCTGCCGGTGCTCTCCAGCGACATCAGCAGGCTCGCCTTCACCTGGGCGCGGGCGCGGTGCAGCTCCGCCTCGGTCACGCCGAGCTGCACCTTTCGCAGCTCCTCCAAGGTGACGGGCACCAGCTCCGCCGCTTCGGCCTCGCCGGTGCCGGCGTAGATGCCGAACAGGCCGCTATCCATGAACGGGGCGGAGAACGAGTAGATCGAATACACCAGCCCGCGCTTCTCGCGGATTTCCTGGAACAGCCGGGACGACATGCCGCCGCCGAGCAAGGTGCTCAGCAGCAGCACCGAATAGTAGTCGGGATCGCCATAGGCGACGGAGGGGAAGCCGAGCACGATATGCACCTGGTCCAGCTCGCGCGCCTCGCGGAACTCGCCGCCGCTGTAGGTGCCGGGGGTGAGCGGGCCGGGCATGGCGGCGGGCAGGTCGGCGAAGTGCTGGCGCGCCAGATCGACCACGGCCTCATGCGTCAGCGCCCCGGCGGCCGCCACCACGATATTGCTGGCCGCATAGTGCCGGTGCATGTAGCCGGTCAGCACGTCGCGGCCCATCGCCCCGATGCCTTGTTCGGTGCCCAGCACCGGGCGTCCCATCGGCTGGTCGGGATAGGCGACCTCCTGGAAGCGGTCGAAGATGATGTCGTCCGGGGTGTCGTTCGCCTGGCCGATCTCCTGCAGGATCACGCCGCG
>CAZZWN010000230.1:0-5653 GCA_964657765.1 uncultured Acetobacteraceae bacterium
CGACGGCGAGCGTGCCGAACAGGAACAGGCGCATGACCGCGTCGGCGCCCGGGGCAAATAGCTGTTTCAAGGGTTGGTCCTCACGCGTGGCGGCAACTTAGGCGGCAACGCCAGGGCCGGGACATCGTTCAATGCCTCATGCTGCCCCGGCCCACGCTGCCCCGCCTTGCGCTGCTTTTCGTTGGAACGGCCGCGGCGTTGTGCTGCGAACACGATGGCGCCGATTCCCAGCACCGTGACCGCGCCGGCAATGCGCAGCACTTTCATAATTGCCAGCGTGTAGCGCCCGGTGGCCGGGTCGAAATGGAAGCATAGCAGCAGGATCGGCGAGGCTTTCTGGCCGATCTCGCCGCGCGCCGCCCGTGCCAGGCCGGCTTGCACATCGCCGGGCGAGTAGCCGACGCCGAGCAGGTAGCCGGACACGACGCCGGCCGGCGTTGCGAATATGATGCCGGCTGGGTGCAGGAACTGCGCCAGCGCCGGGTCGTAGCGGCTGCGGTATCCGGCGGCGGCCTCGACGGCCTCGATGCTTGCGGCGCTGCCGGTCAGGAAGTGCCAGCCCGCGGGGTCGGCCGGGTAGCGCGCGAGATCGCTGGCCTGTGCGATTGCGGCGTCCTTCGGCGTTTCGTGCGGGTCGATGCTGACGAATGCAAGCTGGTAGTCGCGCCCCGCCTGCAGCCCGGTCAGCTGCAATGCCCCGAACATATCCTCGCGCACCACGCCGCAAAGGTTCGGGCAATGGAAATAGCCGAACGCCAGCACCAGCGGCTTGCCCGCGAGCGAGCCGAACGTGACCGGGTGGCCGGCCGCGTCGTTGAACGCTGCGTCGAGTGGAAGCTGCGCGCCGGGTTTTTGGTCGAACGCGAAGGCGTCGAGTCCATCGGCCCATGCCGGCGCCGCGAGCAGCGCGAATAGCATCACGAGCCGTCGCACGGACGCCTCAATCTTGCCGTTCGCGAGATGACCGGTGGTGCATCGCAGAGTGGAACCTTACCAAAATTTTTTTCGGAACTGAAAGGCGGTGCGACGAAGCGGCTGTTGGTCCTACCTTCGTGAGGTGACTTGGAATGGCACGACTAGGCGTCAACCGGGTTTCGGGAAAAAGACTGTGCCTACGCAAAACGGCCATATTGGACTTCAGCCGCGCTTCCTGGGCGTCCTCGATCAGCATCCCCTCGATGTCAGCCATCTCAGAGCCACGCATACAACGTGTGTCGTGCGGATGCCTCAACTCCACACGGGGACAAGCCTGATCGACGACGAGCGCGATGTCCACCGGCCCGATGAACACGATCTGGAGCGGCGGGGGATAGCGTGCGGGGCTTGCAAAGCCTCCGGGCCTTGGACGGCTTGCCGATATTCTAATACAGCGTGTCTACTGATCAGGGGCGGGCACGACGCGCCATCCGCCCTGAACGAAGGGGATGGATGTTTTGCTGAACCAAAAACGGGTCCTGGTCCCGGTGAGCATGGGTCCGGAGGGCCTGCAACTCCTGGAGCGCCGTCCCGACCTGCAGGTCACCCGCTACGACCCGGCCATCGCAACTGCCGAGTTCCACGCCTTGCTGCGCGACACCGCCGCCGTCGCGCTGTCCTGGACGCCGTTCCGTCCGCCGGAACTGGCGGCGGCGCCGTGGCTCGAGGTCGTCGCACGCCTCGGCGTCGGGTTCGATGCGGTGGACGTCCCGGCCCTGACCGGGCGCGGCATCCCGCTCATGGTGGTCGGCACCGCCAACTCCCGCGCCGTCGCCGAGCACGCCATGCACCTTATGTTCGCGCTGGCGAAGCGGGCGGCGGAGATGGACCGGCGGGTGCGGCAGGGCATCGGCCACGACCGCCTGTCCGGCCTGCCCGGCGAGGTGTCGGGCAAGACGGTGCTTGTCGTGGGGTTCGGCCGCATCGGCTCCCGCATTGCGCCGCGCTGCCGGGCGATGGAGATGGAGGTGCTGGTCTATGATCCGCTGGTCGACGCCGGCGTCATCCGGGCAGCTGGCTATGAGCCGGCCGCCGATCTGGACGCGGCGCTGCCCCGCGCCGATTTCGTGACGATCCACTGCCCGAAGAACGCGGAGACGGTCGGCCTGTTCGGCGCGGCGCGGTTGGCGCTGATGCGGCCGGGCGCGTTCCTGGTCAACACGGCGCGGGGCGGCATCGTCGACGAGATGGCGCTCGCGGCGGCGCTGCGGTCCGGCCATCTCGGCGGTGCTGGGCTCGACGTGTTCGATCCGGAGCCGCCGGACACAGCGCATCCGTTGCTGCAGATGGAGACGGTGATCGCCTCGCCGCATATGGCCGGGGTGACGCGGGAGTCCTGGGCGGCGATGTCGGCGATGGCGGCGCTGAATATGTTGAGTGTGCTGGACGGTGCGCCGGTTCGCGGCAATGTCGTCAATCCCGAGGTCTTGCGCGCAGGGAGCGACATGCGATGATCTCCGACCTTCACTACGCGACATTGGCGCTCGACGAGCCCGCGGAGCACGTGCTGCGCGTGCGGCTCAACCGGCCGGAGGCTGCCAACGCACTGAATACGCAGATGGGCCTCGACCTGCTCGACCTCTGCGACCGGGTCAACGCTGCGCCGGCGCGCCACCGCTGCCTCATCCTGACCGGCAGCGGCGAGCGTGCCTTCTGCGCCGGCGGCGACCTGAAGGAGCGCCATGGCATGACCGACGAGGTGTGGCAGGCGCAGCACCTTATCTTCGAGCGCGCGATCCGGGCGCTGCTCGCCTGCCCGGTTCCGGTGATCGGCGCGGTCAACGGCGCGGCCTATGGCGGTGGCTGCGAGCTGGCGCTGTGCTGCGACTTCGCCTACGCGGCCGACACGGCGAAATTTGCCCTCACCGAGGTGACCCTCGGCATTATGCCCGGCGCCGGCGGCACCCAAAACCTGCCGCGCGCCGTCGGCGAGCGCCGGGCAAAGGAGCTTATTCTAAGCGGCCGGCCGTTTACTGCACGTGAGGCGCTGGAGTGGGGCATGCTCAACCGCGTCTGCCCGCCGGGCGAGCTGCAGGAACAGGCGCTCGACACCGCGCGCCGGATTGCGGCCAATGCGCCGATCGCTACCCGCCAGATCAAGCAATCCGTGCATTTCGGGCTGCAGATGGACCTGCACACCGGCACGATGTTCGAGATCGAGGCCTACAACCGCCTGGTCCCGACCGACGACCGGCGCGAGGGCGTCGCGGCGTTCAACGAGAAGCGCAAGCCGGTGTTCAGGGGACGGTAGACGGGCTGGTCATAGCAGCCCGGCGCCGCTGAAGCCGCCGAACACGCCCAGCGCAGTCGTCAGCCCGACGACGATGACCACCACCCAAAGGTATACGCCGCGCAGCCGCACCGGCGCCGGCAGGGTGCGGATGCACAGCGCTATCAGGAAGCCGAGCACCAGAGGCAACAGCAGCGCGTTCATGATCTGCACGTCGACCGTAAGGGTCACCAGATTGGGCCAGATGCCGACCAGCATGGCGCAGCCGACGACCGCGACGGCATACAGGCCGTAGAACGCGCGCGCCTGCGCCGGGCGCAGGTTCAGGCTGCGGCGGTAGCCCGCAACCTCGCCCACGCCCCAGGCGAGAGCGAGGGTCGCGACGATGGCGGCCACCATGCCTGCACCCAAGATGCCCGCGCTGAACACCAGACGCCCGATGCCGCCGCCCAGAAACGGGGTCAATGCCCCGCTCAGTTCGCCCACCGTGGTCAGCGTCGCGTCCGGGCTGGATTGTCCAATGGTGGCGGCGGTCGCGACCAGCACGGCGGCCATCACCAGCTGAGTGATCACAGCGCCGATCGCGGTGTCCCAGCGCGCCGCCCGCAGGTGCTCGGGACGCAGACCCTTATCGGCGATGGCGGACTGCTGGTAGAACACCATCCATGGCATGATGACGGCGCCGATGTTGGCCGCCGCGAGATAGACATAGTCCTTGTTGGCGTATGGGATATCGATCATCCCAACCGCCATGTCGTGCAGGCCGGGGTGCGCGATCCAGGCAATGCCGAAAAAGGCGAACTCGAACAGCCCAAGCACGATGGCGATGCGCTCCACCCGGCGGTAGCCGCCGGTCAGCACCACCGCCAAAAGGGCGACGGTCGCCAGTGTCAGGCTGACCAATCGGGGAATGCCATACAGCTCGCCGATCCCCGCGACGCCCGACAGTTCCGTCACCAATGCGCCGAAGGTGGCCACCGTAAGACCGGCAACGGAAACCCAGGCCCAAAAGCGGCCGAAGGTCTCCGCAATCAGTTCGCCGTGTCCGCGTCCGGTGTAGATGCCGAGGCGGACAGTCATCTCCTGGACCATATACAGGATCGGCATGAGGACGACCTGCAGCAGCAGCAGGCGGTAGCCCCATTGCGCGCCGCTCTGGGCGGCTGTGATGACACTGCCGACGTCCGTGTCGGCGAGCATGACGATGATGCCGGGGCCGAAAACCGCGGCGTAGCGTGCCAAGCGATTGGCAGTGAGGGTTTGCTGCACGACGGACGGGTCCTGACCTGATGCGAGTGCGTCGCAATTACATCGCCGGGCCAAGAAGGCAAGCCTCGGGTTAGATGCCTGCGATGCGAGCCTCGGCGATGTGCGCCGTGGCTGTCGCATTGGGAGAGCCCGTCCGGCAAGCGTGACAGCTCACCAGACGGGATAGAAAGACGCTGACGGGCAGTATCAGCCCAGGATATCCTCGATCAGGATCGGCGTCTTGCGCACGCGGATGCCGGTCGCGTGATACACCGCGTTGGCGATCGCCGCCGGCATGCCGACGATGCCGATCTCACCCACTGCCTTCGCGCCAATCGCGTTCACCACCGTGTCGGTCTCGTCGACCAGCTCGACCGCGACGTCGCCGATGTCGGCGCAGGACGAGATATGGTAGCCGGCGAGGTCCTGGTTCGCGAAACGCGCGCGCGGCCGGTCCACCTTGGTCTCCTCCAGCAACGCGAAGCTCGCGCCCCACACCATGCCGCCGGCCAGGTTGCTGCGCGCCGTGCGTGGATTGATGACCCGGCCGCAGGCGAACGCGCCGACCATGCGGGCGACGCGGATCGTGCGCAGCAACGGGTCGATCCGCACCTCGGCGAACTGCGCGCCGAACGAGTAGATCGCGTGGGTCGCGGTGACCGGCCCCTCGATGGCGAAGCCGCCGAGCAGGCCGTACTGCATCTTGCCCGCATCCATCGTGCCGGGCTTCCACTCGGCGCCTGCTTCCAGCGAGCCGGCGGGAGACGCCTTCAGGACATCGGCCAGACTATGCGCCGTGCCGTCGGCGCCGACGACATGGCCGCCGGCGAACTGCAGCGTGGCCGGGTCGCGCCCGGCGAACGGACCGTTTTCGGCCGTTGCGACCGCAATCAGCTTCTCGCGCAGCGCCATGGCCGCCATGTGGACCGCGGACCCGGCCGATCCCGTCGTGACGGAGCCGCCGGACATCGGGCCGGACGGCAGGTCGCTGTCGCCCAACTCCACCCGGACCTTCTCGTCCGCCACGCCCAGAACGTCCGCCGCGACCTGGCCCAGCACGGTGTATGCCCCGGTGCCGACATCGTGCGCCGAGGTGCGCACCCGCAGCGTCCCGTCGCCCGTGAGCGCCACATGAGCCGCGGCCGGCACCATGGCCGAAGGATAGGTGGCGGTGGCGCAGCCATAGCCGATCAGCACGCC
>CAZZWN010000231.1:0-5638 GCA_964657765.1 uncultured Acetobacteraceae bacterium
ACCGTCAGGAAATAGGGCGCGTATTCAAGGTCCGCGATCAGCCGCAGCTCGTGCCGCAGTTGCTGCCCGACGTCGGGCGGCAAGCCATCGGGGTAGCGGAACGGGACGCTCTCCTGCACCAGCCGTTCCAGCGCTGCCTGCGGCGTCTCGCCCGGCACGTCGCTCTCGTCCGGATACTGGTAGCGCAGCTCGGACAGGCTGAAGCGGCAGCGGCCGGCGATCTCCGTTGTCCGCGCCACCGCCTCGGGGTAGTGCCTGAACAGCCGGGCCATCTCGTCCGGCGGCTTGAGATGCCGCTCGGCGGAGCGTTCGCGGCGGAAACCGGCGTCGTCGATCGTGCAGCCCTCGCGGATGCAGGTGACGACGTCCTGCAGGATGCGCCGCCCCGGCGCATGATACAGCACGTCGCCGGTGACGACGGCCGGCACGCGCGCGGCCTGCGCCAGGTCGGCGAGCTGACGCAGGCGCACGGCGTCGCCCGACCGCCTGCGCAGGGTTAGGGCCAGGTAGCTGCGGCCCGGAAAATCTTGCCGCAGCCGGGCCAACGCGTCGGCCAATGCGGCGTCGGCCTCGTTCGGCAGCAGGATTGCGATCAGGCCGTCGCCATGGCCGACCAGGTCCGGCCAACCAAGGATGCAGCCGCGCTTGCCATCCCGGTCCCCTCCCCGACCTTCATTATCTCGGCTTTTGCCAAGCGTCAGCAACTGGCAGAGCCCGGCATAGGCGGCGCGGCTGGTTGGATAGACCAGCACCGGCAGGCTGTCCTGCAGATCCAGCCGGCAGCCGACGATCAGCCGGATGCCGGTTTCCCCGGCGCGGGCGTGGGCCCGGGCGACGCCGGCCAGGGTGTTGTGGTCGGTGACGGCGATCGCCGGCAGGCCGAGCGCCACGCTAGCGGCAAACAGCTCCTCGACATGGCTCGCGCCACGCAGGAAGGAGTAGTTCGTGGTGACCTGAAGTTCGACGTAGGCGGGATCGGCCATGCGGCTCAGCCGCCATGCGGATGCTTGTGCCGGCTAGTCGAGGGTGCCGCGGCGGCAGGACGCTTCATCAGCACGTAGCCGGACCGGTCGAGGTGCTGCACCAGCCGCTCGGCGGTGACCCGCGCCATGACGTCGTCGGCCGAATGCACGCGCTTTTTGCCGGCATAGCGCAGGGCGAAGGAGATGCTCTCCTCCAGTTCGGCGCTGGTAGCGGGATGCAGACTGCGTTTATCTTCATCGGTCATGCTGCGATCATCGTCCTGAATGGGAGCCGCTTAGGAACATACAGCGAACATATCGGCATTGAGAAGCGTTTTTAAGACGATCGTTAATCAAAACGTTATAAGCGCTGCGCAAGCAACAGGATACGATGCGGCCTGAACCCTGGGGCTGAGCGTTATGCCGCCGCCAGTCGCACAGCCCTTCAAAGGACGCACAGCCATGCCGGCCACAGCGCAAATTATATACCAACCCTATGTCGCAGGGCCGCGCGGGGCGCTGAAGCCCGGCGCTGCCGTGGTCTGCCGCACCGCCGAGGAGGGCGCGCGGCGGGCGGAGAAGGCCCTGGCCGGCGGCTCGATCGTCGGCGCGCGGGTGGTAAGGGTGCTGCACGACAGCGCCACGGATGAGTTCGGCGACCCGGAATACCTGGGTGAGTTTGGGCAGGTGCCGGAAGAGGCTTGACGGCGGGCCGGGTCGGTCAGGCGTCATCAACTCGATTTGCCCGGTTGGCGGGCGTAGTATCCCGACAACATGCTCGAACACTTCCCCGGGATCAGCTGCAAACGAGCCGTCGTGCCGCATGTCGACGACCTCGGCGCGAGCCACGGGGCGAACCGGGCCTTCTTGGAGCTGGCGGCGCAGGGCTTGGTGACCTGCGGCTCGGTCATGGTGCCCGGCGCATGGTTCCGCGAGATCGCCGAGGCAGCCGTGGCCGACCCCGCCCTCGACATCGGCGTGCACCTGACGCTCACGAGCGAGTGGAGCGCCTGCCGCTGGGCGCCGCTGTCCACCATCAGCCGAGCATCGGGCCTGATCGACGGGGATGGCTATTTCTGGCGCACCCTGGAGGAGCTGCGGCGTCACGTCGTGCCTGAGGCCGCCGAGATCGAGCTGCGGGCGCAGATCGACCGGGCGCTCGCGGCCGGCATGCGCCCGACCCACCTCGACGCGCACATGGCGGCGGCGATGCTGCCTGGGCTGCTCGACGCCCATGTGCGGCTTGGGCGGGAGTATGGCCTGGTGCCGGTGTTGCCGCGGTCGATCGCCTGGGCGCCGGATCCGGCGGCATACCGGGGCGTCCTCGCCGAGTTGGATGCGGCCGGGGCGCCGGTATTCGACCATTGCCGCGGCACGCTGGCGGTCGGCCGGGATGAGCTGGAGGACGGCTGGCGCACATTGATCGCCGAGCTGCCGCCCGGCGTCACCCATCTCGCTTTGCACTGCACGGCGCCGGGCGATTTCAGCGCCATGTCACCGATGCATGCCGAGTGGCGCTACGCCGAGTATGGGCTCATCGCCTCCGGATTTCTGCGCGATCTGTGCTTGGCCACCGCGGTAGCGGTAATCGGCACCCGCTCGGCGCAGCGTCTTTGGCTGGAGGCCGAATGATGCTCGCGCGCCAAGCATAGCCCGTTAGACAGCCAAAAACAGATACCCGCAGGCCTCAGCGACGTCCAAAAGTCTGGCCGCCCTCAATCTTGGACGTGCAGCCAAGTGTCCACCGGCGCGCGCTCGGTGACGAAGGCGTTCTCCGGCGCGTGCGGGTCGGCGCGGCCCAGGGCCATGCCGCACACCACGGTCTGTTCCCTGGGAATGGCCAGCCGCCGCTGCAGCACCGCATGATACTGGGTGAACGCCGCCTGGGCGCAGGTGTCCAGTCCAAAGGCGCGCGCCGCAATGGCGATGCCCTGCAGGAAAAAGCCGTAGTCGAGCCAACTGCCGCGGCCCAGGTCGCGGTCGATGCTGAACACCATGCCCACGGGCGCGCCGAAGAACAGGTAGTTGCGGCCTATCTGTGCCGCCATGCGCGCCGTATCCGCCCGGCTGATGCCCAGCGTGCCATACAGGTCCCAGCCGACCTTGCGGCGGCGCGCCAAATAGGGTTCGCGCCATTTCTCGGGATAATACGCGTATTCCGCGACGTGCCCGGCGCCGCCCGCCCGATGCGCCGCCAGCAATTCGGCTTCGAGCCCCGCCTTGGACGCGCCGGTGACGACATGCACCTGCCAAGGCTGCGTGTTGGAACCGCTCGGCGCGCGGGCTGCCGCGGCCAGGATGCGGCGCACGGTCGCGGGCGGCACCGGGTCCGGCAGGAAGGCGCGTATGCTGCGCCGGCCCTCGATCGCCGCCAGCACGGCCTCGCCGGCGGCGTCCGCCTGGATGGGGTCGGGATTGGGCAACGGCTGGCACTCCACACTGGACCGGGACTTGGCTATCATATCGCACTAATCGGGCTCAGGCGCTTGGATCGAGGGAGAATGCACTTGGATGCGATCGACGCCTATTGGTCGGAT
The DNA here is from genome assembly GCA_964657765.1 of uncultured Acetobacteraceae bacterium. GTDB lineage: Bacteria > Pseudomonadota > Alphaproteobacteria > Acetobacterales > Acetobacteraceae > CAHJXG01. The sequence goes on from CAZZWN010000231.1 coordinate 3,500, forward strand.
GGTTTCCCGCATGTCGAGGGCTGGGTGCTCGACCCGCAGCGCATCTACCTGAAGCAGATCGACGCCCTGCAGCGCGAGGCAGGGATCCGCGGCCATGTGGCGGAGATCGGCGTTTTCCACGGCAAGTTCCTTTTGGCGCTCGCGAGCCTGCTGGAGCCCGGCGGCAAGGTCACGGCGCTGGACGTGTTCGAGGACCAGGCCAAGAACATCGACGGCGCGGGCGTGGGCAGCCTCGAGAAGCTGATGCAGAACGTCGCAGCGTATGGGCGCACCGACGTCGACTACGCCTACATCAAGGCCGACAGCAGCGCGTTGACCCTGCTGGCAAAGATGGAGTTGACGCGTGATCGCGGGCCGTTTCGGCTGTTTTCGGTCGATGGCTGCCATACGGCCGAGCACACGCTGGCGGATTTGCAGACCGCGCAGGACTGCCTGGCGCCGGGCGGGGTTATCATCCTCGACGACTACATGCAGCCGCACTGGCCCGGCGTTACCCAGGCCGTCAGCCTGTTCTGCGGCAGCGTGCCGCGAGTGGCTCCATTCCTGTATGCGCACCACAAGCTGTGGTTTGTCGGCTTGGGCTGGCACGCCCATTTCCTACGCGCCTGCACCGAGGCGTATGGCGCGCAGCCATCGGCCAAGGTCACGAGCATGTTCGGCAGCGGCGTGCTGACGATCTTTCCCTAAGCGGCGCACGCCGCCCCAGGTTTAGATCGCCGTGAGCGCGTAGATCAGGCCGGTGACGACGAACGTCACCACCGTGTAGCCCACACGCGCTGGATGCCGATGCCGGCCATCGCGGTCGCCGGCAGCGCGGGCGCATCCTATGCAACCGCATTTAGCGTGAAAAGGATGAACAGGGCCGCAATGCGCTGCCGAAAGGGTATTTTACCCGCGCGGCTGTGCGTTCAGGCGCTGAGGCTGGTGGCTGCCGTGGCCGCGTTATCGTTGGACGATGCAGCATACGCTTTGAGCGCCCCGACAAGCTGGTCAACTATGTTACCAGTGGGGCTACCAGCGGATGTTGCCGTAGACCGGCCGGCGGTGGAAGTCGCGCTGGCCGTGGGACTGGTCGCAAGGTCCGTGCTGGCCGTGTCCCCGTCCGGCGCATGGTGCGCGTGGTGGCCGCCATGATGACCGCCCACCTTGCCCCCGCTAGCTTTGTCCAGATCGCTAGCGAGGGTTTGCAGGTCGGATTGCACGGCCGCCGAACTGCTTGTCCCACTAGCCGTGGCCGCGGTCCCCGTGGCCGTGCTTGCGGACGTCGCCGTAGTCGCCGTCGCGGCTGCGGCGCCTGCAGCGGTGGCGCTGCTTGCGCCCGTCGTGGCCGCCGCGCTTGATTGCAAGTCGATGAGCAGCGACTTCAGATCGGTGATCACCTTGGCGGAGGCGCTGCTGATGCTGCTGGCCGCGGTCGGATTGCCGCTCGCATCGACGGAGCCGGTGGCGGACGGGTCCGATGCTGGGGGCGGGCCACGCGACGGGCGCGTACCGTTTGCAGCGCCGCTTCCGTTGGCTTGATTGGCACGGCTGTCTTTAAGCTGCTGCCAGCGTTGGGTTGTGTCGCCTCCAACTGAACTAATGGATGACATTAAGGACTCTCCTGCGCGGAACTGCGCGTCCGTGCGTCTTGCAACATGCATTCCACGCCAAAAGCCTGTCTGCGCCGGGTCAAGTCCGTTGTGAGAGCTAGGCATTAGCTGCCGGTCGGCAGCTTTGCCCTGGTAATTAGAGCGGCATCCTCCGCCGCAACGGCGACGTCGATCATCGTGAGCCAGTCGATGCCGGGTGGCGGGTCACCATCTGTGGACATTGGGTAATCGCGGCGGGGGCATAGGCCATCCATGATGCTGCGATCCGGGCGCTGTGGCCCGGCGGTCGGCGCGTCGAGGAGCTGCTGGCCGACCGCGACGACTTGGCGCCGATTGTCCGCCCCATGCTGGTGGCGTGGCGGCAGCTGCGCGAGCAGATCGCCGCATTCGACAAAGCCATGCGCGCGTTGGCCAAGGCGAGCCCGACCTGCGGAACCTTGACCGACTTCGCCCGCACCGCAGAGCTGCAGGCCGGTGCTGTCCACCAGCAGGTGCATGGGTTTGCCGTTCCTGCGTGGTCGCGGGCGTGGCACCTCCAGCGTCTCGG
>CAZZWN010000232.1:0-595 GCA_964657765.1 uncultured Acetobacteraceae bacterium
CGCACGCCGGCGGGTGCCGCACCATGGACCCGCGGGTCAAGCCCGCGGGTGACGAGGCAATTGGGGATTGTCATGAGCCGGCTTTGAAGCGGGCCCACATGCGGGTGCGGGCCCGTTCGGCGGCCGGGCTGGGGGCTTTGGCGGTGAAGCCGTGGGCGAGCATGGCAGGGGTCGGGAACACGTTGGTGTTGCTCTTCACGTCGGCGTCGACGCTGGCCATGCTGGCCGGCACGGCGTTGGGGTAGCCGACCTTGTTGGTGATGGCGGCCATGGTGGCAGGCTGCAGGATGAAGTCGATGAACTGCATGGCGGCCTGGGGGTGCGGCGCGTCCTTGGGCACGGCGAGCATGTCGAAGGTGTATTCGGTGAACTGCTTCGGCAGCACGTAGTTGACGGCGTCCTTCTTGGCTTCGGCGGCCCGGCTCGCGGCTTGGACGACGTCGCCGGAATAGTCCATCGCCAGGCAGATCTCGTTGCTGGCGAGCATCTCGAGCGCGCCGCCGGAGGCGAAGGTGCGGATATAGGGGCGGATCGCCATCAGGGTCTTCTCGACCGCTTCGAGGTCCTTCGGGTCGCTGCTGTCGGGGTCCTTGCC
>CAZZWN010000232.1:605-5628 GCA_964657765.1 uncultured Acetobacteraceae bacterium
GGATGCTGGGGATGGTGTCGATGGCGCTGTCCATCAGCACGATGCCGCAGGGTGCGAGCTTCTTGGCCCATTCGGGCTTGAGCAGGAGGTCCCAACTATCCATGGGAGCGTCGGGGGCGAGCGCCTTGATCTTGCTCGGAACGACGCCGAGGCCGAGGGTGCCCCAGAGATAGATGGCGCCGTATTTGTTGCCGGGATCGCTGGTCTCGACGCGCTTCATCAGCGCGGGATCTTCGTTCTTGAGATTGGCGATCGTCGCCTTGTCGAGCGGCTGCAGCGCGCTGGACTTGATCAGGCGGGAAAAGGTGGGCTCGGCGGTGGGGACGACGACGTCGTAGCCGGACTTGCCGGCCAGTAGCTTGCCCTCGAGCGTCTCGAGACTGTCGTAGACGTCGTATTGGACCTTGATTCCGGTTTGCTGGGTGAAGGCCTCGAGGACCTTGGGGTCGATGTAGTCGGTCCAGTTGTAGACGTTGACGACCTTGTCTTCGGCGTGCGCCTGCGCGCAGAACAGCACGGTCAGAACTGCGAATACCCGTCGCGTCCAGCGCATTGACCCATCTCCACGAACCCAGTCGTCCATAGCTTCGAGCGGGGCGAATTGAAAGACTGCTCTGTTCTGGCACTCTCGGGCTGAAGGATGGAGGGGCGGATGCGGATTTTAGCAAGCGTCGTATTGGCCGGGCTGAGTTTTGGGCCAGCTTGGGCGGAGGGGCCGGGCACGATCACGACCCATGCGACGGCGCGGGGACGGCTGCCCAACACGGTGGCCGATGTGTCGATCGGGGTCGCGGCGCATGCCCCGACGGTGGCGGCGACGCAGGCCGCGCTGGCGACGGGGAGCGGCAAGTTGATGGCGTATCTGCGCCAGCAAGGGGTCGAGCGGCTGCGCACGGAGCAGCTGTCGGTGACCCCGAACACCGTCGCCGAGAAGGGGCGGGCGGAGCGGATCGTCGGGTATGACGGCACCGTGCAGGCGAGTTTCCGCGTGCGGGCGGAGCGGCTGGCCGAGGTGGTCGCGGGCGCGCTGGCCAATGGTGGCAACGACCTGGCCGGGACCGTGCTGCTCCCGCGGGAGGCGGAGGTGGAGGCGGAGCGGGCCCGGCTGGGGTCGGAGGCGGCGAAGATCGCGCTGAACCAGGCCGATGCGGTCGCCGGGGCGACCGGGCGGGATCTGGGCGCGATCAAGCTGATCGAGGTGGAGCCCGGGCCCGGGCTCGAGGTGCAGCGGCCGATGATGCGGATGGCGGCGATGGCGGCGCCGGCGCCGGCGCCCGCGGCGGCGACCGAGGCGGGGGATGCGGAGGTGACCGCCACGGTGACGCTCACGGTGGAGCTGGTGGAGCCGAAGCCGACGCCGTGAGCCGGGCGAGGAGCTGGTCGGGCGTCAGCCCGGCGCCGCGGAGCGCGCGCAGGGTCAGGGCGGCATCGCGCTTGGCCAGGCGGGCGCCGTCCGCGGCCCGGATGAGCGCGTGATGCGCGTAGGCGGGTTCGGGCCAGCCGAGCAGGGCTTGCAGCAGGCGGTGCAGGCTGGTCGCCGGGCGCAGGTCGAGGCCGCGGGTGACGAGGGTGACGCCTTGGAGGGCGTCGTCGTGGGTGACGCACAGATGATAGCTGGCGGGGGTGTCCTTGCGGGCGAGGACCGGGTCGCCGAACGCGGCGGGCTCGCAGGGAAGGCGGCCTTCGCCCTCCTCGAACCAGGTGAGCGGGCCGGTCAGCGCGAGGGCGGCGGCAACGTTCAGGCGGAGCGCGTGCGGGACCGCGGGGTCGACCTGCCGGCGCGAACGGCAGGTGCCGGGGTAGATCGGGCCGTCCGGACCGTGCGGAGCCGACGCCGAGGCGGCGATGTCGGCGCGGGTGCAGGTGCAGGGATACAGCAGGCCGATGCCGGCGAGGCGGTCGAGCGCGAGGCGGTAGTCGGCGAAGTGGTCGGATTGGCGGCGGATGGGACCGTCCCAGTCGAGGCCGAGCCAGGCCAGATCTTCCTCGATCGCGGCGGCGTAGTCGGGGCGGCAGCGGGTCTGGTCGATGTCCTCGATGCGGAGGAGGAAGCGGCCGCCGGTGGCCCGGGCGCGGCGCCGGGCGACCAGGGCGGCGTAGGCGCTGCCGAGATGGAGCAGGCCTGTTGGGCTGGGCGCGAAGCGGGTAGTGAGTCCGGCGTCCAGAGAAGAGGGTGGCATGGAGCAGCAGCTTAAGGTCTTGCGCCGGGAGGCGGCCAGGGGTGCGGCGCGGCTGCTGGTCGTGCTGTGCCATGGCGTGGGCGCGGACGGGCAGGACCTGATCGGCCTGGCCGGGCCGTGGGCGGAGGCGCTGCCGGACTTGGCCTTCTTGGCGCCCGACGCGCCGGAGCCGTGCGACATGGCGCCGTTCGGGCGGCAGTGGTTCAGCTTGCAGGACCGGACGCCAGCCGTGCTGGAGGCGGGGGCGCGGCGGGCGGCGCCGCTGCTGTTGGCCGCGGTCGACGCCGAGTTGGCCCGGTTGACGTTGCCCCCGGGCGCGGTGGCGCTGATGGGGTTCAGTCAGGGGGCGATGATGGTGCTGCACGCCGGGTTGCGGCGGCCGGTGCCGCCGGCGGCGATCCTGGCCTATTCGGGCGCCCTGCTCGACAGCCCGGCGCTCGATGCGGAGATGACGGGCAGACCGCCAGTGCTGCTAGTGCACGGCGAGGACGACGAGGTGGTGCCGTTCGCGCGCGGCCCAGCGGCGGAGGCAGCGTTACGACGGCGCGGAATCGCCGTGACGACGTCCTGGCGCAAGGGCGTGGGGCACTGGGTGGACGAGGGCGGGTTGCAGGCCGGGGTGGCGATGCTGAGGGAGCTCTCACCGCTGGCCTAGGGAAAGGCGGAGTGACTGGCCCGTGACAATCTCCGTCGCTCGCTTGCCGGGTTGGTAGGGCAGTGGCATAACCCTATGCGACACCGGCGGTACATCTGGCGAGTCGTCTGGCAACCGACTTTCCAGTCTCACGCCTCCGGTGAGAAGGAGAGCGCTGTGCCAGACGGCGGAATGCATTTCCCGGCCCTAGTCCTCAATGCCGATTTCCGGCCGCTATCGTATTTTCCACTATCGGTTTGGTCGTGGCAGGACTCGATCAAGGCGGTGTTTCTCGACCGGGTCTCGGTCCTCAGCGAATATGAGGACCGTGTGCGCTCGCCGAGCATGTCGATCCGGCTGCCGAGCGTCATCGCGCTGAAGGACTACATCCCGACCTCGCGCAAGCCGGCCTTCACGCGGTTCAACGTGTTCCTGCGCGATGCGTTCAGCTGCCAGTATTGCAGCGAGCGGTTCCCGACGCAGGAGCTGACCTTCGACCATGTCATTCCGCGCAGCCGCGGTGGGCGGACGACATGGGAGAACGTGGTCACCGCGTGCGGCGGCTGCAATCTGCGCAAGGGCAACAAGCTGCCGCGCGAGTGCCGCATGCATCCGCGGATGCGGCCGGAACAGCCGTCGACCTGGGTGCTGCAGGAGAACGGACGGGCGTTCCCGCCGAACTACCTGCACGAGAGTTGGCGGGACTATCTCTACTGGGATAGCGAACTGGAGAGTTAGCAACGGCGTAGGGTGTGTGTGGACGGCTCCTTTGGTGCAAGGGTTGCGTCGGAGACAATCTGATCTGGTTTCGGTTGCGTGCGTGTGTCCGGCCTGTTTTGCGCGGCACATGCCGCTGGCCCAGATGGGTTCCGCGATCCACACCCAAACGGGCTGTCGGCCTCCAAGGCCGCCACCCTACGCGGGTTCTGTGGATCGTCGGTCCGACCGATCAGCATCTTTCTCCGTTTGCCCCTACACCAGCAGCACGACGAGGGAGTTACGCGGCAATCGGCTGCCGGTAGCTCTCCCCCCTCGCCATCATGGCCCACGCAATGCGGGCCATCTTGTTGGCCAAAGCCACCGCCACCACCTTGCGCGGCTTGCGCGCCAAGAGGGACAGCAACCATGGCGAACTCTTGCCGGGCTTGGCATGCCGGATCACCGCGGTCGCGCCGAGCACGAGCAGGCTGCGCAGCCGCTCATCACCAGCCCGGCTGATCGCCCCAAGCCGTTGCTTGCCACCGGTCGAATGCTCCCGCGGCACCAGCCCGAGCCATGCCGCGAGATGACGCCCCGACTCGAACCGAGCCGCATCGATCCGCAAGCTCAGCGTCAGCGCCGTCATCCAGCCCACCCCCGGAACCTGCTCCAGCCGCTTGCTGACCTCCGACGCCCGGTGTTGCGTTTGCAGCTTCGCATCAGCCAGCTTCAGCTCCTGCTCGACCCGGCCGATCTGACCGCCGAGCAGAGCCAGCGCCTCGCCCGCCATCGCCGGCAACCTCTGCGATGCAGCCTCCAGCAGATCGGCCACGCCCTTGTCGCCTTTGGCCGTGACCAAGCCGAACTCGGCGGCGTGGCCGCGCAGGGCGTTGACCAACTGCGTGCGTTGGCGGCTCAGCAACTCGCGCACCGACAGCAGCATCGCACTGGCCTGCTGCTCGGCCGACTTCACCGGCACCTGGGCCATGCCGGGCCGGGCTGCGGCTTCGCTGATCGCTTCGGCGTCGTTGCGGTCGTTCTTGCTGCGCTTGACGAATGGTTTGACGTATTGCGGCGGGATCAACGCCACCTCATGGCCCAGCGCCTGCAGCGCGCGCCCCCAATGATGCGACGCGCCACACGCTTCGAGCGCCACTTTTGTTGGCGGCAGTTTAGCGAACATTTCGAGAAACGTGCTGCGCTTGAGATTGCGCCGCAGCACCGGCCGATCCTTCTCGTCAACCCCATGCACGGTGAAGACATGCTTGGACGTATCGACACCAACGCGCTTAATCTGCTCCACGGGCGGCTCCTATGTTCAGCTTTGACAGCGAACCATGGCACTCGATGCCGCGGGAGCCGTCCACCCCAACGGGCTTTAGCCCACCGCTCGTCGGCTATACGTGGAAGCTCTCGCCGCAGCCGCAGCGGCCCTTCTCATTCGGATTATGGAAGGTGAAGCCGCTGGTCAGCGACTTCACCTCGTAATCCATCTCCGTCCCGATCAGGA
>CAZZWN010000233.1:0-5558 GCA_964657765.1 uncultured Acetobacteraceae bacterium
ATCAGGCCCTCGTTGGCGAGGCCTTTTCGAAAGAGGTGCATTTCGACACCCAGGGGATCGCGGAGTTCGCGACGCTGTGCGGCGACACCAACCCGTTGCACCATGATGCTGCCTATGCCGCCGAGTCGCGGTTTGGCGGGATCATTGCGTCGGGGCCGCAGGTGACGTCGCTGCTGATGGCGATGGTCGCGGCTTTCCTGGCGTCGCGCGGGCCGGGGGTGGGCCTGGGCTTCAATTTTCGGCTGCGCTCGGCCGTGCGGGCCGGCGAGACGGTCTCGATGCGTTGGCGGGTGACGGCGGTGCGGGAGAAGCGCTCGCTGGGCGGCCATGTGATCTCGCTGGAGGGCGAAGCGGTGCGCCCGGACGGCACCGTCGCGGTCGCGGCGTCGGGCGAGGTGCTGGGGATGAATGCGCCCTGAGGCGGCTTGGCCCCGGGCTTGAAGAGGGCGGCGCGGCGCGGCAGTCTGGCGCCATGCAAAACAGCGCATACGAACCGGATACCGAACGCTTTTTGGCCGACCTCGACACGCTGCGGCATATCGGCGCCTTCCGCACCGGGGTGCATCGCCCGACCTACTCGCCGGAGGACATGGAGTCGCGCCAATGGCTGATGGCGCGGATGGCCGAGGTGGGGCTGGAGCCCGAGATGGACGGGATCGGCAACGTCCTGGGACGGCATCCCGGGCCCGGCCCCAAGCTGCTGGCCGGCAGCCATATCGAGAGCCAGAACGAGGCGGGATGGCTGGATGGCGCGCTGGGAGTGATGTCGGCGGTGGCGCTCGCGCGCGCCGGGCTGCCGGTGGACGTGGTCGCGTTCGCCGATGAGGAGGGGCATTACGGCTCGTTCATCGGCTCCCGCTCGTTCCTCGGCTTGCTGGAGGAAAGCGAGATCGACAGCCTGGCCAACCGCTACCACGGCAAGCCGCTGCGGCAGGCGTTGCAGGAGGCCGGGCTGGCGGACCGGCCGCGGCTGCGCATGGAGGCCGGGCGCTACAAGGGTTTCGTGGAGATGCACATCGAGCAGGGCACGACCCTGGAGGCCGCGGGCGAGCAGGTGGGCGTGGTGACGGGCATCGTGGCGATCTGGCAGTATCGCATCGTGATCGAGGGCCAGCAGGACCACGCGGGCGGTACGACGATGGCGGAGCGGCGGGATGCCGGGTTGGCGGCGGTCCGGCTGTTGGCGTGGTTGGATGCGGAGTTGCCGCGGCATTGCGGGGAGCGATCGGTTTGGACCTGCGGCCGGATCACGCTGTCGCCGGGGGCCGGATCGATCATTCCGGGGCGGGCGGAGGTGCTGTTTCAGTTCCGCGATATATCGACGGAGGTGCTGGAGCGATTGGACGCGGTGCTGCGCCGTGGCGTGCAGGAGAGCAACCGGCGGGAGCGGTGCGTGGCGACGCTGGAGGTCATGAGCCAGTCGACGCCGGCGTTGTGCGACGATGGCTGGCAGGCGGCGCTGGCTGCGGCGGCGGCGGATTTGGCGCCGGGCAAGTGGCGGCGGATGCCGAGCGGGGCTGGGCATGACGCACAATACATGGCGCGGGTGATGCCTTCGGCGATGCTGTTTGTGCCGTCGATTGGGGGGATTAGCCACCATTGGGCGGAGGATACGAAGGCGGAGGACTTGGCTATGGGGATGCGGGTGCTGGCGGCGGGTGCACGGAGGTTTTTCGAAGATTAAGGTGCGCCCCTGGCATCCCGTGGCCAAATTCCGGCTGCTTGGGATGTTATTCTCGCGATAAGTGCAAGAAGCTCGGTATTCCCGGCGCCAAATTCACAGCGATATCAACGGTCTGAAGGCGCTGAGGCCGGCCCAGGCAATGCTCCCGAGCCCGGCTTCATCGTGCCGTCCGATTGGGGCACGGCGATCGGTGCGACAACAACCGGGACGACGCCCTCGCGGCTCCCCAGACCGATCTGCTCGGCCGCAGCCTTCGTCAAATCAACCGTCCTGCCGTCCACATAAGGCCCGCGATCCTGTACCGTGACCACGGCCGTGCGGCCATTCTTGAGGTTGGTCACCTTGGCGACAGTCCCGAGCGGCAGAGTCTTGCTCGCCGCCGCCTGCCCGCCATGGTCGAAGCGCTGCCCGTTGGCCATGCGCTTGCCCTGGAAGCTGGGCGCATAGACCGACGCCTTGCCGGACTGCTTACGTCCGCTGCGATCCTCGACCACTCGATGCGCGGGCGCCGGCGGCACAAGCGGCTGCTCGGCCAGCTTGCGGGCCTCCTCCTGCACCTGGGGGCTATTCAGGTTGAACGGAACGGCGCCCGTTGCCGGCGCCGGCACCGTTTCGGAATGGGCAACGGCTGTCACCAGGCATGCGAGCGCTAGGAAAGCTGCACCGCGGCCGCATCGGTTCATGGACGTGTCCTTCCGTAGGTGAGCGCGGAAAACCGAGGAAATAGCGCCCGGCTTTCCGATGCTTCCGCACGGAGTAGACATGATCACACGGGGATGCGGCATTAAATTTGAGACATCACCGCGATCATTATATGCGGTATGTTCGCCTGGACTGAACGCCGCCCGGCTCACGATGGTTGCTGGCCAGACTCACGGCCCTGGATCGCCGCGCAGCAAGTGCTCCTCGCGATGACGGCGCAGAGATCCGCGACCAGGTCGGGACGTTAGCGGCCTCGCGTTAAAGCATCTCCAAGCGTCGCTTGCGCCGCGGCGGCGGAAACGCAGCGTCGATCTCCGCCAAATCCTGCGCGGTCAGCTGCAGCGTCGCCGCGGCCGCATTCTGCCCGACGTGGACGCGGTCCCCCGCCTTCGGGATCGAGACCACGCTGTGTTGCGCCAGCGTCCATGCGATCGCGATCTGCGCCGGAGTGGCCTCGTGCCGCCGGGCAATCTCCACCAGCGTCTTCGACCGCAACAGCGCCCCGCCCTGCCCCACTGGCGAGTACGCCATCACCGGCATCCCCTGCCCCCGCGACCACGGCAGCAAATCGAACTCTATCCCGCGACTCTCGACATTGTACAATACCTGGTTCGCGCCGCAGCCCGGCGGCAGCTCCGCCATGTCGTCCACGTCGAAGTTCGACACGCCCCAAGCCCGGATATGCCCGGCCGCACGCAAAGCCTCGAACCCGGCCACCGTCTCGGCCAGCGGCGTGCCCCCGCGCCAATGCAGCAGATAAAGGTCCAGGCAATCCGTCCGCAGCCGCTTCAAGCTCCTCGCGCAAGCAGCAGCCACGCCGGCGCGGGACGCGTTATGCGGATACACCTTCGACACCAGGAACACCCGGTCCCGCTGCCCGGCGATGGCGTCGGCCACCACCTCCTCCGCCGCACCCTCGCCATACATCTCCGCGGTGTCGACCAAGGTCATGCCGCGCTCGATGCCCAGCCGCAGCGCCGCCGCCTCCTCCGCACGCGGGCGCTGCCCCTCCCCCATGCGCCAGGTGCCCTGCCCCAGCCGCGGCATCGTCTGCGGTGAGGGCGCATCAGGCATCGGCGACCTCCTCCGCACGGCGTAGCAGCCGCAGGAAGTTGCCGCCCCACAGTGCCCCGATCTCCGCCGCGTCATAGCCCCGGCGCACCAGCTCCACCGTGAGGTTGCCGCTCTCGGACGCATCCCGCCATCCGGAAAACGCCCCGCCGCCGTCGAAATCCGAGCTGATGCCGACATGCGCCAGCCCGCAGCGTTTCACCACATAGTCGATGTGGTCGACGAAATCGGACACCGTCACCCCGTCCGCGCGCCCGCCGGGCCGCAGGAAGCTGGGCATGGCGGTGATGTTCACCATCCCCTCGCAATCCCGCAGCGCGTCCAGCATCAGGTCGTCGACATTGCGCGGCACGTCGCACAGCGCCCGCACGCAGGAATGCGTCGCCAGCACCGGCGTGCGCGACAGCATCGCCGCCTGCATCGCGCCCTGCGCCGACACGTGCGAGATGTCGACCAGCATGCCCAGCCGGTTCAGCTCCAGCACCGCTGCCCGGCCCAGCTCGCTCAAGCCGCCGTGCAGGGTCGCGCCATCGCCCAGGTCCTTGCGCGGGTTGCTGCTGTCGGACAGCGCGTTGTGCCCGTTATGCGTGAGCGTCATATACCGCGCGCCCTTGGCCCGGAACGCCGCCAGCATGCCGAGGTCCTCGCCCATGGCATGGCCGTTCTCGACCGCGGGGATGATGGCGATGGCGCCGTCCCGCCCTGCCGCCTCGACCGCGTCCGCCGTCGTTGCGATCCGCACGCGGATATCGCCCGCGTCACGCGCCAGGCCGTTGATCGCGTCCAGCATCGCCAACGCCCGGCTGCTTGCCGCACCCCAGCCCTCCGGCGTGCGCGGCCCCTGCGGCACATAGGCGGCAAAACACGCCGCCTTCATGCCTCCGGTCCGCATCTTCGGCGCGTCCACCCGGCGGCCGGTCTGGTCGCGCGGGCTGTCATCGAAGAAATCCGGGCCGGTCGGCCAGGGGATGTCGATGTGCGTGTCGATCGTGAGCAACGACGCGTGCAGCTCGCCTGGGTCCATCATGCTCAGAACCCCACGCGGTCCCCACCCTTCAGATGCAGGATCGCGCGCGCCTCCGCCGGGGTCGCGACCTCCAGGCTCAGCTCCTCCAGGATATGCTTGATCTTCGCCACCTGCTGGGCGTTCGACGCCGCCATGCGGCCCTTGCCGATATACAGGCTGTCCTCCAGCCCGACGCGGACGTTGCCGCCCATGATGCCAGCCATGGTGGTGAACGCCATCTGGTGCCGCCCGGCCGCCAGCACGGACCACACGTAATCGCGGCCGAACAGCCGGTCCGCCGTCTCCTTCATGAACATCAGGTTGCGGTGCTCCGCCCCGATCCCGCCCAGGATGCCGAAGATGGTCTGCACGAACAGCGGCGGCTCGACCACCTTGCGCTCCAGCATGTAGGCCAGGTTGTATAGATGCCCGATGTCGTAGCACTCGAACTCGAACCGGGTGCCATGCCCCTTGCCCAGCATGCCGACAATGCCCTCGATGTCGCGGAAGGTATTGCGAAAAATGTGGTTGTCGGTGCCGGCGAGGTAGGGCTTCTCCCAGGCGTGCTTCCAGTCCGTGATCTTGTCCGCGGCGCGCGAGATGTTGAAGTTCATCGACCCCATGTTGAGGCTGCACATCTCCGGCTTCGCCTGCATCGGCGCGGCCAGCCGCTCCTCCAGCGTCATCTGCAGCCCGCCGCCCGTGGTGATGTTCAGCACGGCGTCGGTCGATTGCTTGATGGTGGGCAGGAAACGCATGAACACGGCCGGGTCGGGCGTGGGCTCGCCGGTCTCGGCGTTGCGGGCGTGCAGGTGGATGATGGCGGCGCCGGCCTCGGCGGCTTCGATGGAGCTCTGGGCGATTTCTTCTGGTGTGATCGGCAGCGCGTCCGACATGCTCGGGGTATGGATGGCGCCGGTGATGGCGCAGCTGATGATGACCTTGTGTGACATTGAGCCCGACATGGCTGTTTTCCTTATGGTGGCGTTGCCATGATGTTGCACCGACCGGGGCGGCTTCGCTACCCTTGTCGGATGCGGCTGGGCCGGTGTATGTCGTGTTCGGTGTGTCCGCGTAGCTCAGCAGGATAGAGCA
>CAZZWN010000234.1:0-1376 GCA_964657765.1 uncultured Acetobacteraceae bacterium
TTCCGCCACCGCCCGCGCCGCCGTCACCTGCACCAACGCCGCCTGCGCCCCTACAAACGGCGCCGGCACCTTTGCCGCCGCCGCCGATGCCCCCGGCATCGGGCGCCCCGGCTTTGCCGCGTCCGGCTCCGGCTCCCGCTCCGCCTGCCAACAGCGCCGCGAGCCAGCCGGGTTCTCCGCGCACTCCGCCGCCCGAGACCAAGTCGTTGGACAGTGCGCTGGACCGGCTCCGCGCCCAGCTCGCCGCCAAGGAGCCGCCGCGCGCCCAGCCGAGCCCGCCTCGCGGCGCGGCACCCGGCGGTGGCAGCCCGGCCGGCGCCGACAACGCCCTGCTCACCGCCAATGTTCGGCGCGCGATCGGCGACCGGCTGCGCGAGTGCTGGACCGGTGACCGGACCGCGATGGACTATGACAAGCAGGTCGTGCGGTTGATGGTGACAACCGATGCGACCGGCACGATCCGCATCGCCGACATCGCGCCGAACGACGTGTCGCGCACCGGCAACGGCGTTGCCCGCGCCTTCGCCGAACGTGCCCGGCGGGCCGCACTTGACCCGGAGTGCGCCCAGCTTCCATTGCCGGGCGCCCTGAAGGGACAGAACCACTCGTTCGAGATCACGTTCCGGCCCTAGCTTGGCGCCTGTTTAAGAAAGACGCAGCATGAATCCACTCCGCAGCCTCATGGACCGCCGCACACTGTTGGCCGGCATCGCCGTCGCGGCCATGCCGCTGGCCGCCCGGGCCCAGGGAGCTGGGCAGGGGGGCGTCGGAAAGGGCGACCAGCAGCCGGAGATAACGGTCGACCGCGCCCGCACGGCGCCGATCCCGATCGCCATCCCGAACTTCACCGGCACGCAGCTCGGTGTGGAGATGGCGGGGGTGATCACCAACAACCTCGGCCGTTCCGGCCTGTTCCGCCCCATCAACCAGGCAGCGCAGATCGGCGGCGATACCGGCGACACGCCGAATTTCCAGAACTGGAAGGCGGTCGGCGCGCAGGCGCTGGTGACCGGCCGCGTCGAGGGCGGCGGCAGCAACGTCCGGGTCGAGTTCCGGCTATGGGACGTGCTGCCGGGCCAGCAGATCCAGGGCACCGCCTACACCACCACCGCCGCCAACTGGCGCCGGATCGCCCATATCATCAGCGACGTGATCTACGAGCGCCTGCTGGGCGAGAAGGGCTATTTCGATACACGGGTCGCCTACATCGCCGGGACCGGGCCGCGCGACCGCCGGGTCAAGCGCCTGGCGATCATGGATCAGGACGGCGAGGGCAACCGCATGCTGACCGATGGGGCCTGGCTGGCGCTGACGCCACGGTTCCATCCGACGCGCGACGAGATCGTGTTCATGTCGTATCAAAACAACCGGCCGCG
>CAZZWN010000234.1:1476-5541 GCA_964657765.1 uncultured Acetobacteraceae bacterium
TCCATCCGACGCGCGACGAGATCGTGTTCATGTCGTATCAAAACAACCGGCCGCGTGTTTATACCTTCGACCTCGGCAGCGGGGCGCAGCGCGTGTTGGGCGAGTATGACGGCATGACCTTCGCCCCACGCTTCAGCCCGGACGGCAACACCATCATCATGTCGGTCGCCCGCGGCGCCGGGTCGGAGATCATCACCGTCGGCATGGGCGGCGGGCGCGAGCGGCGGCTGACCACCGGCGGCGCGATCGACACCAGCCCCTGCTACAGCTCGGACGGCACGCAGATCGTGTTCAACTCGGACCGTGGCGGCGATCAGCAGCTCTATGTCATGGACGCGGTCGGCGGCGGCGTGCGGCGCATCAGCTTTGGCCGCGGCCGCTACGCGACGCCGGTCTGGTCGCCCCGCGGCGACCTGATCGCATTTACCCGTTTGACGGGCGGCACCTTCGCGATCGGCGTGATGCGGCCGGACGGCACGGGCGAGCGCATCCTGTCCGAAAGCTTCTCCGTCGAGGGGCCCACCTTCGCCCCCAACGGCCGCGTGCTGATGTTCTTCCGCGAGAGCCCGGCGCGGGACCGCAGCGGCAGCGGCTACTCCTCCCGCCTCGTGTCGATTGATATAACCGGTTTCAATGAACGAATTATGAACACGCCGACCGACGCCTCCGATCCGGCGTGGTCGCCGTTGCTGGCGTGAACCTGGGCGGCGCTGCCTCTCGGGTCATACGTGTCAGCGTTTGCGTATAGCCATCGGGCATCAGCGTGCTTGACCCAATTGGGTCGGCGGCGTAACGCGCATTGAATGCGGAACGAAAGCGCCCCGGACTCGTTGACACGCACCCGGGCATTCAGGGAACATAGCACCATGAAGCTCAGGATCATTGGCGTAATTGCAGCCCTTGCCATGCTGGGCGCCTGCGCGGACAAGCCCGTGACCACGGGCGCCGCCACCGGCTCGGGCGCGACGGCGAGTACGGCCGGCGTCACCCCGGGCAGCCAGGAGGACCTGGTGGCCAATGTGGGCGACCGAGTGTTTTACGCGCTCGACAGCTCGTCGCTGAGCGGCGATGCACGGTCGACGCTCGATCGGCAATCCGCCTGGATGGCCCGCTACCCGCAAGCCAGCGTGCAGATGGCCGGCAATTGCGATGAGCGCGGCACGACGGAGTACAACCTCGCATTGGGCCAGCGCCGGGCCAACGCTGCCCGCGATTATTTGGTCGCGCGCGGCGTTTCCTCCGCCCGCATTACGGCCGTGAGCTTTGGCAAGGAGCGTCCGACGGCGTTGGGGTCGGACGATCAGGCGTATTCGCAAAACCGGAATGCCACCACCTCGGTTCGCTAGGCTCGTGCGTCTTGCGCTGGTCCCGGTCGGAGTGACGGTCGCGTTCGCAGCTAGTTTGGCGCTGGCCGGGCCGGCACGGGCGCAGATGGACAGCCGCGAAGGGATCGCGTTGCAGAACCAGATCCTCGAACTGCGGCGCGACCTGGAGGCGGTGCAGAGCCAGCGGGGTGTGCTGGCACCCCCGGTGCGGCGCGGCGGCGACAGCGGCGGCGGAGGCGGCGGCGGCGAGATCGCCGCGCAGTTGCTGGGCCGCGTCGCGCAGCTTGAGGAGGATGTGCGGCGGCTGCGCGGGCAACTCGACGAGCAGTCCAACGCGTCGCGCCGTCAGATCGACGGGTTGAACAAGCAGATTGCCGACCTGAACTTCCGCCAGCAGGACTCGGCGGCTACGGACCCCCCTGGCACTGCCGCGCCGCCGCCGCCTGCTGCCCCGGCGCCGTCTGGCCGGCGTCCACCCGAGCTTGCGATGCAGGAGGGCAATGCCGCATTGGCCCGGCGCGACTACGCCGTTGCCGAGACGGATGCGCGCGAGGTGCTGGCCGGTGGCCGTCGGACTGCGCGCGCCGGCGACGCGCAGTTCCTGCTGGCCCAGGCGCTCATGGGCAAGCGCGACTACGCGGGCGCCGCGGTCGCATATGACGACGCCTATAACCGTTCGCGCAACGGCTCGCGGGCGCCGGACGCGCTGCTCGGCCTGGCGAACGCGTTCGGCGGGCTGAACGACCGGACCAATGCCTGCGCCGCGCTGGACCGGCTGCAGACGGAGTTCCCGTCGCAGCGGTCCGATGTACAGCAGGCAGCCGCGGCGGCGCGTGGCCGGTTGGGCTGCCGCTGACGCACGCCCCGGTCTCGGCGTCGGAGTTCGCGGGGCTGATGGCGGCGGTGGGGCCGTTTGCCTCGGGCAAACGGGTGGCCGTCGCGGTGTCCGGCGGCGCTGACAGCATGGCGCTTGCGATGCTGGTCGCAGGTTGGGGAGAGCCGACGGCGCTTATCGTCGATCACGGCCTACGCCCGGCGTCTGGTCAGGAGGCCGCTTTGACGGCGCGCCGCCTCGCCGTCCAGGGCGTCGCGGCGCGTGTGTTGTCCATCAAGTTGGCGCGCGGCCCTGGGTTGGCCGAGCGCGCCCGGACCGCCCGCTATGCGGCTCTGGCCGAAGCGTGCCGAGGCGCCGGACTTACCGACTTACTGGTGGCGCATCATGCGCAGGACCAGGCTGAGACGCTGCTGCTGCGCCGGCGGGCGGGCAGCGGTCCCAGTGGCTTGGCGGCGATGGCGGCGGTGACGCATGTCGACGCGGTTCGCCTGCTGCGCCCGTTGCTGTCGATTATGCCTGCTCGTCTGCGCGCGACGCTGAGCAGCGCCGGGATCGATTGGGTCGACGATCCGACCAACGGTGACCTGGCCACTCCGCGCGCCCGGATGCGAGCCGATTTCCACAAGGATGCGAGCGCAATTGTCCCAGGCCTGTGGAGCGATGCGCGCCGCTTCGGCAGGGAGCGGCAGGCAGCGGAGGCAGCCGTCGCGGCGGAATTGGCCGAAATAGCGGCAATGCTGCCTTGCGGCATCGCGGTCGTTTCGAGTTCGGCTATCAGCGCAGCGGCGCTGTCTGCGCTGGTCCAAACCGTATCCGGCGCGTCGCATCCGCCGTCCCGGGCGTCGGTGGCGCGCCTCAACGATCAGTTGCGGCCAGCGACGCTGCATGGAACGGCGATCCTGCGCAGCAGGGCAGGCTGGCTGATCGGGCGCGAGGCCGCTGCCCAGGCGCCGGCCAAGCCCTGCCAGGTTGGGGTGACGTGGGATGGTCGCTTTCGCCTGGCGTCGCAGCCATCCGAAGGCAGCACCATCGGCCCGCTCGGCGACGATGCGGCGCGGTTGCGGCGCTGGTCCGATCTTCCGGCGGCGCTGCTGCGGACATTGCCGGCCATTCGGCGCGATCGTGTATTGTTCGCCGTGCCGCATCTGTCGTATCCTAACGCAGACGCTTGCGACGCCGTGCCGGTCCTGTTCTGTCCGCCTCGTCCTGCGGCCCCTGCACCATTTGCTTTGGATCGATTGGGTGGGGATGCGGAGGCAGCATAGGCTCCCTATGTTGAGGATACGTTAAGAGGCGCCGGCCTATATTGGGCTGGGAACATATTTTCGGGGCTGCTCCGGCTGCGCCTAGTCCCGGGTGAGATGACTGGACCGCCAGGATCAAATGATGAGCAATTTCGGCCGAAATCTAGCGCTCTGGGTCATAATAGCCCTACTGCTCGTAGTGCTGTTCAACCTATTCCAACCCGGTAATACCCAACGTGCGGCAGCGCAAGTGCCCTACTCCGACTTCATTGGCGACGTGAACGGTGGCCGGGTGCGGGATGTGCTGATCCAGGGCCGCGTGGTCTCGGGCCAGCTTACGGACGGGCGCACCTTCCAAACCTACACGCCAGAGGACCCGGCGCTGGTCAGCCGGCTGACCGACAAGGGCGTGCGCGTCATCGCGAAGCCCGAAGAGAGCGACAATCCGCTGCTGCACTATCTGCTGAGCTGGTTCCCCATGCTCCTGCTGATCGGTGTTTGGGTGTTCTTCATGCGGCAGATGCAGTCGGGCGGCGGCCGAGCCATGGGCTTCGGCAAGTCCCGCGCGCGACTGCTGACCGAGAAGCAGGGCCGCGTGACCTTCGATGACGTCGCCGGCATCGACGAGGCGAAGTCCGAGCTGCAGGAGATCGTCGAGTTC
>CAZZWN010000235.1:0-5531 GCA_964657765.1 uncultured Acetobacteraceae bacterium
TGCGCCAGCGTCGCCATCTCCTGGATGTTCATCAGGATGCTCGCCTCGCCGGCGATGTCGATCACCAGCGCGTCGGGATGCGCGATCTGCACCCCCATCGCCGCCGGCAGCCCATAGCCCATGGTGCCGAGCCCGCCCGATGTCATCCAGCGGTTCGGCTTGTCGAAGCGGAAGTGCTGCGCCGCCCACATCTGATGCTGGCCGACCTCGGTGCTGATGTAGGTCTCGCGTCCAGTCTCGCGGGTGATCTCATACAGCCGGCGGATGGCGTGCTGCGGTTTGATGATGCCGCCCGGCGCCATGGTTTGCGTATATTTCAGGCTGTCGATGGCGCGCCGTGCGTCGATCTCGCGCCACCAGGTCGCCAGCGCCGTACGGTCCTGCTGGATGTCGTCCGCCTTCCAGGCCGCCAGCAATGCCTCCAGCACCAGCGCCGCGTCGCCGACGATCGCGACGTCGACCAGCACGTTCTTGTTGATGCTGCTCGGGTCGATGTCGGCGTGGATCTTGCGGCTGCCGGGGCTGAAGGCGTTGATCCGTCCCGTCACCCGGTCGTCGAACCGCGCGCCGATGTTGAACATGACGTCGCAGTCATGCATCGCGTGGTTGGCCTCGTAGGTGCCATGCATGCCCAACATGCCCAGGAACTGCGGATCGTTCGAGGGATAGGCGCCCAGCCCCATCAGCGTGCTGGTGCACGGCATGCCTGTCGCACGCACGAACGCGACCAGCGCGGCCGTCGCCGCATCGCCGGAGTTGATGACCCCGCCGCCGCTATAGACGATCGGCCGCTTCGCCGACTTCAGCAGCCGCACGGCCTCATGGATGCGCGCCGGATCGGGCTGCGTGACGGGCCGGTAGCTGCGGTGCGGCTCGGCCGAAGCGGGCTGATACGGCGCCGGCGCGATCAGGATGTCCTTCGGCAGGTCGATGACCACCGGGCCGGGCCGGCCGCTACGGGCGACGTAGAATGCCTCGTGCACGACGCGAGCGACGTCCTCGGAGCGCTTGATCAGGTAATTATGCTTGGTCGCGGGCCGAGTGATGCCCGTCGTGTCGGCCTCCTGGAAGGCGTCGTTGCCGATCAAATGCGTCGGCACCTGGCCCGTGAGGCAGACAATGGGGATGCTGTCCATCAGCGCGTCCACCAGCCCCGTCACTGCATTGGTCGCGCCAGGGCCGCTGGTCACGAGCACGACGCCGACCTTGCCGGTGCTGCGGGCATAGCCCTCGGCCGCGTGCACCGCCGCCTGCTCGTGCCGCACCAGGATGTGGCGGATGCTATTCTGCTGGTAGATCGCGTCGTAGATCGGCAGGACGGCCCCGCCGGGATAGCCGAAAATGACCTCGACCCCCTGATCGCGCAGTGCGCGCAGCAGTATTTCAGCGCCGGATTGCTGCAGGGTCGCCGTCATCATCTCACTCTCCTTATTGCACGGCCATCGCACCATTCGTCATGCGGCGTCAACCGGCAAACTTAACGAAACGCATTAAACCACACCACTCGCTTTCCGAAAATTGCGTTTTATCCGCGAATCGCGCATGGATCATATGCGTTGCGCACGGGTCGACGATGGTGCGGTGCCGGAACCACGTCGATTGCCGCTTGGTATACTGCCCCGTCGCCAGCAGCGTCCGCCGCTCCGCCTCATTCAATGTAAGCTCCCCGCGTCGATACGCCAGCAGTTCCGGCACGCCATGTGCCCGCATGGCCGGCAGCGCCGGGTCGAGCGCCAGACGCGACAGCGCCGCCACCTCATCCAACGCGCCCGATTGCAGCATCGTTGCAAAACGCGACGCGATTGCCTCGCGTAAACTTTCGCGTGATGGGTTCAAGAGCACCATCCGGAATCGGCAGTCCGGTGGAAGCCGCGCCGCCGCGTGCCACTCCGCCATGCCGCGCCCGGTGCCCCGCCATACTTCCCATGCCCGCGCCAGCCGCTGGCCGTCGCTCGGGCGCAGCGTCGCCGCCGTCGCCGGATCGGCTTGCCGTAGCCGCTCGTGCAGCGCCGCGGGGCCGTGCCCCGCAAGCAGGGCACGCGCCTCCGTCCGCGCCGTTGCGCCGGGATCGGGAATGTCGGCGATTCCCTGGGTCAAAGCCGAAAGATACAGCCCGGTGCCGCCGCACAGGATCGGCACCCGTCCCGCCGCCCGCGCGGCCTCCATCGCCAATAGCGCCTCGTGCCGCCACCACGCGGCGCTGCCGGGCTCGGCGGCTGCGCGTATGCCATAGAGCGCGTGCGGCGCGGCCTGTTCCTCCGCAAGGGTCGGCCGGGCGGTCAGGATGCGCAGCTCGCGGTAGACCTGCATCGAGTCGGCATTGATCACGACCCCGCCCAGGCACCGCGCCAGCTCCAGCGCCAGCGCCGACTTGCCGCTGCATGTCGGGCCCGCGACGATCAGCGCCCCAGGCGACGCGTCAGCTTGCTCCATCCCGCAACCCCTGCCATCCCTGCGCCATGCAAGTCCTCACCCTCATCGCTCCCCAAGGCTCCGGCGCGCTCACGCCCGCGCTGATCGTACGCGTGGGCGAGGCGGTGCGCGGCGGCTCGCCCGTCATCCTATCGCAGGGCGAGGCGGTCGACATCCCGGTCGCCGATCTTCTGGACCCGGCAACGATCCATGCAGCGCTCGACGCCGCCCCGGTCGACGCCGTCGTCACCGCCGCCGCCGGACGCCGCAAGCGCCTCCTGATCGCCGACATGGACAGCACCATCGTCACGACGGAGACGCTCGACGAACTCGCCGCCCATGCCGGGCTGTACGACCATGTGGCCGCCATCACCCGGCGCAGCATGAACGGCGAGATCGACTTCGCCACGGCATTGCGTGAGCGCGTCGGCCTGTTGCGCGGCCTGCCGCTCGACGCCCTGGCGCAGACATGGGCCCGAACCAGCCTGATGTCCGGCGCGGTCGAGCTGGTCGCCACCATGCGTGCGAACGGGGCTGCCGCCGCGTTGGTGTCGGGCGGCTTCACCTACTTCACCGGCCGGGTCGCGGACCGGCTCGGCTTCGACGTCCATCGCGCCAACACGCTGCTCGACGACGGCCTGGCGCTTACCGGCGAGGTCGGGGAGCCCATCCTGGACCAGGCCGCGAAGCTCGATGCATTGCAGGAGCTTGCGGCAGCACGGGGCCTTGACATGGCCGATTGCCTGGCCGTGGGCGACGGGGCGAACGACCTTGCGATGATCCGCGCCGCCGGGCTGGGCGTCGCCTTCCATGCCAAGCCGATCGTCAGCGCCGAGGCGCGGGTCCGCATCGACCACTGCGGCCTGCGCGCCCTGTTGTTCATGCAGGGCTATACGGCGGCCGAGATCGTCGGGGCATGATCCGCGACGCCGCCGGGCTGATCGAGGCGGGCCTTGCCGCGCCCGCACAGCTCGATGCGCTGGAGCGGGTCGGCGCCCGCTACGCCGTGGCCATCCCGGACCCCATGCGCGCATTGATCGAACGCCCCGACGACCCGATCGGCCGACAGTTCATCCCGGATCCGGCCGAGCTCGACACCGCGCCGCACGAGCTCGCCGATCCCATTGGCGACGACGCGCTATCGCCGCTGCCCGGCGTCGTCCACCGCTATGCCGACCGCGCATTGCTGAAGCCGTTGCTCATCTGCCCGGTCTATTGCCGCTTCTGCTTCCGCCGCGAGCATGTCGGACCCGGCGGCGGCGTGCTGTCCGACGCCGAGCTTGAGGCCGCCTACGCCTGGTTCCGCGAGCACCCCGCCATACGCGAGGTCATCCTGACCGGCGGCGACCCGCTGATGCTCTCCCCCC
The DNA here is from genome assembly GCA_964657765.1 of uncultured Acetobacteraceae bacterium. Classification (GTDB taxonomy): domain Bacteria; phylum Pseudomonadota; class Alphaproteobacteria; order Acetobacterales; family Acetobacteraceae; genus CAHJXG01. Next base: position 3,780 of record CAZZWN010000235.1, read on the forward strand.
GCCGCCTTGGCGGCATGCTGCAGGCGCTCGCCGCCATCCCGCATGTCGAGCTGCTGCGCATCCACACCCGCGTCCCCGTCGCCGACCCGGCTCGCGTCACCACCGCGCTTGCTGCGGCGATGGAGGCTGCGGTCCCGGTCTGGCTCGTGGTGCACGCCAACCATGCCCGCGAGTTCACCCCCGCCGCCGTCGCAGCGCTCCGCCGCATCCAGGCCGCCGGAGTGCCGTTGCTGGGCCAATCCGTATTGCTGCGCGGGGTGAACGACAGCCCGGAGACGCTGGAGGAGCTGTTCCGCGCCATGCTCCGCGCCCGGGTGAAGCCGTACTACCTGCACCAGCTCGACCCGGCGCCGGGCACGGCCCGGTTCGCGGTGTCGATTGCCGAGGGCCAGCGCATCCTGCGCGCCCTGCGCGGCCGGCTCACGGGCCTGGCCTGGCCCACCTACGTGCTGGACATCCCCGGCGGCCACGGCAAGGTGCCGATCGGGCCGGGCTACCTCGAGCCCAGCGGCGTGCGCGATTCCGTAGGCCAGTTGCACAGGCTGATCGACTAGCCGCGCGCGCCATCGACGCCGAACGGCGCGAGCTTTTCAATACTTCATAGTTATGGTCAGATTTACCTAGCCGTTGCGAAAACAATCGTAGTAGATCGGATCGCAGGCGACCGTGCCGCTTGCACCCCGCCATGCTTTTGCATTTGCGGCCTGGATCAACTTCGTGCAGCGCCAATGCCGGCAGCCTGCTCCTGTGCATGGAAGGTCAGCGAGTGCCATCATCATCGACCGGCGCGACAAACGCCGCGACCAGCCTGCTGCGCCGTGTCCTCGACCATCCGACGTTCATCCTGCCGCGTGATTTCAGCCTGTTCTTGATCGGAGCGCGCACCGATGCCGCAATCGAGAAGACCCGGGCGGCTGCGGGTGCCCGGGTCGCCTTCGAGGAGGCCTACAGCAAGTCGACCGATCCCTGGGCCTCCGCCACCCGGCGCTACCGCTACCAGCAGCGCAAGTATGAGCAGATCATGGCGCTGCTGCCCGACCGGAGGTTCAGCCATGCGCTCGATCTGGGATGCGGCCTCGGGCTGCTGTCGCAACGCCTGGCCGAGCGGTGCGATGCGGTGCTGGGCGTCGACCTTGCCGAGGCGGCGCTGGGGCACGCACGCGAACGCGGGGCCGGTATCGCCAACCTGACCTACGTCCAGGGCGATGTCCTCGACCTTCCGGCCGAACTCGATGGACGCTTTGACCTCATTGTCCTGGCCGACACGCTCTACTACTTGGCGCCGCTGAGCGACGGCCTGCTCAAGGCGTTGAGCGCGCGGCTGGCCAATCTCCTGATGCCGGGCGGCCTCTGCCTGCTGGCCAATCATTTCTTCTTTGCCGCCGATGCAGACTCCAGGCTGTCCCGCCGCATCCACGACGCGTTCACCTGGTCGCCGCGCTTCGCCGCATTGGGCCATCATCGCCGGGCGTTCTTCCTGGCCACGCTGCTTAGGGAGCAGAATAGGCTGGCAGGGCTGGATCGCGCCCCGGCGGACGCGGCCCACCGCCTTGCCCGGGTGCCGGACGCGGGTTAGAAACGCGGCTCGCTATGGGCATCATGCCCAGCTCTTTAAGTCTTGTCCCGATAAGCAGGTCCGTTCGATGAAGCAGCAGGCAAACCTCATTCGCGCCGGTCAGGTGCTGGACCACGGCGGCCGCCGCTGGACCGTGCTGAAGCAGCAGATCATCACCCCCGGCAAGGGCGGCGCCT
>CAZZWN010000236.1:0-5495 GCA_964657765.1 uncultured Acetobacteraceae bacterium
GCGTCCGTGTTCAGCCTGCCGAAAACCGTAGGCCTGAAAAGCATCGGCGGCGGCGCCCTGACCCGACACGCAAGGCTGGCCGGCGCCCTGTCGCTGGTCCTATGGAGCGGCGTGATCATGAGCGCGACGGCGAACCACGAGGAACGGCCGCTGCTGCGCGGACGCAGCATCAGCCGCCCCTCCGTGCAAACGCCGGAATAAAATCCAGCGAAGGGATTAACAGCCGCGCCGAATGCATGGATGCTGCCGGCAGTCCTATCGCCGGAGCTTGCGTGCCGACTCGACCGCTTCGCACCCACCAGGCTCAGGTGGCCGCCATCGTCCAGGCCATCGCGTCCGGGCAGGCCACCGACGTCGCCGACATCCTGGCCGCCGTCACGCCCGGCGGCGGCAAGAGCCTGCTGCCCGTCATTGCCGCCGCAGCGTTGATCCGCGCCGGCGTCATCGACCGCGTCTGCTGGGTGGTGCCGCGCGACAGCCTGCGCTTGCAGGCCGAGGAGGCCTTCGCCGACCCGACCTGGCGCGACGCCCTGGACCACGGCCTCTCCGTGCGAGCCGCCGGCAATGATCCCGACCTGTGCCGCGGCCTCGCCGGCTACGTCACCACTTACCAGGGCGTCGCCGCCGCCCCGGACCTGCACTTGGCCGAGTTCCGCCGGCACCGCTATTTGCTGATCGTCGACGAGGTGCATCACCTGCCGGCATTGTCCGACATGACGCCGGAGCCGCTCGTCGGCGGCGCCCCGGACGAGGCGTCCGGCTGGAGCCGCGCGCTGCATCCCATGCTGGAGACATCGCGGCTGCGGTTGCTGCTGTCCGGCACGTTGGAACGCGCGGACGGGCGCGGCATCCTGTGGCTGCCCTATCGCGCCGGGCAACGGGCGGCGACGCGCGAGGTGGATATGCTGGCGTCCGGCTGGGCCGTCGTCGGCTACAGCCGCGCCCAGGCGTTGGCCGAGCGCGCCGTGCTGCCGGTGGTGTTCGGCGCGATGGACGGCGAGGCGCGCTGGCTCGACCCGGAGGTCAAGCAGCCCGACGGCTCGCCGGCGGAGGTGGGGCCGCACCGGCTTTTTGGCCATTGGCCCACGGAGACGACGCGGCCGGCGCTGTTCACGGCGCTGCGGACCGGGTTCGCCGACGCATTGCTGCGCCAGGCGTTCGACGCGACGCGCAGCCTGCGGGCGCGGCGCCGGGCGGAGCGCGGCGAGGGCAGGGGCTTAGGCAAGCTGCTGATCGTGGCGCCGGACCAGGTGTCGGCCCGCCGTTATCAGGAGACCATCCGCGCCTGGATGCCGCGTGCGCAGCAGGACAACGTGCGCCTGGCCACCAGCGACGAGCGCGACGCACGGGAGACGCTGGCCAGTTTCCGCCTGCGGGCCGAGCCTACGATCCTGGTCACGGTCGCGATGGCGTATGAGGGCCTGGACGCGCCGGAGGTCGCCGTCGTCGCCGCGCTGACGCAAATCCGCAGCCGGCCGTGGTTGGAGCAGATGGTCGCGCGCGCCACCCGGGTCGATCCCCATGCCGGGCCGTATGCGGCCCAGCGGGCGCTGGTGTTCCACCCCGACGATCCGCTGTTCGCCAAGTTCCGCCACCGCATCGAGACCGAGCAGGGCACCCTGGCGCGCACTCCGACGCCGAGGCGTCAGAGCCAGCTGCCACTATGGCTGCAGGGCCAGACGGATGCCGAGGCGGCCGAGGGCATCGTCCCGCTCAGCAGCAACGCGCTGGCCCTGCGCTATGCGATCCTGAAGCCCGGGCCCAACTTCGCCGCCGGCGACCCGGCCGTGCAAAGCGAGTTGCTGGAGCTGCCGAGCGTCGCCGAGCGCCGGCTGCGCCGCCGTGTCGGCGAGATGGTGGCGGCGCAGGCGATCGAGGACGAGGGCGCGCTGCGCCAAGTGCGCGGACAGGGCGGCTACCATCGCTACAATGCCGTGCTGAAGCGGGTGATGGGCAAGAGCCGGGCGGCCATGACCTTGCAGGAGCTCGAGGCGGCCGTCGGATGGCTCGAGCGCAACAAACTACACGACAGCCTGCATTTGCTGGAGGGCGACGCGCGCTATGCCTGGACGGCGCGGCAGCGCGGAGAGTGGACCCCTCCTGTTGGCCGCCCGCCTGCGCGACGTGAATGACCCAAGCTGGGGCGGCGCAAACCCGGGTTTACGGCATCGTGATGCAGTGCAACAATTTCTGACGGCACCGGGCTTGTATTGCGCCGGCACTGTTATGATCTTGGGGAGGCGACACAGCGGCTTGCCGCTCTGTTTGCAGGACGTTTCCTCCCTAAACTTGGCGGCGCTTTCGGGTGCCGCCTTTTTTTGATCTGCAAGCTTTGAACGGAACGGGCTTCGGGCCGCAAGATTTCCGGCCGGCCGCGCCCGTCAGTTCGCTGCCATGAACGCCCCGATGCGCGGCAGGATTTCGCTCCGCCACTTGCGGCCATTGAAGATGCCGTAGTGGCCGACCTCGGGCTGCAGGTATTGCATTCTACGATCGGATGGCACGCCGCTGCATATCACCTGCGCCGCGATGGTCTGGCCAGGAGCGGAGATGTCGTCGAGCGCCCCTTCGACCGTCATGAGCGCAGTATGCTCGATTGCGGACGGCACCACACGCTCGTCGCGAACCATCATGCGGCCCTCGGCGAGATCGTGCTTTTGGAAGAATGTCTCGACCGTTTGCAGATAGTAGCTCGCGGGCACGTCCATGACAGCGAGGTATTCGTCATAAAAGCGGCGATGCGCGGCGGCGCTGTCCTCGTCGCCCTGGATCAGGTGGTCGAACATCTTGCGATGCGCCGCGATATGGCGGTCGGGGTTCATCGAGATGAACGAGGCGAGCTGCAGGAAGCCCGGATAGACCCGGCGGAATGCGCCAGCGTGCCATGGTGGTATGCTCGCCGTCATGTGCCGCTCGAACCATTCGATCGGGTGCTCCTGGGCGAGCCGGGTGACGACGGTCGGCGCTGCCCTGGTGTCGACCGGACCGCCCATCAGCGTCATGCTGCGAGGCTGCGCCGGGTCGTTGCGCGCTGCCATGAGCGACACCGCCGCAATCACCGCCGGCGCCGGCTGGCAGACCGCGACGACATGCGTCTCGGAGCCAAGGTGCTGCAGGAAACCGATGACCGTCTCGATATAGCTGCCCAGGTCGAAATCGCCGTGCAGCAACGGCACGATCTTGGCATCGCGCCAGTCGGTGACGAATACCTCGAAGCCGGCGTCGACCATGTCCTGCACGGTGCCGCGCAGCAGGGTCGCGTGATGCCCGCTCATTGGCGCAACCAGCAAGACGCGCCGTCCGCTCGCGCCCGGCGCCTGGAACCGCAGCAGCCGGACGAACGGCTGGTCCAGCTCCACACTCTCATGCAACGGCTCCTCGGCGCCGCGGCTGATTTTGATGTTCCACGCCGGCTTGCCGCGCGGGCGCAGCACGTCATTGGCGACATCCGCCCATGCAATGGCGGCGCGGGTTCCCCAGTTGTACTGTTCCGCCCCCGGCGTCGCGCGCAGCAGCGTGCTGGCAACGCGGGCCCACGCGCGGGCAGGCAACAATGCAGCTGCGGCTGCGTCGTGGAAAGCGTATATCATTCAAGTAATATCTCACAATTGGTTCGTTGCGGCAAGTTAATCTTTATAACTAGTCAGCTCCGCGCTTAGGGTCGGGGAGCGGTGAAAGGAGGTCGTCCTGTCGAGGTGGCTGAGGCTTTCTCCGCGGGGCAGCAGCGCCACGCAGGCGAAGCAGCTCGTCGAGAATCCGGTCCATCGTCTGCCAGATCGGCTCATCGCCAACACGCTCCTTCATAATCAGGCGGTGCGCCGCAAGCGTCACGTTCAGCGTGCCCCGCGTGGTTTCGGGCCGGGCGGAGCGCATCTGCACCAGCGCCTTCTCAACCTCGTCCTGCGGCAGGCTCATCGCGGCGGCGATCGCCTCCGGCTCGGCGCCTGCCCGGCGCATGCGGCGTGCCTCGCCCACCTGTTTGTCAGAGAGTGCGATCGAGGGCCGCAGCAACTGGGTGCGCCGGGACATCTCGCCCGATCCGCTGCCGGGAGCCTTGCCCTTGAAGGCCATCAGCTTGCGGGCGTCATCATGAGAACGCCATCATCCGCTTCAAAGGCCCATGATCCCCACGGCATACAGCTCCGTACCTCGAGATATGGAATGCAGCGACGGTCGTCAGGAACACGGCTGCGTGCGCTACCGTCGGAGTCCCGCTCATCGAAAGCTTTCTACACAGGCGAGCGCCGACTCAGGCCCGACGTTGGGCTGGGCCGTTAGGATCCATTTCTCGTTCGAGGCCGCGTCGCCGGGCCGCTGCTCTTGCTGTCGCATGGGGCAACTTATCGATGTCTTGAGGCGTCTCCTGCACGGTTAGCTCGCGAGGGTCAATTCTGTGGGAAAGTTGGCGATATTCCTATGTCGTAACAGGACGAGCCCGTAACCGGGATGGGCGGACGATATTGCGCCGTATATGGCCTGGCACTAGCTTTGCGGTCACGAGGGAGATTAGTCGATGCAGAACAACGAACTGGAAACGATTGCTGCGGCGATGCAAGAGGCGCTGCACCGCGCCTATGCGCTGGGACGAAGCGATGCGCTGCGCCGTGTGGTGGAGCTGGTGCAGTCGGACGAGCTCGGGTCGAAAACCGTCGCGTTGCTAAGCCATAGCGAGCCATCGGTGGTCGAAGCGCCATCCGCCGAGGTCGAGAGCAGCGTGCCGCCGCGTGAGCTTCTCGCTCATGACCCCGTGTACGCCGACAGCGACGTTTCTGCCAAGGACGGGACATACAGCAACGGGTCGGTGCACGGCGATGGGGCGCATAATGACAATGCTGAGACCTCGTTGCCCGCGCAGGATACGGCTAAGCCGCCGGCTTCGATGAAGGATTTTCTGCTCGATTACCTCTATCCGCTCGGCGCGAAGAAGTAGCGGCCATGTCGATTGAAGCGCACCACGGCCGCGCGCTGCTGGAGACGGCGCAGCTTGAGCTCGACCGCGCCCATCGTGCTGCGGTTGCGGCCAATGCCGGTGAAATCAGGCGTGGGCTCGACCTGGCGCTCGCAGCACTGCGCGAGAGCGAGACGGCCGGTCTCGGCGCAGAGATGGATCAGGCGATCGGCACGGTCCGGGACGACCTCACGGCCGCCCGGTTGAACCTCGATAGCGGCTCGCTGGTGGCGATGGAGCAGTTGATCGAGACGGCCCGCACCAGCCTCGCCCAACTTTAGCGGGAGCGGCATCGGCCCGATATCGCCTCGGTCGTTTGCTGGATCGCACGTCTGTTCAATTCTGGATCGGCCCGAGCATACGCCTCTAACGTAAACGTAACGTTCTTGTGTATTAAAAATAACGCTTTCTGCCGTTCTCAAATATTGTATTAAATTTAATTAATGTCATTTTCCCGTTCTAGTTTTAGGGATGAGTGGCAGTGGCGAGCGCAAAATGGTTGACGGGCAACGGGTCGTGGTACCTCGGTGCGAACTGGTCTTCGGGA
>CAZZWN010000237.1:0-5462 GCA_964657765.1 uncultured Acetobacteraceae bacterium
CATCGAGTTCACTGATGCGAATGACGTAGCCGGGGTTGCAATACAGGATCTGGCGGCCGGTGATGGGGTGGGTCATGAACACCGGATGCACCGCGGGCGGACGCTGGGCGCGCTGTTCCGGCGTCAGTGGCGGGCGGGTGCTGCCGGGGCGCTGGCGCATCTCCTCCCAGAACTTGTTGAAGTCGTGCGTCGCGGTCATGCCGCGCAGCCGCTGCTTCAGGTCGTCGGCAAGGCCGTCATAGGCCGCGTGCATGTTGGCGAACACGGTGTTGCCCAGCGCCCGGCCATCGCGCCGCGGAATCCTGATGCCATACAGCACGTTAGTAAAGCCGATCAGGTCGTTATACGACATGTCGGTGTGCCAATCCTGCCCGGCATCCGCGAGGCCGAGCGGCTTGCCGTCCTCGACGACGTTCGACAGGATCATCACCTCCGGCATGCCGGGCTCGCAGTAGGTCCCGGTCAGCGACGCCTGCAGTCCGCCGAAATGCCCGGAGAACGCCTTCAGCTGCTGCGCGTCCAGCGACTGCCGCGGGAAGCACAACACGCCGTGCTCGCCCAGCGCCCGCAGGATGGTGCCGAAATCGGCGGCACCGAGCGGCTGCGACAGGTCGATGCCTTCGACATTGGCGCCCAATGTCTCGTGCGTCGGCGTGATCTCCATGTTGTGCCCTCCCCACGGCATGCGTCCGGCTGCCCCGGCTTGCGCCAGGATGCTAGCGCCATGATGCTAACGGAGGTGTCGTAAAATGCCATACATGCATCCTCCGCGCGGCGACCAGAATGCCGCTGGAACGGGGAGACCGCGCATGGGCGCATTTGGGGCCGCCCGTGCCGCCCGGCAAAACCTCTCGCTCTGCCTGGCTTCGTTGCGCACCCGCACGGGGGCGGCCAGGCCACGCGCCCGGCCGCCCCCGTTCAGGCGATAGGACTAAGCGTCGGTCGTTGGCTCCGCAACGTCCGACCGGCGCCGGCGCTCGGCCATGAACCCATCGAACTCGGCCTTGTCGCGCGCCTGGCGCAGCCGATCGAGGTAGTTCTGAAACTCCTGCTGCTCCTCCTCGAGCCGGCGCAGCATCTCCTCGCGATAGGAGTCGAAGGCGTGGTTGCCGCTCGACGCTTGGTAGCCCCGCCGAAACCGGCCGGTTTGGTGCTTGCCGGGCGGGGTCCCGCGCAGGTTGAACCAAGTGCCCGGCATTTCGGAGCGCCAGGCCCGCAAGCGGCCACTACCGGCCAAGTAGGCCAGCACTGCAAGCCCGAGCGGCCATCCGGTTATGAACGCGAGCACCAAGAGCGATATCCAGGCCGGCTTGCCCCACTCGTCCAACTTGGCTTGCAACATCACACGCCTCCCTTTCCATGTGAGAGACATTTACACCGCGGCCGCCGCATATCATCAAGGCGGTATATCACGTTTTTGTGAACAGATGCCGCGCATTCAGCCGCTCGGTCCGCAGGGCAAGCCGAGCGACTGGAGGTAGACGAGCAGTCCGGCCTCCAGCAATGCCTCGGGCGGCATGGGTATCAACAGGCGGTTGCTGCCGTCCTGGCTGACGAACAGCGTCGCGATCCCGTGGGTCAGCGACCATACATGCAGTGCCACCATCAGCGGCGGCGGCCGGCGGGGTGCGCGGCTCAACGCGCATGCGGCCTCGGCGACCCGGCGCAGGACGGCAAACGCGGCGTCGCGTGCCTGTACTAAATCCGGATGCTCGCCGGATGGGAAACCGCTGTCGAACATGGTCGCGTAGACCGCCGCTTCGCGGCCGGCAAAGGCGAGCTGCGCCTGGGCCGCGCGTTCGAGTGCACTGAGCGGGTCGGTGCGCCAGCCGGCCGCGGCAGCGGTCAAATCGGCGGCGAGCGATTCGAAGCCCCGCCGCGCCACCTCGGCGATCACGGCGTTGCGGTCGCGGAAATGCCGATATGGGGCAGCCGGGCTGACGCCGACCACCCTGGCCAGCTCAGCGATTGCGAAGCCGGCCAGGCCACGCTCGGCGATCATGGCCAGCGCCGCTTGGATCAGCGCCTCGCGCAGATTGCCGTGGTGATAGCGCTCCCGCCCGTTGCCCTGGTCGCCTGATGACATGCGATGGTTACTTACATTAGCCTTTCCTCGGATGCACGATGCCCATGGTCTTGTGATCTTGCCGCATCCATTTCGGCATGAACTTCCCGCTACCCCCATGCAACCAATCAGGCGTCGCGCGTTAGACGGTCTTACATAGGCCGGCCATCCTGGCCGCCCCGCGACCACAAGGAGCGCAACATGGACGAAGACCGGATCAAGGGTGCCGCCAGCAACATCGGCGGCCAAGTCAAGGACGCCGTCGGCGGCCTGACAGGCGACACGCAAACCCAGGCGGAGGGCAAGCTGGACCAGGTGACCGGGCGGGCGCAGAACGCATACGGCTCGGTGAAGGATGCGGCGCGGGACGGCGCGTCCTCGATGGGCGCCGAGCTCGACAGCTTCATGTCGGAGCGGCCGATGGTTGCGCTGCTCGCAGCGGTCGGCGTCGGCTACGTGCTGGCCCGCCTGATCAACCGTTAGGGAGGGCGCATCGTGTCTATGGCCTCAGATTACGCCGCTTCGCGCGGACCCACCGGCGAAGTGGTCGTACCCGACGACCAGCGTACCCATCTGCGCAACCGCGTCTCGTGGGGCGCAATCCTCGCCGGGGTCGCGGCGGCGCTTGTCGTGCAATTGCTGCTCAACATCCTTGGCATCGGCATTGGCGCATCCGCGGTCGACGCCGCCAATACGGCCGATAACCCAACCGCGGGCAACTTCTCGCTGACGAGCGGCGTCTGGTTCACGCTCTCCGGCATCATCGCGTCGCTGGTGGGCGGCATCGTCGCCGGCCGGCTCTGCGGCACGTCGGACAGCAACACGGCGCGCTGGCACGGTTTCGTGTCCTGGTGCGTCGCGACGTTGCTGATCGTCTACCTGCTGACCTCTGCCGTCGGCGGCCTCATCGGCGGCACCTTCAGCGCACTCGGCAGCACGCTGGGCGGCGCGGGGCGCGCAGCGGCGTCGGCGGCCACGGGCATCGCGCAGAATACCAATGGCGACGCGCTGCAGGCCCAGGTGAAGCGGCTGGTCAATCCGGACGACGCACAAACCGCTCAGGAGAACGTGACGACCTACATCCGAGCGAGCGCCAGCGGCGACAAGCAGGCGGCCGACGCGTCGCGTGACCGGGCGGTGGACAGCCTCGCCAAGATGGCCAACGTCAGTCCCGACGAGGCGAGGACCCGGCTGACGCAGGCTGAGCAGCAGTATCGTCAGGGCATCGACACCGCGAAGCAGAAAGCGACGCAGGCTGCCGAGGCGACCCGCAAGGGCGTGGCCAGCGCCGGCATCTTCGGCTTCGTCGCCCTGGCGCTCGGCGCGCTGGCGGGATGGCTGGGCGGCGGCTTTGGCGCTCCCCGCCGCGACCTGGCGGCGGTGGCGACTACCCGACGCGCCTAACCGCGACCGCTCCGACATGACCCGGCCCTGGGCGAAGACCTGGGGCCGGGTTTTTTTATGCCTGCCCCCTCGGCGAGTTCAGGCATGGGCCGCCTCGAAGCCTTGCGAAAAAAGCTTGGTATTTTTACGAAGCCGGAAAGCTTATAAGCGCAGTTCTGCCCGCGCCCGCCGGAGCTGTCGCGTTTTGGCCACGGATCACCCGGCATGTGATTTGCAAGGGGACAAACGAACAGGTTGCGCGTGCGTTGGAGGCCAAGGGCAGGTTAGCCTTGGTGAGCGCTTTGGTAACGGAGTCGCTTGCCTCCGCGCTACGAACACCCAACTATCGTAGCGATTGCGTCGAGCTGCTGGTTGCCGAACCGGATGCCGGGCGTTCGATATTCTGGCTCCTTTGGGGAGTTTTTTTGATGCTTCAAAGCAACACCGTATTTTCCCTCCATGCCTCGCTTCGCGAGCAGCATCGCGAGGTCGAGATGAGCCTGGCGGATTATCTGACCGCCTGCCGCGACGACCCGAGCTGCTATGCCAGCCCCGCCGAGCGCATGCTGAAGGCGATCGGCGAACCCGAGCTGCTCGATACGTCGCGCGAACCGCGGCTCGGCCGCATCTTCCTGAACCGCACCATCAGGGCGTATCCGGCATTTTCCGAGTTCCACGGCATGGAGGAGACGATCGAGCGCATCGTCGGCTTCTTCCGCCACGCCGCGCAGGGTCTCGAGGAACGCAAGCAGGTGCTTTATCTGCTCGGCCCCGTCGGCGGCGGCAAGTCGTCGCTCGGTGAGCGGCTCAAGGCGCTGATGGAGCAGGAGCCGATCTATGTGCTGAAGGCCGGCGCCGAGCTGAGCCCGGTGTTCGAGAGCCCGCTTGGGCTGTTCGACCCCGAGACCATGGCCGATGTGCTGCAGGAGAAATACGGCATTCCGCGCCGGGTGCTGACCGGGATCGCCAGCCCGTGGGCGCTGAAGCGGCTCGAGGAATGGGACGGCGACATCGAGCGGTTCCGCGTCGTCAAGCTGTATCCGTCGCGCCGCAAGCAGATTGCGGTGGCGAAGACCGAGCCCGGCGACGACAACAACCAGGACATCTCCGCCCTCGTCGGCAAGGTCGATATCCGCAAGCTGGAGACCTACAGCCAGAACGACCCCGACGCCTACGGCTTCTCCGGCGGGCTGAACCGCGCCAACCAGGGCATCCTCGAGTTCGTCGAGATGTTCAAGGCGCCGATCAAGATGCTGCATCCGCTGCTGACGGCGACGCAGGAAGGCAACTATCTCGGCACCGAGAATATCGGCGCGATCCCGTTCCAGGGCATCCTGCTGGCCCACTCCAACGAGGCGGAGTGGCAGAGCTTCCGCAACAACCGCACCAACGAGGCGTTCCTCGACCGCGTTTCGGTGGTGAAGGTGCCGTATTGCCTGCGCGTGACCGAGGAGGGCTTGATCTACCGCAAGCTCATCAGCGGCTCGGCCTTGGCGGAGGCGCCCTGCGCGCCGCATACGCTGGAGATGCTGGCGCGGTTCGCGGTGCTGTCGCGCCTGAAGCCGCACGCCAACTCGCGCCCGTTCGCCAAGATGCGGGTCTATGACGGCGAGAACATCCGCGAGACCGACCCCAAGGTCCGCACCATGCAGGAGTATCGCGACACTGCGGGCGTCGACGAGGGCATGGAGGGCATCTCCACCCGGTTCGCCTACAAGGTGCTGTCGGCGACCTTCAACCACTCGTCGAACGAGGTCGCCGCCGACCCCGTGCACCTCATGTATGTGCTGGAGCAGGCGATCCGCCGCGAGCAGTTCCCGCCGGAGACGGAGGCCGCCTACCTCGCCACGATCAAGTCCGAGCTCGCCTCGCGCTACGCCGAGTTCATCGGCAACGAGATCCAGAAGGCCTATCTGGAGAGCTACGGCGACTATGGGCAGAACCTGTTCGACCGTTACCTCGACTATGCCGACGCCTGGATCGAGGACCAGGACTTCAAGGACCCCGACACCGG
>CAZZWN010000238.1:0-5458 GCA_964657765.1 uncultured Acetobacteraceae bacterium
CAGCAGTTCGACTTCTACGACGGCGGCGGGCTCGACATGGCGTGCCTGGGCATGGCGCAGGCGGACACCGAGGGCAACGTCAACGTGAGCCGCTTCGGTGACCGGCTGGCCGGCGCCGGCGGATTCATCAACATCAGCCAGAACGCGCGCAAGGTCGTGTTCGCCGGCACCTTCACCGCCGGCGGGCTGCAGATTGCGGTCGAGGATGGCCGCCTGCGCATCGTGGCCGAGGGCCGAAGCCGCAAGTTCATCGAGGCGGTCGAGCAGGTCACCTTCAGCGGCGCCTATGCGGCCGAGACCGGTCAGCCGGCGTTCTATATCACCGAACGCTGCGTCCTACGGCGCACGACGGAGGGCGTTGAGCTGATCGAGGTCGCGCCGGGCATCGACATCGACCGCGACATCCTGGCCCTCATGGGATTTCGCCCGATCGTCCGCGACCCGAAGGCGATGGATGCGCGCCTGTTCCGGCCCAAGCCGATGGGGCTGGAGCAGCAACTGCTCGGGCTCGGCATGAGCGACCGCGTCAGCCACGACGCCGGCCGCAACACGATGTTCATCAACTACGAGGGTTTCCACGTTCGCAGCCTGGACGAAGTGGAACTGGTGCGGCGTGAGATCGAGGGGCGCTGCCGCGCGGTGGGCCGGCGCGTGGCCCTCGTGATCAACTACGACGGCTTCACCCTCGACCCGGCCGTGTCGGACGCCTGGTTCTCGATGATCGCGTACTTAGAAGACCACTACTATACGACGGCGTCGCGCTACACGACGAGCGCCTTCATGCGGCTGAAACTTGGCGCCGGCTTGGCCGAGCGCCAGTTGAAGCCGAATGTCTTCGAGACCGCCCCGGAGGCCCATGCCTTCAGCGCCCAGGGCGACGCTCAATCGGCCTAAGCCGCCGGCGATCAACGGCGGTCGCAATTTCCGGTCAACGAATTGAAGAACTGGCCGGTCCGGCATTGTGGCGGCTGCCCCGACGACGGCTGTGCTGGTGGTGCGTAGTTGGCCGGCTGGTTCGCATAGGGCGCACGCGGCGCCACCGGGACGGGGTAGCCAGGTGGTGGATAGGCGACCGGCACCGGCGGATAGCCGACGAGCGGCGGCGCATACGGATAGCCATATGGAACCGCGTAGGGATACGCCGAAGGATAGTAGCCGTACGGGTAATAACCGCCGTAGGGGTAATATCCATACGGGTAATACGGCCGTGCGATGGCTGTCCCGACCACGGCGCCGACGCCAAGCCCGAGGAGTGCGCCGACCGCGAAGCCTCCTCCGCCACCATAGTAGTATGCCTCGGCGGGCTTTGGGGCCGCGGTGCAGATCGAAACAGCGGCCAAACCGGCGCACAAGATGTTCCGCATGATGGATTGCTCTCGCCTTCTATGTTTTACCGCTTAACGATGTAGCGCGGGAAAACCCACGGTGAATTCCGTATCCCAAAATATTTTTTTGAGCCGGGAGCGCGGTCCGCCCTCCCCGACCGGGTCGTGGAACGCCTGCGCATCGGTCCGGCTCGCCGTCGAACTCTGGGTCCGGTTGCCGCAGTAGCCGCCAGGCGTCATGCTCCCGTAAGGATGGTTGCTGGGTTGTAGGGAGAGCGGGTGCCATGCGCATGCTGATCGTCGGTGCGGGATCAACGGGCGGCTATTTTGGCGGCCGCCTCGCCCAGGCCGGCCGCGACGTCGTCTTCTTGGTCCGGCCGGCGCGGGCTGCACGGCTGCGCGCGGCCGGGCTGGAGATCATCAGCCCGCATGGCGGCGTCACGCTGCAGCCACAGGTCGCGACCGCCAACGAGATCGCAGCGCCGTTCGACGCCGTGCTGCTGACGGTGAAGGCGTTCTCGCTCGATGCCGCCATGGCCGACCTCGCCCCGGCGGTCGGCCCGGCCACCATGATCCTACCAGTGCTGAATGGCATGCGGCACATGGGCCTGCTGACCGCCCGCTTCGGCGCAGGCGCCGTGATCGGCTGTGTCTGCAAGGTCGCGACGATGCTCGACGAGCGGGGCCGCGTCGTCCAGCTCAGCCCGCTGCAGGAACTCGCGTATGGGGAACTGGACGGAGCGCCGTCCGACCGCACTGGCGCGCTCGACACGTTCATGCAGGGTGCCGGCTTCGACGCGCGGCTGTCGCCCACGATCGATCGCGAGATGTGGGAGAAATGGATCCTGCTCGCCACCCTGGGCGGCATCAACAGCCTGTTGCGCGGCACGATCGGCGAGATCGAGAAGGCTGGCGGCGCGGGTTCGGCGCAACAGCTCCTGATGGAATGCGCGGCCGTGTCGACTGCCGCAGGACATGCACCGAGCGAGGCGTTCATGGCGTCGGCGACGGCGACAATGACCGCCAAGGGCTCGCCGCTGACGTCGTCGATGTATCGGGACCTGCAAGCGGGATTGCCGGTGGAGGCCGACCAGATCCTTGGTGACTTCCTCCTGCGCGCGAGGGCCCTTGGCGTGTCGACGCCGCTGCTCGCAGCTGCCTTCGCGCATTTGAGCATGTATCAGAACCGGCTTCCGGCGGCCTGATGCCGGGGACTCAGGGTGCTGGGAACAACGCGCTGGAATGGCCTTGCAGCCAATAGGCCAGCAAGCCGGTCCACTCATGCGCCGCCATGTCGAGGGTTGCGAAGCCGCCGCTCAGCGCGGGGGTCCAGATGTCCAGTTGGTTGCGCGAGCGGTAGCCAACCGGCCAGGGCAGCACACGCCAGCCGGCGGCGCGGAACACCCCCACGGCGCGCGGCATATGCACCGCCGACGTGAGCAGCACCCAGGTCTCGTCCGGCTTCGGCCGCACCATCCGGTTGACCTCGACGGCGTTCTCCCAGGTGGTGCGCGAGTTCGCATCGGACATCACGCGGCTTGGGTCTAGGTTTAGGTCGGCGAATTGCTTGAGTGCCCATGGCGCCTCGCTGGCGTGCCCTTGCTGGAGGTCGCCGGAGCCAGCCGCCATCACCAATCGCGCATCGGGATATCGGCGCGCCAGCGTGACGAAGGTGGTGATCCGGTTGGCCGCGTCGTTGAACGTCGCAGTCTGACGGTCCTGGCTGGTCAGGTCGTCGATGGCGCCGCCGAGCAGGATGATGCCGTCCACATGCTCCGGCGGCTCGACGACGGCAGGGAACCGGTTCTCGAGCGGGCGTCCAGCCCAGGTCGCGACTGGCAGTATCATGCAGGCCACCATCAGGCCGATGGCGAGCGCCGTGACCGAGCGACGCCGCAACAGCAGGCCGAGCAGGGCGAGCTCGATCATCAGCGCCGTCGGGGCCAGCAGGGGCGACAACAGCTTGGTGGCAATGAACATGGGCGCTCGGCCTTTGGTGGCATGCAGAATCGGGAGGGGCCCCAGGACGGCCTTCTACAGGGACACGGCGCGACGCACTTGATCTAAGTCAACTCACCCGCTGCATAAGCGCCCGAGCCGGGCCTCGCGACCCGGCTCGAAGCATGTGCTCCTTAGACGATCGGCTTGGCGAACGTCTCGGCGGCAAGGTAGACGCGTGCCGTGAGCGGGGCGGACGCCTTCTCGGCCAGGTCGATGCTGGCGCGGGCGAAGCGGCTGCCCTCGGATACCGTCAAGATGGCCGAGCTGCGGATGAAATTCGCCTGCAACTCAAGCCGCTGCTTGACGGTCTTCGCGGTGGCGATCGCGCGCAGGTTGTTCAGGCTCTCGGTGAAAGCCGCCTGGCCGGCTTCTGCCGCCTGGCGGAACAGGTCCTGAGACTCAGCGGCAAAAATCTGCCCGGCCTGCGCCAGCGCCTCGAGCGTGCCGCGGTGGAAGGCGGTCAGGTCGGTGGCCGTCTTCGCCGCCTTCTCGGACATCGCGCCATAGGCGGCAGTGGCGGAATCCGCGCCATGCTTCAAGTCGGCGACGGTCTCGTTGAAAGACTGCGAAGCGGTGGAATTCGGCTTGGAGAACGTGGTGATCGACATCGGAGGCTCCTTCGATTGGGACGCCTGCCGCACGGCGGGTCCCCATGGTTTATGCTGCAACGCAGCAAAACCTTTCTACGCCTCACATTACCGATAATCAAGCATTTTGCTGCGGTGCAGCATAGGGTTGCATCTACGGCATGTCTTTCTGTCCATCCGACTCGCCGTGAGCAGCGAGCCAATCGACCACCACCCCGATCTGTTCCCGGTCCAGCAGTGCCGGTGCATGCCCACAGTCGCCGAACTCCACGATCGTCGCCCGCGGGCCGCGCCGGGCCATGTCGTGCGCAGTCGACCGCAGCAGCAGGTCAGACTCCGCCCCGCGCAGCACGAGCGTCGGGCAGCGTATCGCGTCCCAGTACGTCCAAAGGCTGAGATTGAAGAACAGCCCGGCGTGGAACGAGGCGGTGATATCGGGATCGAACACCTTGATCCAGCGCCCGGCCGCGTCCTGGCGCACGCTATGCATTGCGAGATGCTGCCATTCGGCGTCCGTGAGGTGTCCGAAGGGCTGCAGCAGGCCGCGGTAGTGCGCCACTGCCGCGGCGAGGTCAGGGAAGCTCCGCGGCGCATTGCGCACCGAGTTGCCCAGCCGGAGCAGCGCCTGCCACGGCAGGAACGGTCCCACGTCGTTGACGACCAAGCGACGGATCGGTGATTTTTCCTGCCCTGCTATGACCATCCCGATCAGGCCGCCCAGCGACGTGCCGATCCAGTCGACGCTCGGCACACCCAGCCGTGCGATCAGCGTGGTGAGGTCGGCGGCGTATTGCGGCAGGTTATATTCCTGCGGGTCGCGCAGCCAATCGCTGCGGCCGCGACCGACCAGGTCCGGGCAGACCACCCGCCACCCGCGCTGCGCCAGGACGGCCGCCAGCCGGTCGAAGTCCCGGCCCTGCCGCGACAGGCCGTGCACGCAGACGGCGACACGTTCCGACGCCGGGTCGCCCCACTCCACGTAGGCGATGTTGTGAAAGCCGCGCTTCGAAATGGCCAGGCACGAGCCGGTGCGCTCCGGCATTGGAAACGAGTCGAAGGGATCAGGCAGGTTCTCGGCGACGTTGGTGTCCATGCCGGCACTCTATGCGCGCAAGCCTCACCTTACGGAACCCACCGCGCCCCGGCAGTGCGTCAGGCCGACCCGTTGATCGGCATCGCACCCGCCGGCATCCGGGCCCGCAGCTCGTCCACCAGCACGCGGGTATTCTCGACATAATCAACCGGCACCACGACCAGATGCACGCCGCCGCCCTGGAACGCCGCCTCCAGCGCCGGGATCAGGCCTTCGGTCGCCTCGACCCTGGTGCCTCGCGCGCCATAGCTCTCGGCATACTTGACGAAATCCGGGTTGCCGAACGTCAGGCCGAAATCCGGGAAGCTGTCCACCGCCTGCTTCCAGCGGATCATGCCATAGGCGCCGTCGTCGAGGATCAGCACCACGAGGTCGAGCCGCAGCCGCACCGCCGTCTCCAGCTCCTGGCTGTTCATCATGAAGCCGCCGTCGCCGCACACCGCCAGCACCCG
>CAZZWN010000239.1:0-5430 GCA_964657765.1 uncultured Acetobacteraceae bacterium
CGAAATGCGCCTGGATCAGGCCGTTGCCGAGATACGCCGTCCGTCGCCGCAGCACGTCCGCCGCCGCGCGGGGCGCAACCCCCGTCTCGACGCCGCCCGCATAGTCCATGATGGCGGCGAAGCCGATGCCGGTGCTGCGCAGCCAGAATGTGTTGGTGAACGGCCGTCCGGGCGTCCAGGCGCGCGGCCAGCCATGCGCCTTGCCGAAAAAGTCCAGCAGCGACGCCTGCAGCCGTGCCGTCCAGCGCTGGCCGCTCGCGACATCCTCGCCGGCCTTGTCCTCGAACTCGCCATCGAACTTGGTTAGTACAAGGAACAGGCTGTTGCGCTGCTTGGCGCGCGCCTCCGGGGTCGGGCCGACGGTCTGGCCGATCCAGTCGTCGATCATGTTGGGCAGCGTCTGCACGTCCTGGTTCGACGGGCCGACGCATAGCAGCATCGCCGCGATCTCCTGCTCGGCGTTGTAGCGCTGGAACAGATAGGCGACCTTGCCGCGCAGGAACACGCGGCCCAGCCGGCCCGGCTGGGCTAGGAAGCTCTCGGGATCGACGATCTCCTCACGCGTCCGCGCACCGGGGAAATCCAGCAGGTCGGTATGGTCGAAGAAGTCCCAAGGACGCTCGGTCAGCGGCACCGTGATCTCGGCGATCAGCGCCGCCGCCACGGGCCGGTCGATCAGCGCCGATGCGCCGGACGCGGACACGAGCCGCAGCGTGCCGCGCGTGACGTCGCCCAGACCGAACACCATGTCGGCATCCAACACGCTGGTTTCGCGAGGCAACAGCGCGTCCAGCCCGCAAAACGCCGTATCGGGAAAGCCGAGTGCCGCCAGCGCCGCAGTCAGCTGCCGCGCCACGCCAGTGAAGGCCGCCGTTCCGTTCCAGAGCGGCGCATAGGCCTCGGCCCGCGCCTCCGGCGGCAGCAGCGGGATGACCTCGGCGGCGTGCGCCCAATAGGCGGGGCCGAGCGCCTGCAGCATCGGGTGGCTGCCGAAATGCAGGTCGAAGTATTCCCGCAGCTCCTCGATGTCGTCGACCCCGAGATCGTCAACCGCAAGGCCGCCCCGCCCCGGACCGCCCACCTGAAGCGACAGTCGGGCGAACAGCGCGTCGATGGCGGCGGGCTCCGGCGGACGCAAGTCGCGTATCTTGAAGTCCTCCAAAAAGGCGTTGGCCAAAATCTTCACGATGTCAGTCTGCGACATCAGCCGCAGCGGCACAGGCGATTGCGTCGGCGCCACGACGCTCCGCGCCGTGAACCGGGACACCAGCCCGGTGCTCTCTTTTCCACCCTGCGGGTTGAGATCCTGTAGAAAATTCAGCCGCTTGTCGCCATACGCCGCCACCAATGGCTGACCCGGCCGCGTGGCCAGCGATGAAACCAAATAGCTTTTGCCCGCCTGCGATGCGCCGAACACCGCGACGCACATCGGCCGCCCGGCCGCCGCGCGCAGCCGGGCGGCCCGGCGTCCGAACCGCCGAAAGTCGCGGACAAGCGCCGTCGGCTCTTCCTTCAGCCGGGCACGGTTCGCCTCCAGCCAGGCAGCGCCGTCGCGCGCAAGCTCCGCAACCTGCGCCGCACGCTCGATGACGCTCGTCATGGGCACGCCCGTCATGGGATCGACAGCCGGCCGGTGTCGCGCCAATAGCCGTCCTGGTCGTCGATGGTCTGCAGCCGCAGCCGCACGTCGCCATTGCGCTGCGTGGCGCCCGCGGCGTCCATCACCTCGTCCACTATGAAGCTCTCGCGCTGCATCTCGGCATTGGCGTCGTCGGGATCGATCTCGCGCCGGGCGACGGTGACCGTCAGCGGCAGGTCCATGCGGTGCGCGTCGTCGGGGTTGGCGAACTCCAACATATACAGCGGCGTCGCGGTCCAGCGCGCGAGCGGCAACTGGCGGAACCCGAGCTGCATCACGGTCTGGAACGCGACCTTGAATGCGATGTCTTGCGCTCGCTGGGAGCGCTGCTCCGCAGCAGGCGGCCCATCCAGGTCGACGTTGCGCAGCAGCACGTTCTCATCCCTGATCTGGCCGTGGTTATCCATTTTGCCAATGTAACGAGCAGTGGACCGCATTGATAGCTTGCCCGTCCGCAGCATGAAATTCCGCAGCCGGCCCTCGGCCTGGACGCAAAGCGCCGCGCCCACGGCCGCCGTCGTCTTCGGGTCCTCGATCCGGTTGGCGGCGTCCCGGAACGGATACTTCTCGCCGACGCGGTAGCGGTGCATGCCGACGATCCGGTGCGGCGGCACCGGCGCCTTCGCCAGCACGATATCGCCCACGACCCGCAGCCGCGACGGCCGACCCGACAGCAGCAGCACGTCGCAGTCATATTCCCAGACGACCTCGCACAAATCGGCCAGCACCGGGCCCAGCACTGCGGCGATCACGGGCTCGACCTGCTGCGCGTCCACTGCCATCAGCACGTCAGCCACCCGGAAGGCGCGCGTGCCGGCGGCCTCGGCCGCGCGCTCCAGATACGCCATGGCACGGGCGGCCCGCTCCAAATCCGCGCCCATGATCTCGCCCACGGTACGGCGCAGCACCTCGCCCGTCGCGCGGCCTTCGATCGTCTCGTAGCTGCGCAGGATCGCAATTCCGACGGGCTCGAGCACCATGGACACGAACTGCCGCCGCTGGTGCCGCTCCGGCTCGGACTGGCCGCCCTGGTCCTGGCCGAGCGTCCGGCTCAACAGGGCGCGCGGGTCGGCCACGCCGGCGTCGCGCAACGCCGCGGCGAACGCCGGCAGTGCAACGGTGGTGATGATCCGCTCCAGCACGTCGTCGCCCGCGATCTTAAAGCTCTCGCGGAAGTCCTGCCGCGGCACGATCGCCTCGCCGCCCTGCACGACGTAGGTGCTGACCATCAAATCCGTCGTGCCGCCGCCGATGTCGATGCTGGCGATGCGCAGGCTCCGCGTCGCTGCGACCTCGGGCCGATGCCGCCCAATCAGGTCCATCAGCGCCCCGGCATCGCCCTGCAGTCGCTCCGTCACCTCGTTGTGCAGCCAGACGATCTGCGTCGCGGTCGCCTCGTCGAGGTTCGCCAGCACGCGCGGTGGATTAACGTTTCCGTTCCATTCCAGCATGTTCCAGGCCAACGTTACCGCGCCCTGGGCACGCGCGCGCAGGATGTGCTGCTCCGCCACCGGCATGCCCGGCGGCATCGTCAGCAACAGGCTGCGCAAGTGCCGCGGCTTGTCCGCGTCCCGTCGCCGCACGCGGGTGCCGGGCGCGTTCATCTGGCCCAGCGCCTGCAGCAGGATCTCCGTCAGCATGAAGGTGAACACGCTGCTGCGGCTGAACCGCGCCCGCACCGCCGGCTTGCCCTGGCCCGGCCGCAGCACGCTGCCGTCCTCGGCCACCAGCGCCATGAACGAGCCGTTCACCGGCGGATCGGTCGTCACCCCGTCAGTGGCGCGGCCGTTGAAGCGCCAGCCCTGGGTCGCCGGGCGGGTGTCCCACAAATAGCGTTTGGGCGACGACAGCCCGGTCGAGCCCTCGTTGCCCAGCCGCGCACCCGCGAGCCGGATCGCCTCCGGCCCGACCCGGATCGGACTGGGCCAGGAGAACGCAGAGGCACGGCCGGACCGCCGGCTCACGGCCTCGCGCCCAAAGCTCGCGCGGGAGAACTCGACCCGGCTATCGAACGGGCGTTCGTGCAGGCATTCGGGCTGCGAGAGGTCGCGCAGCGCCAGCGGGTAGCTGTCGGACAGGTTCATGCCCTGGCCCGGATGCTCTTCGATCAGTATGCCGCAGGTCCGGGCGTTGCCGAGATCAAGCACCAGGTCGACCTCGACCGGCAAGTATCCCAAATTGCTCGAAATAACGTCCAGCAGACGCACCCGCGGCAGCAGGTCCGCCGCGCTGAGCAGGGCCAGCATGACCTGATAGCGCGCGTAGTGCTCGCAGCCGCGGCGCAGGTCGTCGGGCCGCAGCGCACGGCCGCCGCGGGCCGCCGTCAGCATCTCGATCAGCATCTCCCGCAGCCAATCGCCGATCCAGGCCTCGTTCAGGAACCAGGCGTTGGCGACGGGGTCGGCGACGAAGACGAACTCCTGCTGCCGGACGCTGTCGTCCGGCGTCGGCGCGACATATGGCCCGGCGCCATGCGGCAGCAGCGCGGTGTCGAAGGCGAGCGTCAGCCGGTGCGTCCGGCCCGGCGCCGGGCTTGGATGCGGCGCCAGCCGGCCGCGCGCCCAGTTGCTGGGCCCCTGCTCATGCGCCTCCACCCCGATGCTGCTGCGGGACAGCAACGTGAAATAGGGCAGCGGCACCCAGCGGCCGAGATGCATCTCCAGCGCCTGCCGGGTGCTGATTGGATAGGTCTGATCGTCCGGCGGCGGATCGCGGCTGAGCGCCTCGACCAACTGGCCGGTCTCGGGGTCCTGCTGCAACTCATGCAGCTTGGCCTTGACCGCGCCGTTCGCATCCGGCGGGCCGCCCATCGGCTCCTCCCAGAACGTGCGCGCCTGGCGGGGCAGGGCGTCGGCGTTCAGGTCGACGTCCCAGAACTGGATGCCGCTGTTGGGGATGAGGGTGATCAGCGGCGGCATGGGGCTGCTTCCATGGGTTGGGGCGGAACGGGTCATCGCCGGAATCGGCCGGCATAGTGGTGGCCGGACAAGCCGCCCTCGACGGTTTGTCCGCTGCACTCCGCCTCTGCATCGCCCGAACGCCGGCACAGGCGCTCGCTGCGGGATAGATGAAGGGAGCCGTGACACGCCGTGGGTTCGGTCACGCGCAGCGCTGCATCCTGGTCGAACACGGCGGTCAGCGCCCCCTCGCACTGCCGGCCGTCTTCGAGCGCGACGGTTTGCCGGCCGGTGCCGTGACCATCGAAGCACTGCCGCCAATCGCGGATCTTCGAGCCTCCGGTCCCGTCCTCATTGAACACGGTGACGACGGTATAAAGGTTCCAGCAGCCCTCGAGCATCGTCAGGTCGTGCCGGTCCCAGCGATCTTGCGGCAGGTCGGCGTGCGGCGGCAACGCGGGCGCGGGCCTCGGCACCGGCGCTTGCGGCAGCACCGCGACCGGGCACAGCAGTTGCGCGCGGCCGACCTCTTCCGTGAGCGTCGCCAGCAGGGTGCGCAGCTCCTGGCCGCGGCCGTCCAGCTCCATCTGCCCATGCAGCGCGTCGAGCTGGCCCGGCACGATCGCGCACGCCGCCGGCTGGTCCACAAACCAATGCGGCGCCATCGGCAGCAGCAGCCCGGCCGCGAGCGCCATCCCGGCCAATACGCCCAATGCCGCGCCATACCGGGCCCACGGCCGACGGGGCGCAGCGCGCCAGGGCACGCCGTCGTCAAGCCGCAGCAGCCGCCCGGACGCTCCGGAACCAGCATGGCCCCACGCCGCCAGCACCGGCCGGCCATCGACGGCGAACAGGTGGCCGATATCGGGAATTTCAATCAGCGCCGGCCACGCC
>CAZZWN010000240.1:0-5400 GCA_964657765.1 uncultured Acetobacteraceae bacterium
TCCAACCCCCAGATTCGTAGTCTGGTGCTCTATCCAATTGAGCTACGGGCGCAGCAGAGCCACGCGACTTAGCCCAGCGACCGCCACGCCGCAAGGCCCCTCATCGCCGCATGGACGGCAATCAGCTACCGCCACTGCGCTGGGCAAGCGGCGGCACGAACAGCGGCGCCGTATCCCACGGGAACAGAATCCAGGTCTCCTGCGGCACCTCGACCACCCAAGTATCCGCCAGGCGCTTGCCGGCCGGCTTCGCATATAAACAAGCGAAATGCGCCTGCGGCAGCAGGTCGCGCACGAGTTGGGCAGTGACGCCGCTATCGACCAAATCGTCGACGATCAGGAACCCGGCGCCGTCCCCCGCCGCGCTGGGAGGCTTCAGCACCTGCGGCTGGCCGCGCCGCTCGTCGTCATAGGTCGCCACCGACACGCTCTCGATCAGGCGGCATTCCAGCTCCCGCGCGATGATCGCCGCCGGGATCAGGCCGCCGCGCGAGACGGCGACGATGCCGCGGAAAGGTCCGAGCGGCATCAACGCGGTGGCCAGCGTCCGCGCGTCGCGGTGCAACTGGTCCCAGGTGACGGTCGCGTAGGCGACGGCGGTCAAAACAGCCGTCCGCCGGCCGGGACGGCGCGGTCGGGCCGCACGAGCACCACGGCGCCCTCGGCATCGGGCATGCCGAGCGTCAGCACCTCGCTGCGGAACTTGCCGATTTGCCGCGGCGCGAAGTTGACCACGGCGCAGACCTGGCGGCCGATCAGTTCGGACACGTTGTAGTGCACGGTGATCTGCGCCGAGGACTGCCGCACCCCGAGCTCCGCGCCGAAGTCGATCCAAAGCTTGAACGCCGGCTTGCGCGCCTCCGGATAGGGCTGCGCGTCGACGATCGTGCCGACGCGGATGTCGATGCGGTCGAAGTCGTCCAGAGTCGCAACCGAGGTCGCAGTGGTCGTCGCGGAAGTTTCCATGGCTGCAACATGAGGGATCGCCGCGCCAATTGCCAACTCCGACGCCGCGTGCCAGCGTCGTGCGCCCCAATTTTCCCAGGACCCGGCATGACCCCGCTTGCCCCACGCGACTTCCATCTGCCCGGACGCAGCCCGGTCTACGCCACCCACGGCATGGCCGCGACCAGCATGCCGGCCGCGACCCTTACGGCGCTCGACGTGCTGCGCGCCGGCGGCAATGCGCTCGATGCCGCCGTCGCCGCCGCCGCCGTGCTGGGCGTGATCGAGCCGCAATCCACCGGCATCGGCGGCGACTGCTTCTGCCTGTATGCGCCCGCCGGCGAGGGGCGGGTGGTGGCGCTGAACGGCTCCGGCCGCGCGCCGGCCGCCGCCAGCATCGACTGGTTCGAGGACGCGGGGATCACGGCGCTTGAGAACACGTCGCCGCATACCGTCACCATACCCGGCGCCGTCTCGGCCTGGGAAACGCTGCTGGCGGCGCACGGCACCAAGGGTCTCGACGAACTGCTGCGGCCCGCGATCGGCTTTGCCGAGGATGGCTGGCCGGTGCACCACCGGGTCGCCTCCGACTGGCGTGCGGCGGAGGATAAGCTCCGCCGCAATGGTGCCGATGCGTTCCTGCCGAACGGCGCTGCGCCGCGCGAGGGGGACCGCTTCGTCCAGCGCCCACTGGCGGAGACGCTGCGCAGCATCGCGCGGCATGGCGCGGCCGGGTTCTACGAGGGCGCGGTGGCGGCCGATATGGTCGCGACCCTGCGCGCGCATGGCGGGCTGCAAACCGAAGCCGATTTCGCCGCCGGGCGCACGGCCGCGTCGTTCGTGGAGCCGATCCACAGCACGTGGCGCGGCATGGAGGTCTGGCAGTGCCCGCCCAACGGCTCCGGCCTGCACGTGCTGATGCTGCTCGGCATCCTGGAGGGCTTCGACCCGGCGCGCGACGGCCCGCTCGGCGCCGAGCGCCTGCATCGCCATCTGGAGGCCGCGCGCCTGGTGTATCGCGACCGCAACGCCTTCCTGGCCGACCCCTCCCAGGCGGAGGTCCCCGTCGCGCACCTCACCAGCCCCGAGTACTTGGCGGCCCTGCGCCGGCTGATCGACCCGGCGCTTGCGATGACGGCCATGCCCGCGCCGGGCGAGGCCATGCTGCCGGTGCACCGCGATACCGTCTATCTTTGCGTCGTGGACCGCGACGGCAATGCGTGCAGCTTCATCAACTCGCTGTTCCAGAGCTTCGGCTCCGGCATACTCGCGGCGAGATCGGGCGTGATGCTGCAGAACCGCGGCATGGGCTTTCGCATCGAGCGCGGCCATCCGAACTGCATCGCGCCGGACAAGCGGCCGATGCACACCATCATCCCCGGCATGGTCATGCAGGGCGGCCGGGCGGTGATGCCGTTCGGCGTCATGGGCGGACACTTCCAGCCGATGGGCCAGAGCCTGTTCCTCAGCAACATGTTCGAATACGGCCTGGACATCCAGCAGGCGCTCGACCTGCCGCGGGTGTTCCCGTATCAGGGCAAGGTCGAGGTCGAGCGCGGCGTTCCCACGGCCGTGACGGAGCAGTTGGCGCGGCTCGGCCACGACATCATGGCGGCCGAGCGCCCGCATGGCGGCGGCCAGGCCATCTGGATCGACCACGAGCGCGGCTGTTTGGTCGGCGGGTCCGATCCGCGGAAGGACGGGATGGCGCTCGGGTATTAGCCTTTTGTCGAGGCGAATGCGTTGAATGTGATCAACGTGTAGGTGTCGGCCACGCCGGACAGCGTTTGCACGCGGTCGGTCACGAACAGGCCGGTGTCCTGCGCGTCGTCCAGATAGAATTTGCCCAGCAAATCATACTGGCCCGAGGTCGAGTAGATCTCCGACAGCTCCTCGATCGTATCGACCGCGACCTGCGCGACCCGGTAGGCCTGCCCCATGTCGCACTTGATCTGCACGAAGATTGCCCGCATCGAGGGTTCCTGCTGTTTTCAGGCAGCCGCGCCGGTGTCGATATGGCGGAACATGTTGCGCCGGGCGTCGGCGTCCATCTCGGTCTTGAAGGCGTGACGTCCCCGCAACGCCTCGGCGCGGGCGGCGGCGGGCCGGGCGCTGATCTCGTCGAACAGGCGCTTGAGGTTGGGCAGGCCGGCCCATGCGTCGGGGCCGAGCACGAACGGCACCACCCGCGCCCAGCCCCATACCGCCATGTCGACGATGGTGTATTCGTCGCCCAGCATGTAGCGGCGGCTGGCGAGGCGCGCATCCAGGATGCCGTAGTGCCGCCGGGCCTCGAACAGGTAGCGGCTCACCGCGTAGTCCTTCGGCTCCGGCGCGTAATGCTGGAAGTGAACCGCCTGGCCCGAGTAGGGGCCGATGCCGGTGGCGACGAACATCAGCCAGGACAGCAGCTCGCCGCGCATTGCGGGCGTGTCGTCGGGCATGAACTGGCCGGTCTTTTCGCCGAGGTAGAGCAGGATGGCGTTGCTGTCGAACACCGTCGCGTCGCCGTCGGTGATGGCCGGGGTCTTGGCGTTGGGGTTGATGGCGAGGAAGGCCGGGTCGAACTGCTCGCCCTTGCGGGTGTCGACGGGCACGAGCTCGTAGGGCAGGCCGGACTCTTCGAGGAACAGCGCGACCTTGGCTGGGTTGGGCGACGGATGAAAGTAGAATTTTATCATGGGGCGGTTCCTCCGCTGGGCCGGGTGGTCGACAGCTTGGCACGACGCAGGCGCTATGGACAGCGAGCCGGGGCGGCGTACTCTGGGCAAAACAGCGGAGAGTTGGGATGGACATGCAGCCGCCTGGAGTGATTGCCCGCCTTGGTGGCCGCGTGCTGGCGGACGCGCTGGTGGCACAGGGCATCGACCATGTGTTCGCCGTGCCAGGCGAGAGCTACCTCGACGTGCTGGACGGCCTGTATGACGTCCGCGACCGGCTGGCGCTCGTGACCTGCCGGTTCGAGGCCGGCGCGGTCAACATGGCCGAGGCCTATGGCAAGCTGACGGGCCGCATCGCCGCCGCCATGGTTACCCGCGGGCCCGGCGCCTGCCATGGCGCCATCGGCGTGCACGTGGCGATGCAGGACAGCACGCCGTTGCTGCTGTTTGTCGGGCAGATCCCGTTCGAGGAAACCGACCGCGACAGCTTCCAGGAGGTCGACTATCGCCGCATGTTCGGCCCACTGGCCAAGTGGGTCACGCAGATCGACGACGCGCGGCGCATCCCGGAGCTGATCGCGCATGCGGTCGATGTCGCCACGACCGGGCGGCCGGGCCCGGTGGTAATCGCGCTCAGCGAAGAAATGCAGAAGCATGTCGTGAGCGTGCCCGACATTGGCCGGGCGTCGTTGTCCTATGGCCCGCCGGCGCCCGCCGTGCTGGAGCGGATGCAGGCGATGCTGGCCGCGAGCCGCAAGCCGCTGGCGATCCTGGGCGGCGGCGGCTGGACCGACGCGGGCCGGGCGGCGGTGGGCGAGTTCCTGGTAGGGCAGGGGCTGCCGGTCGCCGTCGGGTTCCGGCGGCAGGCGCTGTATGACGGCACGCTGCCGAACTTCGTCGGCGACCTCGGCGTCGGCTCCGACCCGGCGCTGGTGGCGCAGGCGCGGGAGGCGGACCTGATCCTCGCCATCGGCACGAGGCTGGGCGAGGCGACGACGCAGGGCTACCAGCTGTTCCCGGCGCAGGGCGGCGCGCCGATCATCCACGTCTATCCGGACGCGGCCGAGATCGGCCGGGTGTTCCGCCCGGCGCTGGGCATCGCGAGCGAGCTGAACGCCTTTGCCTACGCTGCTGCGGCGTTGACCCCGGTCGCGGCGCCTTGGGGCGCTTGGACCCAGTCGCTGCGTGCCGTGCGGGAGGCCGGGCGTGCGGTTCCGGAGTACGAGGGGCCGCTGAACCTGGCGCAAGTCATGCGTGAGCTGGAGGCGCTGGCGACGCCGGACGCCATCTTCACCTCGGACGCCGGCAATTTTGCGACGTGGCCGGCGCGGTTCATCAACTTTGGCGCCGGTCAGCGGATGATCGGGCCGACCAACGGCGCCATGGGCTACGGCGTCCCGGCCGGGGTTGCGGGGGCGATCGCGTTTCCCGGCCGCATGGTCGTCACCTTCGTCGGCGACGGCGGCATGCTGATGACCGGGCAGGAGATCGCGACCGCGTTCCAGTATGGCGCGGCGCCGATCGTGCTGGTGTTCAACAACGCGATGTACGGCACGATCCGCATGTATCAGGAACGGACCTATCCCGGGCGCATTTCCGGCACCCAGCTCACCAATCCCGACTTCGCCAGGTATATCGAGGCGTTCGGCGGCCATGGCGAGGTCGTTTCCGCCACCGCCGAGTTCAGCCCCGCGTTTCAGCGTGCCGTCGCGAGCGGGAAGCCCTCGGTGATCGAGCTGCGGATGAACCCGGAGCAGATCACGTCACGCGCGACGATCGCGCAGCTGCGGGCGGG